>NZ_WWJY01000791.1 GCF_009865405.1 Streptomyces sp. SID3212 | reverse complement strand
CGAGCCCCGCGCGCGCCTCGGCGACCGCCGTCGCCAGCCATTCCCGTGCCTGTCCCGGCTTCATCACCATGCGGGCCAGCATCCCGCAACGGCCGTATCCCCGGCCCGCCGGTGTCCCGGACCTGCCCGGGTCTCAGGCCTTCGGCGGCGTGTCCTCCGTGGCGCCGCCGCCCTTCTCACGGCGCTCGATCTCCTCCTCGCGCCGCCGCAGGTCCGCCTCCCACTGCTCCAGGTGCGCGGCGGCCTCCGCGTCGTCCCCGCCGGACGGCTTCGCGTCGTCCTTCAGGGAGTTGAGGAACTCCGGGTTGTCGTCGGGCGCCACCCAGCCGCCGCGCCGCCCCGCCGCTCCCGTCACCCGGCGGTCCCGGCCCGCGATCAGCCACGAGATGGAGCCGACCAGCGGGAAGAGGAGCACGAGGATCGCCCAGACCGGCTTGGGCAGGTAGCGGACGTCCTGCTCATCGGTCGTGAGGCAGTCGATGAAGGCGTAGATGCTGAGGCCCAGCGGCACCAGAATCATCAGCACCCTAAGCATGGCGGACCCCCTGCGCATGAAGATCGAGACCGGATCGCGGCCTCCGTGACAGGACCACAGTAGCGAGAACGGGGAAGCCCCGGCGGGTCCCGGAGCCGGGGATGACACACTGGACGGCATGGCTTATGACGATCTTCGCTCGCTGCTCAGGGCGCTGGAGCGCGAGGGCGACCTCACCCGTGTCAAGGCAGAGGTGGACCCGTACCTGGAGGTCGGGGAGATCGTCGACCGCGTGAACAAGGCCGGTGGCCCCGCCCTGTTGTTCGAGAACGTCAAGGGCTCCTCGATGCCCCTGGCCATGAACGTGTACGGCACCGACCGCCGCCTCCTCAAGGCGCTCGGCCTCACCTCCTACACCGAGATCAGCGACAAGATCGGCGGGCTCCTCAAGCCGGAGCTGCCGCAGGGCTTCGTCGGCGTACGGGAGGCGTTCGGCAAGCTCGGCACGATGGTGCACGTACCGCCCAAGAAGGTGAAGGACGCGCCCGTCCAGGAAGTGGTCCTCACCGGTGACGACGTGGACCTCGACCAGCTGCCCGCGCTGTTCACCTGGCCGGAGGACGGCGGCTCGTTCTTCAACCTCGGGCTGACGCACACCAAGCACCCCGAGACCGGCGTCCGCAACCTCGGGCTCTACCGGCTCCAGCGCCACGACCGCCGCACCATCGGGATGCACTGGCAGATCCACAAGGACAGCCGCAACCACTACCAGGTCGCCGCCAAGCGCGGCGAACGGCTGCCGGTGGCCGTCGCGTTCGGCTGTCCGCCCGCCGTGACGTACGCCTCCACCGCGCCGTTGCCCGGCGACATCGACGAATACCTCTTCGCGGGCTTCGTCCAGGGCCGCCGGATCGAGATGGTCGACTGCAAGACCGTGCCGCTCCAGGTCCCGGCCCAGGCCGAGGTGGTCATCGAGGGCTGGCTGGAGCCCGGGAAGACGCTGCCGGAGGGCCCGTTCGGGGACCACACCGGCTTCTACACCCCGCAGGAGCCGTTCCCGGCGCTGACCATCGACTGTGTGACGATGCGCAGGCGTCCGCTGCTCCAGTCGATCGTCGTCGGCCGGCCTCCCACGGAGGACGGGCCGCTGGGGCGGGCGACCGAGCGGTTCTTCCTGCCGCTGCTGAAGATCATCGTCCCGGACATCGTGGACTACCACCTGCCCGAGTCCGGCGGTTTCCACAACTGTGCGATCGTCTCGATCGACAAGAAGTACCCGAAGCACGCGCAGAAGGTCATGCACGCGATCTGGGGCGCGCACATGATGTCGCTCACCAAACTGATCGTGGTCGTGGACGCGGACTGCGACGTCCACAACCTGCACGAGGTGTCCTGGCGGGCGCTGGGCAACACCGACTACGCGCGCGACCTGACCGTCGTGGAGGGACCGGTCGATCACCTCGACCACTCCTCGTACCAGCAGTTCTGGGGCGGCAAGGCCGGGATCGACGCGACGCGGAAGCTCCCCGAGGAGGGGTACACACGGGACGGGGGCTGGCCGGAGATGGTCGAGTCCGACCCGGAGACGGCGGCGAAGGTCGACCGCCGGTGGAGGGAGTACGGCCTCTCATGAGCGCTGTTCAAGGAGTCCTCGGGCCGCAGCCCCACAGCCGGACGCGGGCGTTCCTGCGGCTGGTGATGATCGAGCATTCGGTCTTCGCCCTGCCCTTCGCGTACATCGCCGCGCTGACGGCGATGACCCAGCTCGACGGCAACATCCACTGGTTGCGGCTGCTGCTGGTGACGGTCGCCATGGTCGGGCTGCGGACGTTCGCCATGGCGTGCAACCGGATCATCGACCGCGAGATCGACGCCCGTAATCCCCGGACCGCCGGCCGTGAACTGGTCACGGGCGCGGTGTCCGTACGGTCCGCCTGGACCGGGGCGCTCGTCGCCCTCTTCTTCTTCCTGGGCGCGGCGGCGCTGCTGGGGCCGCTGTGCCTGGCGCTCGCTCCCGTCGCGGTCGTCCCGATGGTGCTCTATCCGTACGGGAAGAGGTTCACGAACTTCCCGCACGCGATCCTCGGCATCGCCCAGGCGATGGGCCCGATCGGCGCGTGGATCGCGATCACCGGTGAGTGGTCGTGGGACGCGGTGATCCTGGGGCTGGCCGTCGGCATCTGGATCGGCGGCTTCGACCTGATCTTCGCGTGCCAGGACGTCCAGGCGGACCGGGCGCACGGCGTGCTGTCCGTGCCGGCCCGCTTCGGGATCCCGGCGGCGCTGTACGGCGCGCGCGGCGCGCACGTCGTGACGCTGGGGCTCCTGGTCTGGTACGCGCTGGCCACCGACGCGGGCGGGTTCTTCTGGACCGGCCTGGTCATCGTCGCGGGCGCGTTCCTCTACGAGCACACGATCGTGAAGCCGCACGACCTGTCGCGCCTCAACCGCGCGTTCTTCCAGGTCAACGGTTTTGTGGGGATAAGCCTGTTCTTCTTCGCCCTGCTCGACCTGTTGGTGCGCGGCCTCACGGTATGAGCGGGACCGCCGCCCGCGCCCGTACGGGCTGCTTCCTGCGGAAGAGGAACGCCGCCAGGACGCCGCCCATCAGGCCGAATAGGTGGCCCTGCCAGCTGATGGACGGGTCGGTCGGCAGCACGCCCCACAGCACCGAGCCGTAGACCGCCAGCACGACCAGGCCGACCACCAGGTCCACCGCGCTCCGGTTCACGAACCCGCGCACCAGCAGGTAGCCCAGCAGGCCGAAGACCACGCCCGACGCCCCGACCGTGTTCGAGTGGTCGGCGGCGGTCAGCCAGACGCCGAGGCCGCCCACCACCATGATCGTCAGGACCACGGCGGCGAAGCGGCGTATCCCGCTCAGCGCCGCGAGGAAGCCCAGCACCAGCAGCGGCACGGTGTTGGACGCGAGATGCTCGAAGCCGTGGTGCAGGAAGGCCATCGGGATGACGTCACGCAGCTCGCCGGGGCTGCGCGGGCTCAGCCCGTACGTGTCCAGCGCGCCGCCCGACGCGGTGTCCACCACTTCGAGCACCCAGAGCAGCGCCACCCAGAGGATCATCACGCCGCCGGCGGCCTTCACCCGGTCGGTGCGGCTCGGCGTCGTGACCTCGGTCTTCGGATACGTCATCCCAGCCCCCATCCCAGTCCCATCCCGGCCCCAGGGGAACGTACGGGGCACCGCCGTCGGTTCCGTCACCAGAGTGCCGGATAGGCTCGGATCCGTGAAGCCCGGACCGTACCCAGCCACCCCCAGCCCGCGACCGGGGCCCCGGCGCCCCTGGATCGTCGGGGTCTCCGGCGCGTCGGGGACGCCGTACGCCGCCGCCGTGCTGCGCGGGCTGCTGGACGCGGGCGAGAGCGTGGACCTGGTCATCAGCAGGGCGTCCCGGCTGACGCTGCTGGACGAGACGGGGATCGCGTTCCGGGACGCGCACTGGGAGAGCGATCTCGCCGACTGGCTGGCGCGCGGCGCGGACGGCGGTCCCGACACCTTCGCGAAGAGCGTGGCGGAGTACGTGGCGGATGTACGCCACTGGCCCGCCGGCGATCTGGCCGCGGGCCCGTCCTCGGGGTCGTACCCCGCCAAGGGCATGCTGATCGTGCCCGCGTCCACGGCGTCCGTGGCCGGGGTCGCGCTCGGTCTGTCGAAGGACCTGCTCCAGCGGGCCGCGAGCGTGACGCTCAAGGAGCGGCGCCCCCTGGTGGTCGCCGTACGGGAGACACCGCTCGGCGGGCAGACGCTCCGGCATCTGGTGGCGCTGGACGAGGCGGGCGCGGTGGTCCTGCCGGCGTCCCCGGCGTTCTACGCGGGGGCGCGGCACATCCAGGACCTGGTGGACTTCGTCGCGGGACGGGTGCTCGACGCGGCGGGGGTGCCGCACCGGCTGTACCACCGCTGGGAGGGTGAACTCGGCGGTGCGCGGGCCGGCACCTGACACGACCGCAGGCCCCGCGTGAAGGCCGAACGGCTCCGAGTGAAGGTCAAACGCCGAAAGTCTGGCGGATTCGTAGGAATCGAGCCTTCTATGCCTTAGATTCTATACGTACCGTGTGAGCTCGTTGAACAATGGAAGGCTTCAGGCATATGGACGCCGTGGACAGGCAGCTCATCCAGGCCCTCAGGGAGAACGGGCGGGCCTCGTACGCCGAGCTAGGGCGCCTCGTCGGACTGTCGGGACCCAGTGTCACCGACCGCATCAACCGGCTCGAAGCGGCGGGTGTCATCACCGGGTACCGCGCCACGGTCGACTCCGCCTCGCTCGGTCTGGGCGTCATCGCGCTGATCGGGATCTCGCTCTCGGACGCCGCCGACCACGAGGACGTGGCCCGGCGGATGCGCGATCTCCAGGAGATCGAGGACTGCTGGTTCATCGCGGGGGACGACTCGTACATGCTCAAGGTACGGGCGAGTGACGTGGACGGACTGGAGCGGACGATCCGCCGGCTGAGCGGGACGAAGGGCGTCTCCCGGACCCGTACGACGATCGTGCTGTCGACCAAGTGGGAGAACCGGGTGGGTGAACTGCCCGAGGAGGACTGACCGGTGGTCCGAGGGGGCGGGCGGTCGGGCCCGGTGGCCCCCTCGGACCTCGCGTACGTCAGCCGAGCGGCGGGCGCAGCCGCCGGGGAGCGGCCGACGGCGGCGGGATCAGCCCGGCGAGGACGGCCTTGTTGACCGCGTCCACCCGGGAGACCGCGCCCAGCTTGGCGAAGATGTTCCGCAGATGGCGCTTGATCGTGCCCTCGGTGAGGCCGAGCTGGGTGGCGGCCCCCCGGTTGCTGAGCCCCGCCGCCACCAGCGTGACGACCTCCACCTCGCGCGGGCTGAGCGTGTGGTGGGCGGGCTCGGGCGCCTGCTGCGGTTCCGGCTTGGGCCGGGGCGGCAGCGAGACGGTCAGGCCGTCCTGGCTGCACGCGTCCCGCAGGGCCGCCACCAGCGAGTGGTGGGTGGCGGTCTTGTGCAGGTAGCCGCGGATGCCGAGGGGGAGCAGGCTCTGGAGCAGCCGGGGATCGTCGTGCATGGTCAGCACCATGATCTTGGTGTCGGGCGAGGCGGCCTGGACCGCCCGTACCGTACGGCCCGGATCCTCGTTCCCCGGCATCTCGATGTCCATCAGCAGGACGTCCGGGCGGTGTTCGGCCGCCATGGCGACGGCGCCCGGCGCGTCGCCGACCGCCGCCGCCACGTCGAAGCCGCCCACCCCGCGGATCAGTTCGGCCAGCGCGTCCCTGAGCAGGGTGTGGTCGTCCGCGATGACGATGCTGTACGTGGTCATCCGCGGACGTCCGGCGCGGTGGCGGGATCCGGCTCCGGCAGCAGCAGGGACAGCCGCATCCCGGTGCCCACCCCCGGAGCGCTCGTCAGGTGCAGCGTCCCGCCCAGCGCCTGCACCCGCTCCCGCATCGACAGCAGACCCGTCCCCGACCGCCCGTCGCGCGCCGGCGGCGCCGCCTGGTCGAAGCCGATTCCGTCGTCGTGCGCGAAACAGTCCACGCGGTGCGGGGCCACGTCGACCTCCAGCGCCACCGTGCTCGGGGCCGCGTGCGTCAGGGAGTTGCGCAGGAACTCCCGCAGCACCAGGAACAACTCCTCGGCGTGGCCCGCCGGGACCCACGACTCGTCGCCGTTCACCTCGATGTGCACCCGGACCCCGGGCGCCTGGTGCGCCTCGGCGTACTCCAGGAGCGCTTCCGCGAGACCGGTCGCGCCGGGGCGCGTCCGCAGGTCGGAGATGAGCCCGCGGGTGTAGCCGGTCGCCTCGTCCAACGCCCCCCGGACCCGGCCGAGATGGCGGTCGCGGGTGGCGGGCCCGTACCCCTCGGCCATCGCCTGGTCGTGCAGGTCCAGGCAGCGGTAGGCCAGGGCGAGGCTCTGGCCCAGCCGGTCGTGCAGGTCGCGGGCGAGCCGTCGGCGGTGGCCCGTGGCGCTCTCCTCCACCTTCTTGAGGAGGTACGCGTCGTAGCCGGCCGCCGAGACCTGTAAGCAGGTGGCGAGGCTGTGGTTGAGCGCCGCCACCGCGCGCCCCAGGCAGGCGGAGGACTGCTCGGGCGGCAGGCCGGCCGCCGCCGTCACCAGATACTGGAGGCAGATCTGGAAGAGCAGCCCCGACGACCGCAGGGTGTCGGCCGGGTGGACCGACTGGAGCGGTCCGCGCGTGCTCAGGCCGACGGAGAGGCCGAGCGCGGCGTTGGCGGCGGAGGGCTGCTCGCTCTCCCGCAGCGCCTCCGCGCACTCCTGGATGACAAGTCTGGCGTGTTCCCGCGCTTCTCCCCACAGCTCCGTGGTGGAGATCAGCGGGCTGGACACGCCGTCGAGGGATTGCCGGAATTGGCAGATGATTTCATCGCTGCCGAGCGCGAGCCGGTCGGCGAGCAGGCGCGCGGAAGCTACGGAAGGATCGGTCTCCTCGATCTGCGTTTGTATCTTCAGCACTGCTGAAGTCCCCCTAGGTCACTGGTCCAGCTTCGGCGGCTCTCCGATGAGCCGCCCGACCTGACACATCGTGCAGGGGGAGTCTAGGCGAAACGGATTTCCGCACTCGATGTCATACCGCTCGGGGATGTGCGATGTGACGTCAGTCTTTACAGTTTCATTACCTGTTGATCCGGCAGGTCAGGGGCGTTCCGCAGGGCGTTCGGACGGTGTTAAGGCAGTGTCACCGGTTCACGAAGATCTGATGTCGAATGCAGGCGTATCCGGACGGGGTTGTTCCGCCCGGCGCGGTCCGTCGCGACCGCGGCGGCGTATCCGTCGTACGGCCGGGGCAGGGTGAGGTCCGCCGCGGGCCAGAAACGGTGGTCCAGACGGGCCCCCGCCGCCGCGGAGAGGCCGAGTCCCGAGGCCTTGACGGCCGCCTCCAGCCGGGTCCAGGAGCGGAATCCGTCGGCCGGGTCGGGGCACGGACGGCCGAGGACACGGGACCAGTCGACCCCGGGGCGTACGTGTTCCAGGTCCACGCCGACGACGGCGCCCGGCGCGCGGACGGCGAGCAGGGCCAGTTCGTGCGAGCGGGAGAGGCTCACGGCGGGGCCGGGGCACCAGCCGAGCACGTAACCGGGCTTGCCGCGCCAGGCGTTGCGTACGTGGGTGAGCTCGGCGGGCTCGCACGCCAGGTAGCCGGCCACGATGTCCCTGGCGGCGAGGTGGGCGGCGAGGTAGCGGCGGCGCGCGGCGGGCTTCCGCAGGCCCAGCCGGTGGGCGCGGTCGCGTTCGTACGCGCCGAGTTCGGGGAGGCGGGCCTCGTGGAGGGCCGGGTCCGTGTCCAGGGGGACGATCCAGAGATCGGTGGATTCGGGCAGGGGCATGTCCCGTTCCCTTCTGGGACCAGCCAGGTCCCCGGTGCGCGGGGTGCGCGCCGGGGACCTGGCGGGAGGGGGATCAGTCGTCGACGAGGGTCCGTTCGCGCGCGGCGCCGTCCGCGTCCGCGGGCCGCGCAGAGGCCTGCTTGCCCGGCTCCCCGGCGGCGGAGGGGCGGTCGGCGAGCATCCGGTACACGATGACGGCGGTGACGGCGCAGAGCGCGGCGGACGCCCACAGCACCACCCGCAGCGCGTCCGTGTGGCCCTGCGACAGGAAGTCGCCGAAGCCGTCGCGCAGGGCGGCCGGGGCGTCCTTCACCACACCGGCCACGTCACCGCTGGCCACCCGGTCGGCCGTCGTGGAGGCGGAGTCGCCGCCCTTGGCGACGTACTCCGACAGCCCGTCCGAGATGCGCGAGCGGATCATCGAGGCGACGGCCGCGACCATGACGACGGCCGCGATGGCCTCGCTCGCGAGGCGGATGGTGTTGAACATGCCCGCCGCCATGCCGGCCCGCTCGGGCGGCACGGTGCTCACGGCGGCGCCGTCGAGGACGCCCATGATCAGACCGACCCCCATACCGGCGACGAGCAGCGGCCCGGCGAGGCCGAGGACGCCGATGCCCGGGTGGACGACGGTGAGCCAGGCGCAGCCGGCCGCGATGAGGAGCAGGCCGAGGCCGAGCACGACCCGCATGTGGACGCCGGAGGCCACGAGCCGGCCGCCGATCAGGGGCAGGAAGAGCACGGGTCCGGTCAGCAGCAGCATGATCAGTCCTGCGCCCTGGCTGCTCTCGCCGTTGGCGCCGATCAGGTACGCGGGCAGGACCAGCAGCAGTCCGATGAAGCCGAACGAGAAGGCGACGTTGAGCAGGTTCACCGAGAGGAAGCGGCTCTCGCGGAACAGCGACAGGTCGAACATGGGGCTGTCCTGGCGGCGTTCGACCAGGGCGAAGGCGACGACCAGCAGGATCGACCCGGCCAGCAGGATCAGCACGGTCGGGCTGGCCCAACCGCTCTGCGGGCCCTGGATGATGGCCAGCGTGAACAGCACGAGCGCCAGGCTGAACGTGATCGTGCCCGGCCAGTCGACGCCGCCCGCCTGCGGGTTGCGCGATTCCTGGAGGAACGGCAGCCCCAGCATGGACAGGACGACGAGGGCCAGGTGCGCGTAGAACACCGACTCCCAGCCCAGCGCGCCGACGAGCAGTCCGCTGGTGGTCGGTCCGAGCGCGAGGCCGGAGCCGAGGGTGACACCGGCGACGGCGAACGCCTTGGCGCGCGCGGCCCCGTCGAAGCTGGACGCGACGATCGCGGTCGCCGAGGTCATCAGCGCGGCGGCGGCGACACCGGCGACCCCGCGGGCGATGTCGATCACGATGACGCTGGGCGCGAGGACGGTTGCCACGAGCGAGACCGCGTACAGGCCGGTGCCGAACGCGAACATCTTCTTGCGGCCGATCAGGTCGGCGAGTGAGCCGGCCACCATCATCAGGCTGGCCGCCATCACGTTGTACGCGTTGACCACCCACTGGAGCGAGGCGAGACTCCCGCCGAGTTCGCGCCCGATGTCGGGGAGGGCGACCGGGGTGCCGCTGACGCCGAGCGGCACGATCAGTACGCCGAGACACACGACGAGCAGGGTGAGCCCTGGGCGGGGCCCGGCTTCGAGCCGGGCGTCGGGGGTGGACATCAGGATTCAGACTCCTTCTTGAACGGGCTCCGCCTGTGGAGGCACGAGGCGGAGTTCCTGGAACAGCTCGGGTCCGCCCGGCGGGCGGACCGCGGAGACCACCGCGTCCGGGCGGACCAGGACGACGGTGGGGGTGCGTACGGAGAGGGCGGCGTGCACGCGGCCCCCGGGGTCCGCGAGGACGCGCACGGTGCCGGTGGCGCCGCCCGCGCCGGGGGCGCCGGTCCGGGCCGCCGAGACCAGGACGTCAGCCGGCAG
>NZ_WWJY01000790.1 GCF_009865405.1 Streptomyces sp. SID3212 | reverse complement strand
GGACACGCCCTAGCTTCCGGCCGCCGCGCGGTACGTGGCCAGCGTGTCGGTCACCGCCTGTTCCGCCGGGGTCGCCGTCGCGCCGAGGTGTTTGGTGATCTTGGTGCTGTCGACGACGAACGGCTCCTGGAACTCGTACAGCATCTCGGTCAGTTCACGCATGAGCGGGTTCGCGACGCCCAGCGTGCGCATCACCACCGGCGGGAGCGAGCGCACCTTGGCCTTCGGGTGGCCCGCCGACTCCTGCACGAGGGTGACGAGTTGGCGGGTGGTGCGGGTGACCGGGTCGTTCGCGAGGTGCCAGACCTCGCCCGCCGCGTCCGGGTGCTCGCCGAGGAGCGCGAGGCCCTCGCCGATGTCCGGGATGTACGTGTACGTGTGCGGCTGGTCCGGGTCGCCGAGGACCGTGGCCGTCCGGCCGCGCAGCGCCGCCTTGAAGACCGTGTCGCCGAGGACGGACTGCCGGCCGCCGCCCGGACCGTAGTAGTCCGAGGCCCGGCCGATCGTGACCTCGACGCGGCCCGCGCGGTGCGCCGCGAGCAGGTCCTGGGCCATCCGCGCGCGGACCGCGCCCTTGCGGGTCGTGGGCGCGTCGGCGTGGCCCTCGGTGAGGGGCCGGCCCAGGGGAGGCCCGTACATGTAGACGTTGTCCATGCTCACCAGCCGCGCCCCGGCGGCCTCGGCGGCGGCCACCACCCCGGCCTGGAGGCCGGGGAACTCCTCCGCCCAGCGGTGGTACGGCGGGTTGAGGATCTGGTACACCACCTGCGCGCCCTCGGCGACGGCCGTGGTGAAGGCGGGGTCGGTGGCGTCCCCGGCCGCGACCTCGACCCCGTCGGGAACGGGCGCGGAGCCCGAGCGGTTGACCATCCGTACGTCCCGGGGGTGTTCGCCCCGGCGCAGCAGCGCGGCGAGCGTGGCCCGGCCGATGGCGCCGGTACCGAAGATGACATGGCGGGGAGTGCTCACTAGGCGTCCTTCGGGGAGGGCGACAGCAGGTGGCGTGTCGGCGCCACGGCTCCGGTGGAGCGCCCAGCGTACGGGTCCTGCCCCGCTCTTTCCCGGGTTGTACGCCGATCGTCGGGCTTCTTCACGGGCGTACGATCACGGGGTCAGGGGGAGGGTGCGATGCGGCGTGACGTCCAGGACGAGGAACGCGGGGTACGGCGCTTCTCCTTCCCGTGCGACGGCGAGACGCTCAGCTGCTCGGTGACGGCGCCCGCGGATCCGTCCGCACGCCGGGCGACCGCCGTCCTGCTCCACGGCGCCGGTACGAGCGAGCACCGGCGGCTGGACGCGCTCGCCGGGGACCTCGCCGCGCGGGGGCACACCGTTGTCGGCTTCGACTTCTCCGGGCACGGCGGCAGTTCCGGCTCCCTCGGCGAGCTGAGCCTCCGGCGGCGGCTCGCGCAGGCGCGGGCCGTGGTCGACGCGCACGCGCCGCCCGGCGACGCTCTGGTGCTCGTCGGATTCAGCATGAGCGGCCAGACGGTGGCGGACCTGACCCGCCACTACGGCTCCCGCGTGACGGCCCTCGGCCTCTGCGCCCCGGCGGTGTACGCGCGCCGGGCGTGGGAGCCGCCGTTCGCGGACGGGTTCACCGGCGTCATCAGGACCCCGGAGAGCTGGCGGGACTCGGCCGCGCTCGACACCTTCCGTACGTTCACCGGGCGCGCCGTCCTGCTCGTACCGGCGCACGACACGGTGATCCCGCCGGCGGTGACCCGGGCCGTCGCGGAGGCGCTGGGCGCACGCGCGGACTTCACGCACCTCGTGCACGCCGGAGCGGACCACAAGCTGGGCCTGTGGCTGCGCGACCACCCCCGGGAACGGGGCGAGTTCGCGGACGCGCTCGTGCGCCCCGTACAACCGGAGCCCGCACGCCGGCAGCCCGCCTCCCCCTGAACGGGACACGGGCCGTCGGACGTGCAGAAACGACGAACAAGACGAAAAACTCAGAGCACCCGCACCGCACCGGTCGGCGGGTCCCAGTCCAGGGACTTCTCGACCACACCCGTGCCCGGGTTCTGCGCCCCCACGAACTCGCCGCCGCCCACGTAGATCGCCGTGTGGTACGCGCTGCCCGCGCTTCCCCAGTACAGGATGTCGCCCGGCTGGAGGTTGCTCAGGGAGACCTGCGTGCCCGCCGTCGACTGGTCCTGCGAGACGCGCGGCAGGTCCACACCGATCTGCTTGTACGCGGCCTGCACCAGACCCGAGCAGTCCCACGCGTTGGGGCCCGTCGAACCCATCACGTAGGCGTCGCCGACCTGCGCCCGGGCGAACGCGATGAGCGCGCCCGCGGAACCGGTGGCCGTCGAGGTGTACGAGGCGGTCTTGGCGGTGGCCGAGCCGGAGCCGGTGGAGCTGCCGGAGCCGCCGGCGCTCGCCGACTGCGTGGAGTACGTGGCCTTCTCGGCCGCGGCCTGGGCCGCCGCCTTCGCCTTGGCCGCCTTCGCGGCGGCCTCTTCGCGCTTCTTCTCCGCCTCGGCCTTGCGGATCGCCTCGGCCTTCGCCTTGGCGACCTTGGCGGTGTGCGCGGCCTTCGTGGCCGCCGCGTCCTCCTGCGCCTGGAGTTCGAGGACGGACGCGACCTGCTGCGTGGCCGCCGCCGACTGCGCGACGCTGTCGGCGAGCCCGGCGGTCAGGGTGGGCATTTCGATGGTCTTCTCGGTCACCGGCTCGGCGTGCGCCGGCCCGGCGGCACCGGCGACCGCGATGCTGCTGAGAACACCCCCGGCAACTCCGGCGCGGATGGCCGTTTTCGACGCGCTGCGGCGGGGTTTCCGGTGGCTGGTTATCTGAGCGGTGTGGGACATGGTCATACCGCTATCAGGCGGTCCCGGGTGGGCGTCAAGAAACGTGTCCTGCGCCACATTTGCGGCTGGAATCTGTGAATCCGCTTTCGAAGGGCCTTTATTGACGCCGTAACGGGCAAACCGGACACACGTGATCATGGCTGTGATCACATGCTTTTCGTCAAACGCCCGAATTGCCCCTGACTTACCATCCCTTCACACCCTTGGCCAAGCCCGCCTTTTCGGGCAGTCGGCCCGAGTGGTACAGGTCACAGGATGGTCACCGCACTGCGACCGGATGGTTACGGCGCCCCCGCCGGGCCCGGATGGCCGGGAACGCACCCCCTCCACACACCCCTGCGTCCTCCGTATTCCCTCCGCGCCGTCGCCCCTCCGTCGCTCGTGAACGCGCGCACGTGTCCACCTCGCTCCCGCCGACCCCCTCGCCCGGGTGACGGCGGATGCCTTATCACCCCAAAGCATTCCCTCGCCAATTTGCTTGTATATGCCATCGCTTGATAATGCGAACCCCTTCCCACCAGCGACGACCGGTGGGGATGTCACATCTCGTAACCGCCGGGACGCTTCGTGTGTGAAGATCACCGCTCATCCGACTTCATGATCCTTCGTCAGGTGGTGGAGATCACAAAGTCGGTGGTGTACCCCGTGTCGCAGATCACAGACCACCAGGCATAGGATGCGGGGCAGTCGGGCTTGTGAACTGCCTCACATGTACACGATCTTCGGTGATCCGGTGCCGGGAATCCGTGGTGGGGCGGGGACGCGAAATCGCCCGGTGCGGTCCAACGGTCAAGGACGACTGGAAGGAGCTGAGGGGCGTTGAATGCCTACGCACCCATCCTCGTGCTCGGCGCGCTCGGTGCTGGGTTTGCGATCTTCTCCGTGGTCATGGCCACGCTTATCGGCCCAAGACGGTACAACCGGGCCAAACTTGAAGCGTACGAGTGTGGCATCGAGCCCACGCCTACGCCGGCCGGAGGCGGCCGCTTTCCCATCAAGTACTACCTGACGGCGATGCTCTTCATCGTCTTCGACATCGAGATCGTCTTCCTTTACCCCTGGGCCGTCACCTTCGACTCCCTGGGGATCTTCGGGCTCGTGGAGATGCTGCTCTTCGTGCTCACCGTCTTCGTCGCCTACGCGTATGTGTGGCGGCGGGGCGGTCTGGAATGGGACTAAAGGGGCTGAGGGGCCACCAATGGGACTCGAAGAGAAGCTGCCTAGCGGTTTCCTGCTGACCACGGTCGAACAGGCCTCGGGGTGGGTGCGGAAGTCCTCCGTATTCCCCGCCACCTTCGGCCTCGCCTGCTGCGCCATCGAGATGATGACGACCGGCGCCGGGCGGTACGACCTGGCACGGTTCGGCATGGAGGTCTTCCGCGGTTCGCCGCGCCAGGCCGACCTGATGATCGTGGCCGGGCGGGTGAGCCAGAAGATGGCGCCCGTCCTGCGGCAGGTCTACGACCAGATGCCGAACCCCAAGTGGGTGATCTCCATGGGGGTGTGCGCCTCGTCGGGCGGCATGTTCAACAACTACGCGATCGTGCAGGGCGTCGACCACATCGTGCCGGTCGACATCTACCTGCCCGGCTGCCCGCCGCGTCCCGAGATGCTGTTGGACGCCATTCTCAAGCTCCACGAGAAGATCCAGAACTCCAAGCTCGGGGTCAACGCCGAAGAGGCGGCCCGCGAGGCGGAGGAAGCGGCCCTCAAGGCGCTCCCGCTGATCGAGATGAAGGGGCTGCTGCGGTGAGCGGCGAGCAGCGTCCCGGCACGTCCGGGCAGAACAACGGGTCCGGCACGGACGGGCAGGACGGAAAGAACGTTCCCTCCGCGCGCGACGACCACGGTGAGGTCATCGGCGTACGGAAGGGCATGTTCGGCGCCAACAACGGCGGGGACACCTCCGGTTACGGCGGTCTGCGCAGGACGGTCGCCCTGCCGGGCTCGACCTCCCGCCCCTTCGGCGGCCCGAACGGGGTCTTCGACCAGATCGCCGACGAGCTCGAAGGCGCCCTGGAGGAGCAGGGACTCGTCCCCGGCAACGCCATCGAGAAGACGGTCGTGGACCGCGGCGAGGTCACCTTCCACATCGCCCGCGAGCACCTCGTCCAGGTCGCGCGCACCCTGCGCGACGACCCGGCGCTCCGCTTCGAGCTGTGTACGGGGGTGTCGGGCGTCCACTACCTCGGGGACAAGGGCCGTGAGCTGCACGCCGTCTACCACCTGCGCTCGCTCACCCACGGCCGGCTGATCCGCCTGGAGGTCTCGGCGCCCGACGCCGACCCGCACGTGCCGTCCCTGGTCTCGCTCTACCCGACCAACGACTGGCACGAGCGCGAGACGTACGACTTCTTCGGCCTGATCTTCGACGGCCACCCCGCCCTGACCCGGATCATGATGCCGGACGACTGGCAGGGCTTCCCGCAGCGCAAGGACTATCCGCTCGGCGGGATCGCCGTCGAGTACAAGGGCGCCCAGATCCCGGCTCCGGACCAGCGGAGGTCGTACTCCTGATGAGCACTTCACATGCGTCGGCCCGCGAGACCACCGAGGGCACCGTCTACACGGTCACCGGTGGGGACTGGGACGAGGTCGTCCAGTCCGCCGCGAAGTCCGACGACGAGCGGATCATCGTCAACATGGGTCCCCAGCACCCGTCCACCCACGGGGTGCTGCGGCTGATCCTGGAGATCGAGGGCGAGACCGTCACCGAGGCCCGCTGCGGCATCGGCTATCTGCACACGGGCATCGAGAAGAACCTCGAATTCCGCAACTGGACGCAGGGCACCACCTTCGTCACGCGCATGGACTACCTGACGTCGTTCTTCAACGAGACGGCGTACTGCCTGGGCGTGGAGAAGCTGCTCGGCATCGAGGACGACATCCCGGACCGGGCCACCGCCGTCCGCGTCCTGCTGATGGAGCTGAACCGGCTCTCCTCGCACCTGGTGTGCATCGCCACCGGCGGCATGGAGCTGGGCGCGACGACGATCATGATCTACGGATTCCGTGATCGTGAACTCATTCTCGACGCCTACGAGCTGATCACCGGCCTGCGCATGAACCACGCGTTCATCCGGCCCGGCGGACTCGCCCAGGACCTGCCCCCCGGCGCCGTCGACCAGCTGCGCGAGCTGCTGCGGACCCTGCGGAAGAACCTGCCCGAGTACGACAAGCTCGCCACCGGCAACCCCATCTTCAAGGCCAGGATGGAGGACGTCGGCTACCTCGACCTGACCGGCTGCATGGCGCTGGGCGCCACCGGCCCGATCCTGCGCGCCGCCGGACTCCCGCACGACCTGCGCAGGTCGGACCCGTACTGCGGGTACGAGACGTACGAGTTCGACGTCCCGACCGCCGACACGTGTGACGCGTACGGCCGCTTCCTCATCCGCCTGGAGGAGATGCGGCAGTCGCTGCGGATCGTCGAGCAGTGCCTGGACCGGCTCGCGCCGGGCCCGGTGATGGTCGCCGACAAGAAGATCGCCTGGCCCGCGCAGCTCGCGCTCGGACCCGACGGGCTCGGCAACTCGCTCGACCACATCAAGAACATCATGGGCACGTCCATGGAAGCGCTCATCCACCACTTCAAGCTGGTGACGGAGGGCTTCCGCGTGCCGGCCGGTCAGGCGTACGCCGCCGTGGAGTCGCCCAAGGGCGAACTGGGCGCGCACGTCGTCTCCGACGGGGGCACCCGCCCCTACCGGGTCCACTTCCGCGACCCGTCCTTCACCAATCTCCAGGCCATGGCGGCGATGTGCGAGGGCGGCCAGGTCGCCGACGTCATCGTCGCCGTCGCGTCCATCGACCCCGTGATGGGAGGCGTCGACCGGTGACCGTCCAGCCGACCAATTCCGAGGTCAGCCTGGGGATGCCCCAGCTGCCGGCCCCCGACTTCCCCGCCGACGTGCGCGCGCGGCTGGAGGCGGACGCCAGGGAGATCATCTCCCGCTACCCCGGCGCGCGTTCCGCGCTGCTGCCGCTCCTGCACCTCGTACAGGCGGAGGAGGGGTACGTCTCCCGTACGGGCATGGCCTTCTGCGCGGAGCTGCTCGACCTGACCACCGCCGAGGTCACGGCCGTCGCGACCTTCTACACCATGTACCGGCGCAAGCCGGGCGGTGACTACCAGGTCGGGGTCTGTACGAACACGCTCTGCGCGGTGATGGGCGGCGACGCCATCTTCGACGAGCTGAAGGAACATCTCGGCGTCGGCAACGACGAGACCACCGAGGACGGCAAGGTCACGCTCGAACACATCGAGTGCAACGCGGCCTGCGACTTCGCGCCCGTCGTGATGGTCAACTGGGAGTTCTTCGACAACCAGACCCCGCAGAGCGCCAAGCAGCTCGTCGACGACCTGCGCGCGGGCCGCCCCGTCGAGCCGACCAGGGGCGCGCCGCTCTGCACGTACAAGGACACCGAGCGGATCCTCGCCGGCTTCCCCGACGAGCGCCCCGGCGCCGTCGGAGCCACCGGCGGCGCGGGCCCCGCCTCGCTGATCGGCCTGCGGCTCGCCAAGGGCGAGGCCCCGCAGCGGGTGGTCAGGCCGCGCGACGGCGGGCACACCCCGGACGCGCACCCGCAGGACGCGCCGCCGCAGCCCGGGTCCCAGCACCTCAGCTCGCACGACGCACCGCAGCGCACCTCGGACTCCGACCCGGACCACCCGGCCGGACCCACCGCCGAGGAGGGGGAGTGATGACGATGGCACCCGAGATCGACGAGAACGGCACCAGCCCCGAGAAGCTCCTCGCTCCCGTCCTGTCCGCGTTCTGGGACCAGCCGGAGTCCTGGACGCTGGAGACGTACGAACGGCACGACGGGTACGAGGGCCTCAAGAAGGCCCTCGCCATGACGCCCGACGACCTCATCGCGTACGTGAAGGACGCTGGTCTGCGCGGCCGGGGCGGCGCCGGCTTCCCCACCGGGATGAAGTGGCAGTTCATCCCCCAGGGTGACGGGAAACCCCACTACCTCGTCGTCAACGCCGACGAGTCGGAGCCCGGCACCTGCAAGGACATGCCGCTGCTCTTCGCCAACCCGCACTCCCTCATCGAGGGCATGGTGATCGCCTGTTACGCGATCCGCTCCTCGCACGCCTTCATCTACCTGCGCGGCGAGGTCGTCCCCGTCCTGCGCCGGCTGCACGAGGCCGTCCGGGAGGCGTACGCGGCCGGCTACCTCGGCAAGAGCATCCTCGGCAGCGGGATCGACCTCGACGTCGTCGTGCACGCGGGAGCGGGTGCGTACATCTGCGGGGAGGAGACCGCGCTGCTCGACTCGCTGGAGGGCCGTCGCGGACAGCCCCGGCTGCGTCCGCCCTTCCCCGCCGTGGCGGGTCTCTACGCGAGCCCCACCGTGGTGAACAACGTCGAGTCGATCGCCTCCGTTCCCGCGATCCTGCACCGCGGCAAGGAGTGGTTCCGCTCGATGGGCAGCGAGAAGTCCCCGGGCTTCACGCTCTACTCGCTCAGCGGCCACGTCACCAGCCCCGGCCAGTACGAGGGCCCCATGGGCCTCACCCTGCGCCAGCTGCTCGACATGGGCGGCGGGATCAGGGCGGGCCACCGGCTCAAGTTCTGGACGCCGGGCGGCTCCTCGACCCCGATGTTCACCGACGAACACCTCGACGTCCCCCTCGACTACGAAGGCGTCGGCGCGGCCGGCTCGATGCTCGGGACCAAGGCGCTCCAGTGCTTCGACGAGACGACCTGTGTCGTACGGGCCGTCACCCGCTGGACCGAGTTCTACGCCCACGAGTCCTGCGGCAAGTGCACCCCCTGCCGCGAAGGCACGTACTGGCTCGTGCAGTTGCTGCGGGACATCGAGGCCGGCAAGGGCGAGATGTCCGACCTCGACAAGCTCAACGACATCGCCGACACCATCAACGGCAAGTCGTTCTGCGCGCTCGGCGACGGCGCCGCCGCCCCGATCTTCTCGTCGCTCAAGTACTTCCGCGACGAGTACGAGCAGCACATCACGGGCAAGGGCTGCCCCTTCGACCCCGCGAAGTCCACCGCGTGGGCAGACCGGAACCCGCACCAGGAGGTGAACGCATGACAGTCACCACGTCGGCCCCCTCCGGAGGCGGCGAGGCGGCGCTCCCGCCGGAAGACCTCGTCTCGCTGACGATCGACGGCATCGAGATCTCCGTCCCCAAGGGGACGCTGGTCATCCGCGCCGCCGAGCTGCTCGGCATCGAGATCCCGCGTTTCTGCGACCATCCGCTGCTCGACCCGGTCGGCGCCTGCCGCCAGTGCATCGTGGAGGTGGAGGGCCAGCGCAAGCCGATGGCCTCCTGCACCATCACCTGCACCGACGGCATGGTCGTCAAGTCGCAGCTCAGCTCGCCCGTCGCCGAGAAGGCGCAGCGCGGCGTGATGGAGCTGCTGCTCATCAACCACCCGCTGGACTGCCCGGTCTGCGACAAGGGCGGCGAGTGCCCGCTCCAGAACCAGGCCATGCAGGTCGGCGAGCCGGACACGCGCTTCGAGGGCAGGAAGCGTACGTACGAGAAGCCCGTCCCGATCTCCACGCAGGTGCTGCTGGACCGCGAGCGGTGTGTGCTCTGCGCGCGCTGCACCCGCTTCTCCGAGCAGATCGCGGGCGACCCGATGATCGAGCTGCTGGAGCGCGGGGCGCTCGAACAGGTCGGCACGGGCGAGGGCGACCCCTTCGCGTCGTACTTCTCCGGCAACACCATCCAGATCTGCCCGGTCGGCGCGCTCACCTCGGCGGCGTACCGCTTCCGGTCGCGCCCGTTCGACCTGGTCTCCTCGCCGAGCGTGTGCGAGCACTGCGCGGGCGGCTGCGCGACCCGCACCGACCACCGGCGCGGCAAGGTCATGCGGCGGATGGCGGCGGACGACCCCGAGGTCAACGAGGAATGGGTCTGCGACAAGGGGCGGTTCGGCTTCCGCTACGCGCAGAAGCCCGACCGGCTCACGACCCCGCTCATCAGGAACGCGGACGGTGACCTGGAGCCGGCGAGCTGGCCCGAGGCGCTGGAGGCCGCGGCCCTGGGGCTGGCCGCCGCGCGCGGCCGGGCGGGGGTGCTGGCCGGTGGCCGGCTGACCGTCGAGGACGCGTACGCGTACGCCAAGTTCGCCCGGGTCGCGCTCGACACGAACGACGTCGACTTCCGCGCGCGCGTGCACAGCAGCGAGGAGGCCGACTTCCTGGCCGCCCATGTGGCGGGCCGGGGACGGGACCTGGACGGTACGGGGATCACGTACACCACGCTGGAGAAGGCACCGGCCGTCCTCCTCGCGGGCTTCGAGTCCGAGGAGGAGGCGCCCGGCGTCTTCCTGCGGCTGCGCAAGGCCGCGCGCAAGCACGGACAGCGGACGTACTCCCTGGCCACCCATGTCACACCGGGCCTGGAGAAGGCCGGGGGCACCTTGCTCCCCGCCGCTCCCGGCACGGAGACCGACTGGCTGGACGCCCTCGCGGGCAACACCGCCCTGGACGGTGACGGCGCGCAGGCCGCCGAGGCGCTCCGCGCGCCCGGCGCCGTGATCGTCGTCGGCGAACGGCTCGCCGCGGTGCCCGGTGGCCTCACCGCCGCCGCCC
>NZ_WWJY01000789.1 GCF_009865405.1 Streptomyces sp. SID3212 | reverse complement strand
GCTCCGCGTCCGAGGGCAGCCGCACCGGCGGCAGGGAGGTGCGATCTCCGGGCATCTGGTGGTTCTCCTCGCGGCGTACACGGTCGGGGCGGGCCCCCGGCGCGGCGTACACGGTCGGGGGCGGCCCCCAGCGTAGACGTATCCGGCCCCTCGCCACCGGCTCACCGGGCGCCCCGGCCGATCCTGAGGGCCGGCACCCGTGTGTGGTGTTCTCGGGAGCGGTGGTCACGCACGGTCCCGGTGATGGCCTGTCGGCGCGCACCCCCTGACGCGCGCCCTCATCACCCGGTCCGACCCTGAAGTCCGACCGTGCCGTGCGGTGGAACTCAACGCTCCCGAGGCGGTAGTGGTGGGTCAGACCACGACGTCGTACCAGGGCCGGCGGGTGGTGGACCAGAGTCCGACCCAGCCGGCGAATCCGTCACCCGCGGCCGTGGCCCCGAACACCGCCCCGAACGGTGCCGCGCCCACGTCGCTGATGTTCCAGAGCCGGCCCCGCTGCGGGCCGGTGACGACAAGGTGCCAGTACATGCCGCAGCCGTCCGTGCCCAGCACCACGCTGCCGTGGTTGCTGACCGCGTCGATCAGCGGCTCTATCTCCTCGTACGGGCGTGGGTCGTCCTCCCACACCCAGGCCTCGGTCAGCGGGAAGGGCTCGGCGAGCACCCGCTGGGTCTCGTCGGGCCCCCAGTCGGCGGGCAGCGCCGCCAGCGGTATGAGTCCGTCGATGTCGGGTGGTCCCTCGCTGCATCCGTCGCATATCTCGGCGACCAGCGTGCGGTACGGCTCCGGGAGGACGACGTCGTGGGCGCGCTCGAAGGCGCGGACCCCGTCCCAGCCCAGCGGCGGCAGACAATGCTCCGCCGGGAAAGCCGCGCGCAGCGCGTCCAGTTCGCCCCTGTCGGCGTGTTCGTTGTCCATACTCTCCATGTTCTCCATTGGACCAGTGCGGGACGGCTGTCGACCATCGGCGCACCGGTCGGCCCGACGCCCCTTCCGGCACCGAATTGTTCGGTGCCCCGTCGCCCACGGGCGGCAGATCGCCCCGCTCCACGGGCGCGGTCGGGAGGTTCTTGGGCAGCAGCGCGTCCAGCTCCGCGTCGTTCGCGGGGCGGGCGGCGGCCGCGGCGCGGCGCAGGGTGTCGCGGTCCACGGTGTCGTCCGCGTGTCCCGCCGACGGGGGTACCGGGGATGCCGGTCACCCGGACCAGTTCGATCGCGGACTGCGAGTACCGCGCCCGCGCCTCCAGTAACGAGTCATGCCGTGCATCCTGCCCCATTCCGAACACGTTATCGATCCCCATTCGACGCCAATGTCGGACAGGTCTTCGTACAGCGCCGCTTCATCGTGAACGCGAGAAAATCTAAGTAGACCTTCACGGTGGAGTGGCGGACACTGCGAACATGACCACTCCGCGTCCGTTCGGCCGCGCTCTGTGCGCGATGATCACCCCGTTCACCACGACAGGCGCCCTGGACCTGGACGGCGCCCGCGAACTCGCGGCGCGTCTGGTGGCCGAAGGATGCGACGGGCTGGTCCTGAACGGCACCACCGGGGAGTCCCCCACCACCACGGACGCGGAGAAGACCGCGCTCGTCCGGGTCGTGCGCGAGGAGGTCGGCGACCGCGCCCATGTCGTGGCGGGGGTGGGCAGCGCCGACACCCGGCACACCGTCGCGCTGGCACGTGACGCCGAACAGGCGGGCGCGGACGGTCTGTTGGTCGTGACGCCGTACTACAGCCGCCCTCCGCAGGCCGCCGTCGAGGCGCACTTCCTTCGGGTCGCGGACGCGACGGGCCTGCCGCTGATGCTGTACGACATCCCGGGCCGCACGGGCACCCGTATCGAGCCCGCCACGCTGCTGGCGCTGGCCGCCCACCCCCGGGTGGTGGCGGTGAAGGACTGCGCGTACGACCTGCTCGCCAGCTCCCTGGCGATCGCCCGGACCTCCCTCGCGTACTACTCGGGCTGCGAGGAGCTGAACCTGCCGCTGTACGCGGTCGGCGGCGCCGGATACGTCAGTACGGTGGCGGGCGTCGCGCCCCGGCAGATGCGGGCGGTGCTCGACGCGTACGACTCCGGCGACCGCGCCGAGGCCGTACGGCTCAACCAACTCACCCTGCCGCTGGTCGAGTCGATGATGGCGTCGGGCCTGCCGGGCACGGTCACCGCGAAGGCGCTCCTCGACGGCCTCGGGCTGCCGGCGGGCCCGGTCCGCGAACCGCTGCTGCCCGCCGGCCGGGAGACGGCCGACGGGCTGCTGGCCACGTACGGGGAGTTGCTGCACGCGGCGCGGGACTGACGCGACAGAGGTACGGCTCCGCCGGCGGTACGAAGCCCGCCGGTGGTACGAACTCCGCAGCGCGCCGGGTCAGTTGTGCTGGTGCAGGATGTCGTTGAGGCCGCCCCAGACCGCGTTGTTCGGGCGGACCTCGACCGTGCCCGTGACCGAGTTCCGGCGGAAGAGCATGTTGCTCGCGCCGGACAGCTCACGCGCCTTGACGATCTGGCCGTCGGGCAGCGTGACGCGCGTACCGGCCGTGACGTACAGCCCCGCCTCGACCACACACTCGTCGCCGAGCGCGATGCCGATGCCCGCCTCCGCGCCGATCAGGCAGCGCTCGCCGATGACGATGCGCTCCTTGCCGCCGCCGGAGAGGGTGCCCATGGTGGAGGCGCCGCCGCCGATGTCGGTGCCGTCACCGATGACCACTCCGGCGGAGATCCGCCCCTCGATCATCGACGTGCCGAGCGTGCCCGCGTTGAAGTTGACGAAGCCCTCGTGCATCACGGTCGTCCCGGCGGCGAGGTGCGCGCCGAGGCGCACCCGGTCGGCGTCGGCGATCCGGACGCCCTTGGGCGCCACGTAGTCGGTCATGCGGGGGAACTTGTCCACCGAGGTCACCTGGAGGTGCAGGCCCTCCGCGCGGGCGTTGAGCCGCGCCGCCTCCAGCCCCTCCACGGGGACCGGGCCGAGCGAGGTCCAGGCGACGTTGGCGAGCACGCCGAACAGCCCGTCGAGGCTCTGGCCGTGCGGCGGGACCAGGCGGTAGGAGAGCAGGTGGAGGCGGAGGTACGCGTCGTGCGCGTCGAGCGGCTTGTCGTCGAGGGAGGCGATGACCGTACGGACGGCGACCACCTCGACCCCGCGTCGCGGGTCGGGTCCGACGGCCTTGGCCGCGCCTTCCCCGAGCAGTTCCGCGGCGCGCGCGGCGGACAGCCGCTCCGTGCCCGCCGGTCCCGGCTCGGCGAGGAGTTCGGGCGCGGGGAACCATGTGTCGAGGACGGTCCCGTCCTCGGTGAGCGTGGCGAGCCCGGCGGCGGCGGCGCCGGTGGTACGGGGGGAAGCGGAGGAAGACGTGTCGGTCATGCCCTGAACTTAACCGTCCCGGGCCCGCTCGGGCCAACCGGTCCGGGCCGACGGGCACATGCCCGGACCACCGCCGCATGCCCGGACCGCCGGCACACGCCCGGACCACCGCCGCGTGCCCGGACACCGCCGGCACACACCCGGACCGCCGGACAGCCGGCCGGACTCAGCTCAGCCTGTTGCCCTCGGCCCCGCCCGCCGGGTGGTCGACGTCGTCCTCGGCGCGCGGCAGTTCACGGTGGCCCTCGGAGTGGTGGTTGACCCAGCCGCAGACCCCGCAGCTGTAGCGGCCGTCCAGCCCGGCGATCAGCGTGCCGCACTGCCTGCACTCGGCGTAGGTGATCTCGGGACCCGAGGGAGGGATGCTCACCGGCCCAACCTACCGCCGGGACGACAGGGGATGACACGGCACGTCAGGGGATGAGCCGCCGCAGCATCTCGCGCGCGTACGCCGCGTCGTACACCGCGTCCGTGAGCAGCACCTGGAGGCAGATCCCGTCGATCAGCGCGACCAGCGCCCGCGCCGTGACGGGGTCGGTGCGCCGCGCCAGGATCTCGGTGACCGCGTCCGCCCACTCGGCGGCGACCGGCCGCAGCACGGGCCTGCGCAGGGCGGCGAGGTAGAGGTCGAACTCCAGCTCCACGCCCGTACGGTCCCCGGCGAGCCACTCCCCGATGATCCTGGCCAGCTCGCCCGCCATGTCGGACGCCGGGTCGGCGAGCGCCTCGCTGTCCCGTACGGCCGCCGCGAAGCCCTCGTTGACCTGCCGCAGGGCGGCGGCCAGCATGTCGTCCAGCGAGGCGAAGTGGTACGTCGTGGAGCCGAGGGGCACGTCCGCCTCGGCGGCCACGGTCCGGTGGCTGAGCCCGGCGATCCCGCTGTGCCCGACCACCCGCAGCGCGGCGTCGGTGATGCGCTGGCGCCGGTCGGGGTCGTAGCGGCGGCTCATCGGCGGGCACCTCCGGGGTGGTGGCTCATCAGTGGGCACCTCCGAGGTTGAGGACGACCACCCCGGCGATCACCAGGGCGAGCCCGGCGATCTTCACGGGTCCCGCCGACTCGTTCATGAAGATCATGCCGATGGCGGCGATCGCGGCGGTGCCGGTGCCGGCCCAGATCGCGTAGGCCGTGCCGATGGACAGGGTCTTGAGCGTCTGCGCGAGCAGGCTGAAGGCGATCAGGTAGCCGGCCACGGTCAGGAGCGAGGGCCAGAGCCTGGTGAATCCCTCGCTGTACTTCATGGCCGTCGTACCGGCCACCTCCGCCGCTATCGCCCCGGCGAGCAGTCCATATCCCATATGGACGAGTGTACACATCGATGCGTACGACCGTACACAGCGCCGACCCGCTACGGTGTGGCGTTCGAACGTGAGCACGAGGCGGGGGGCCGGACAGTGGCGCAGGGCGCGGGGACGTACGGGAACGGGCCGTACGGATGGGGAGGGGGCGGCTGGGCGCCGCCCAAGCCGGGGGTGATACCGCTGGGGCCGCTCGGCCTGTCGGAGATCATGAACGGCGCCTTCGCGACGGTGGGGCGCTACTGGAAGCCCCTGTTCGGCGTGGCCTGCGCGGCGTACGGCCTGGCGGCGCTGGTGGTCGGCGCGGCGGCGTGCATCGCCGTGGCCGCGGTCGGCCTGTCCACCCTCGGCGACCTGGACACGGAGTGGGACCGGTCCGCCGGACTCCTGGTCGCGGTGTGCTGCGTCGCGGCCGTCGGCCTGGTGGCGGTCCTGTTGGCGACCGCGCTGACCACGGCCGCCTGCCCGGCGGTCGTCCAGAACGCCGTCCTGGGCCGCCCGGTCACCTTCGGCCCGCTCTGGCGCCAGGCGTCCGCCCGCGTCCCCGCGGTCCTCGGCGTGATGCTGGTGACGGGCCTGATCGGCCTGGTCCCCGCCCTGCTCCTCGCGACGGGGGTGGCGGCCTCCGTGGTGGCCGTCGTCAGCACGTACGGCCCGGGGGACGCGACGGCCTTCATCGCACTGGGCTTCGCGGGCTTCCTGGTGACGGCTCCCCCGGCGGTCTGGCTCTGGACCCGCTTCACCCTGGCCCCGACGGCGGCGGTGGTGGAGTCCCAGGGCCCGCTCACGTCCCTGCGCCGCTCGTCCCTGCTGGTCCGCGGCTCCTGGTGGCGTACGTTCGGCATCACCCTGCTCGCGTACGCGGCGGCCTCCGCGGCCGTCATGGTCGTCCAGCAGGCACTCAACGTCCTGGGCCTCGTCGCGGGCCCGGCCCTGGCGGCCCCCGACAACCCGGCCGACACCACGGCCCCGCTCGCCCTGCTCGTGATCCTCGTCCCCCTGGGCCTGGCGGTCCAGCTGGTCACCCAGATCGTCACCACGGTCTTCCCCCAGCTGGTCCTGAGCCTGATCTACCTGGACCGCCGCATCCGCACCGAGAACCTGGCCGCCCACCTGTCCCGGGCGTCCACCCCCTGAGCACGCCCGAGGGCCCCCGACCGCACAGGTCGGGGGCCCTCGGGAACGCCGCGAGTCGGACGGGTCAGGGGAGACTCAGACGTTGAAGCCCAGCGCGCGGAGCTGTTCGCGGCCGTCGTCCGTGATCTTGTCCGGGCCCCACGGCGGCATCCAGACCCAGTTGATCTTGAGTTCGCTGACGATGCCGTCCGTCGCCGACTTCGCCTGGTCCTCGATCACGTCCGTCAGCGGGCAGGCCGCCGACGTCAGGGTCATGTCCAGGGTGGCGATGTTGGCGTCGTCGATGTGGATGCCGTAGATCAGTCCGAGGTTGACGACGTCGATGCCCAGTTCGGGGTCGACCACGTCGTACAGGGCCTCGCGGACCTCCTCCTCGGAGGCGGGGGTCATGGTCACGGTCTCGTTGTCGCTCATGCCGTCTCCTTGGTCGGGCGGTCGTTCTGGCCGTCGTCCTGGCCACCGGCCGGGGTGGCCGCGAGGGCCTTGGCCGTCGCGTCCTTCCAGGCCATCCAGCTCAGCAGGGCGCACTTGACGCGTGCCGGGTACTTCGAGACGCCGACGAACGCGACCGCGTCCTCCAGCACCTCTTCCATCGCGTCGTCCGGTTCCAGCTGGCCCTTGGACTGCATCAGCTCCAGGAAGGTGCCCTGGATCTTCTGCGCCTCGGCCAGCTCCTTGCCGACGAGGAGGTCGTTCAGTACGGACGCGCTGGCCTGGCTGATGGAGCAGCCCTGGCCCTCGTACGAGACGTCCGCGATCAGCGAGCCCTCGTACCGCACCCGCAGGGTGATCTCGTCACCACAGGTCGGATTGACATGGTGCACCTCGGCGTCGCCGTCCCGCAGACCGCGCCCGTGGGGGTGCTTGTAGTGGTCCAGGATGACGTCCTGGTACATCGAATCCAGCTTCACGGCTCAGTCCTCATCCGAAGAAGTTACGGACGTGCTCCAGCCCTTCGACCAGAGCGTCGACCTCGGCGGGTGTGGAGTACAGATAGAAAGACGCCCGCGTGGTCGCCGGAATTCCGTACCGCAGGCAGACCGGCCGCGCGCAGTGGTGGCCGACCCGGACCGCGATGCCCTGTTCGTCGAGCACCTGCCCCACGTCGTGGGGGTGGATGTCTCCCAGGGTGAAGGAGATCGCGGCGCCGCGCTCCTCGGCCGTGGCCGGGCCGATGATCCGCAGGTCGGGCACCTCCAGCAGGCGCCGCACCGCGTACTCGGTGATCGCCTGCTCGTGCGCGTGGATCTTGTCCATGCCGATCGCGGTGAGGTAGTCCACGGCCGCGCCGAGGCCGACGGCCTGGGCGATCGGGGGCGTACCAGCCTCGAACTTGTGCGGCGCGGGGGCGTACGTCGACGAGTGCATCGACACGGTCTCGATCATCTCGCCGCCGCCCAGGAACGGCGGGAGGTCCTCCAGCAGCTCCTGGCGGCCCCAGAGGACGCCGATGCCGGTGGGACCGCACATCTTGTGGCCGGTGAAGGCCACGAAGTCGGCCTGGAGGGCCTGGACATCCACCGGCATGTGCGGCGCGGCCTGCGAGGCGTCGATCAGGACCAGGGCGCCGACCTGCTGCGCCCGCCGGACGATCGCCTCGACCGGGTTGACCGTACCGAGGATGTTGGACACCAGCACGAAGGAGACGATCTTCGTCTTCTCGGTGATGATCTCGTCGATGTTCGACAGGTCGAGCCGGCCGTCGTCGGTGAGGCCGAACCACTTCAGCTTCGCGCCGGTGCGCTGCGAGAGCAGCTGCCACGGCACGATGTTGGAGTGGTGCTCCATCTCCGTGATGACGATCTCGGTCTCGTGGTCCACCCGGTAGGGCTCGTCGGCCCAGCCGAGCATGTTGGCCACGAGGTTGAGCGACTCCGAGGCGTTCTTGGTGAAGATGACCTCGTCGCGGCTGGGCGCGTTGATGAAGGCGGCGACCTTGTCACGCGCGCCCTCGTACAGCGCCGTGGCCTCCTCGGCGAGCACATGCACGCCACGGTGGACATTGGCGTTGTGCTGCTCGTAGTACTCGTTGAGGGCGTCGAGGACCTGGCGCGGCTTCTGGGACGTCGCCGCGTTGTCCAGGTAAACGATCTTCTTCCCGTCATGGACCACACGATCCAGCAGGGGGAAGTCCTTGCGGATCGCCTCGTCGAGCAGCCGTCCCGACGGCGTGCTCGACGGTGTGAGGAGGCCCGGCAGCTGTGTCACGCGGTGACGCCACCCTTCGTGTACGCCTCGTAGCCCTCGTTCTCCAGCTTGTCGGCCAGCTCCGCGCCGCCGGACTCGGCGATACGGCCCTGGGCGAAGACATGCACGAAGTCGGGCTTGATGTAGCGGAGGATCCGCGTGTAGTGCGTGATCAGCAGGGTGCCGACCTCGCCGGTCTCCTTGACGCGGTTGACGCCTTCGGAGACGACCCGCAGGGCGTCCACGTCGAGGCCGGAGTCGGTCTCGTCGAGGATCGCGATGTGCGGCTTGAGCAGTTCGAGCTGGAGGATCTCGTGGCGCTTCTTCTCGCCGCCGGAGAAGCCCTCGTTGACGTTGCGCTCGGCGAAGGCCGGGTCCATCTGGAGGCGTTCCATGGTCTCCCGGACCTCCTTCACCCAGGTGCGCAGCTTGGGGGCCTCGCCGCGGATCGCGGTGGCCGACGTCCGCAGGAAGTTCGACACGGAGACGCCGGGGACCTCGACGGGGTACTGCATGGCGAGGAAGAGGCCGGCGCGGGCGCGCTCGTCGACGGTCATCGCGAGGACGTCCTCGCCGTCGAGGGTCACCGTGCCGCCGGTGATCGTGTACTTGGGGTGGCCCGCCAGCGAGTACGCGAGGGTCGACTTGCCGGAGCCGTTGGGGCCCATGATGGCGTGCGTCTCGCCCTGCTTGACGGTCAGGTCGACGCCCTTGAGGATCTCGCGGGGGCCGCCCTCCGCCTCGACGGTGACGTGCAGGTCGTTGATTTCAAGCGTAGCCATAGGGGCTCAGGACTCCTGGGTGACGGAGACGAGCACATCGTCCCCTTGGATCTGTACGGGGTATACGGGGACGGGGCGCGTCGCGGGAAGGCTCGACGGCTTGCCGGTACGGAGGTCGAAGCTGGAGCCGTGCAGCCAGCACTCGATCATGCAGTCCTCGACCTCGCCCTCGGAGAGCGACACGTTCGCGTGCGAGCAGATGTCGTTGATCGCGAACACCTCGCCCTCGGTGAGGACGACGGCGACGGGCGTGCCGTCGAGTTCCACCCGCTTCGGGGTGTCCTCCTCCAGCTCGCCGAGGCCGCAGACGCGGACGAAGGTGGTGGGCACGCTCACAGCGTCGCCTCCAGCTCCGTCTCGATCTTCGTCAGCAGGCGCTCCTCGACGTCGGGCAGTCCGATCTGCTGGACCAGCTCGGCGAAGAAGCCGCGGACGACGAGGCGGCGCGCCTCGGCCTGCGGGATGCCGCGTGACATCAGGTAGAAGAGCTGTTCGTCGTCGAACCGGCCGGTCGCCGAGGCGTGTCCGGCGCCGGCGATCTCACCGGTCTCGATCTCCAGGTTCGGCACGGAGTCGACCCGGGCGCCGTCCGTGAGGACGAGGTTGCGGTTCATCTCGTACGTGTCGGTGCCTTCGGCCATGACGCGGATGAGCACGTCGCCGATCCACACGGCGTGGGCGTCCTGGCCCTGGAGCGCGCCCTTGTAGGCGGCGTTGGACTTGCAGTTCGGCGCGTTGTGGTCGACCAGGAGGCGGTGCTCCTGGTGCTGGCCGCGGTCGGTGAAGTAGAGACCGAACAGCTCGGCCTCGCCGCCGGGGCCCGCGTACCGGACGCGCGGGTGGAGCCGTACGAGATCGCCGCCGAAGGTGACGACGATGGACTTGAAGGAGGCGTCCCGGCCGACCAGCGCGTTGTGCTGGGCGACGTGGACGGCCTTGTCGTCCCAGTCCTGGACGGAGACGACGGTGAGCTTCGCGCCGTCGCCGATCAGGTAGTCGACGTTCCCGGCGAGCACCGCGTCGCCGGTGTGGTCGATGACCACGACGGCCTCGGCGAAGGCGCCGAGCTCGATGACCTGGTGCGCGTAGGCGGTGCCGCCCTCGCCGTGGACGTCGATCCTGATCGGTTCGGCCAGGACGGTCTCCTTGGCCACCGAGACGACCGAGGCCTTCTCGAAGGAGGAGTACGCCTGGGCGGCGATCCGGTCCACCGGCGTACCGGCCTTGCCGATGCGCGCGTCGTCGCGGCCGACGGTTTCGACGGTGACGCCGTCGGGGGCGGTCACCTCGACCGTGACGCTGCCGTCCGTGGCGACGGCGGTGCCGTCGTGCAGGCCACGCAGCCGCTCCAGCGGCGTGAACCGCCACTCCTCCTCACGGCCGTGAGGGACGGGGAAGTCCGCCACGTCGAAGGAGGGGGGCGCGCTCATGCGCGTGGCGACGGTCGACTCGGCGGCCACCGCGATCGAACCGGCGGTGGTGGAGCCCGCCGGAATGTTCTGAGCCTCAGCCATGGCTGTCGTGGTGCTCACTCTCTGCCTCTGGGACGGGGGAACGAGGGGGCCGGGCGGGTCTCCGCCCGGCCTGGTGGCGGGTCCGTCAGCCGACGGAGCCCTCCATCTGGAGCTCGATCAGCCGGTTGAGCTCCAGCGCGTACTCCATCGGCAGTTCCTTGGCGATGGGCTCGACGAATCCGCGCACGATCATCGCCATCGCCTCGAACTCGGAGAGGCCGCGGCTCATCAGGTAGAAGAGCTGGTCCTCGGAGACCTTGGAGACGGTCGCCTCGTGGCCCATGGACACGTCGTCCTCGCGGACGTCCACGTACGGGTAGGTGTCGGAGCGCGAGATGGTGTCGACCAGCAGCGCGTCGCACAGCACGTTGGACTTGGAGCCGTGGGCGCCCTCGCCGATCTCGATGAGACCGCGGTAGGACGTACGGCCGCCGCCGCGCGCCACCGACTTGGAGACGATGTTCGAGGAGGTGTTGGGGGCCATGTGGACCATCTTGGCGCCGGCGTCCTGGTGCTGGCCCTCGCCCGCGAAGGCGATGGACAGGGTCTCGCCCTTGGCGTGCTCGCCCATCAGGTACACGGCCGGGTACTTCATGGTGACCTTGGAGCCGATGTTGCCGTCGACCCACTCCATGGTCGCGCCCTCGTACGCCACGGCGCGCTTGGTGACGAGGTTGTAGACGTTGTTCGACCAGTTCTGGATGGTCGTGTAACGGCAGCGGCCGCCCTTCTTGACGATGATCTCGACCACGGCGCTGTGCAGCGAGTCCGAGGAGTAGATCGGGGCCGTACAGCCTTCGACGTAGTGGACGTACGCGTCCTCGTCGACGATGATCAGCGTCCGCTCGAACTGGCCCATGTTCTCCGTGTTGATACGGAAGTAGGCCTGGAGCGGGATGTCGACGTGCACGCCCTTCGGGACGTAGATGAACGATCCGCCGGACCACACGGCCGAGTTCAACGACGCGAACTTGTTGTCGCCGACCGGGATGACCGTCCCGAAGTACTCCTGGAACAGCTCCGGGTTCTCCCTGAGCGCGGTGTCGGTGTCCTTGAAGATGACACCCTTCTCCTCCAGGTCCTCACGGATCTGGTGGTAGACGACCTCCGACTCGTACTGCGCGGCGACACCGGCGACGAGGCGCTGCTTCTCCGCCTCGGGGATGCCGAGCTTGTCGTACGTGTTCTTGATGTCCTCGGGCAGGTCCTCCCAGGACTCCGCCTGCTTCTCCGTGGACCGCACGAAGTACTTGATGTTGTCGAAGTGGATGCCGGAGAGGTCGGAGCCCCAGCTCGGCATCGGCTTCTTGCCGAAGAGCTTGAGGCCCTTGAGCCGGAGCTTGAGCATCCACTCCGGCTCGTTCTTCTTCTGGGAGATGTCGCGCACGACAGCCTCGGACAGACCGCGCTTCGCGGCGGCGCCGGCGGCGTCCGAGTCGGCCCAGCCGAATTCGTACGTGCCCAGGCCATCGAGTTCGGGGTGGGCGGTCTCCGTGGGGAGCGTCATGCGGGGTTCCTCCCGGCTTTGCTTTCGGATGCTTGATCGGTTGTCTCGGGGGACGCGGTCTGCGCTCCGCCTGTCTGCGCTCCACCGGTCTGCGGGGACGCGGTGGCTCGGGGGATGAACGTCGTGCAGACCCCGTCGCCGTGGGCGATCGTGGCCAGCCGCTGTACATGCGTACCGAGCAGCTGGGAGAAGAATTCCGTCTCCGCCTCGCACAGCTGGGGGTACTGCTCCGCGACGTGCGCGACCGGGCAGTGGTGCTGGCAGAGCTGCTCGCCCTGCTGGTTCGCCGCGCCGCGCGCCGTGGCAGCGTACCCGTCGGCGCTCAGGGCCTTGGCCAGCGCCTCCGTGCGTTCGCCGGGCCCGGCGGCCCCGACC
>NZ_WWJY01000788.1 GCF_009865405.1 Streptomyces sp. SID3212 | reverse complement strand
GGTCACCGACGAGGCCCGCCGCCGGCTCAGCTCCGAGGCCGAGTCGACCCGCGCCGAGGCCGAGGCCCTCCTCCAGCGCGCCCGCAGGGACGCCGAGCGGCTGCTGAACGCCGCGTCCGCGCAGGCGCAGGAGGTCACGAGCCACGCCGAGCAGCTCCGTACGTCCAGCACCGCCGAGTCCGACCAGGCCCGCCAGCAGGCCGGCGACATCAGCCGGGCCGCCGAGCAGCGGATGCAGCAGGCCGAGGAGCGGCTGCGGGAGGCCCGCGCGGAGGCCGAGAAGGTCGACGCGGAGTCCAAGGAGGCCGCGGCCAAGCGGATGGCCGCCGCCGAGTCGCAGAACGAACAGCGCACGCGTACGGCCAAGTCGGAGATCGCCCGGCTGGTCGGCGAGGCCACGCAGGAGGCCGAGGCGACGAAGGCCGAGGCCGAGCAGGCGCTCGCCGACGCCCGCGCCGAGGCGGAGAAGCTGGTCGCGGAGGCGGCCGAGCGGGCCCGTACGGTCGCGGCGGAGGATTCGGCCGCGCAGCTCGCCAAGGCGGCCCGTACGGCGGAGGAGGTCCTGAACAAGGCGTCCGACGACGCCCAGGCCACCATCCGGTCGGCGGGCGAGGAGGCCGAGCGGATCCGCCGCGAGGCCGAGGCCGAGGCGGACCGGCTGCGCGGCGAGGCCGCCGAGCAGGCCGACCAGCTCAAGGGCGCGGCCAAGGACGACACGAAGGAGTACCGCGCCAAGACCGTCGAGCTCCAGGAGGAGGCGCGCCGGCTGCGCGGCGAGGCCGAGCAGCTGCGGGCCGACGCGGTCGCCGAGGGCGAGCGGATCCGGGGCGAGGCGCGGCGGGAGGCCGTCCAGCAGATCGAGGAGGCGGCCAGGTCCGCCGAGGAGCTGCTGACCAAGGCGAAGGCCGACGCGGACGAGGCGCGGACGAACGCGACGGCGGAGAGCGAGCGGGTCCGTACCGAAGCCATCGAGCGCGCCACGACGCTGCGCCGGCAGGCCGAGGAGACGCTGGAGCGCACCCGCGCCGAGGCCGAGCGGCTGCGGGTGGAGGGCGAGGAGCAGGCCGAGGCGACGAAGAAGGCGGCCGAGGAGGCCGCCGCCGCCCTGCGCGAGGAGACGGAGCGGGGCGTCGAGTCCCGCAAGGCGGAGGCGGCGGGCGAGCTGACCCGGCTGCACACGGAGGCGGAGCAGCGCCTCGCGTCGGCCGAGGAGGCGCTCACCGAGGCGCGCGGCGAGAGCGAGCGGATCCGCCGGGAGGCCGGCGAGGAGACGGACCGGCTGCGCGCGGAGGCCGCCGAGCGGATCCGTACGCTCCAGGCGCAGGCCGAGCAGGAGGCCGAGCGGCTCCGTACGGAAGCGGCGGCGGACTCGGCGCAGTCCCGCGCGGAGGCGGAGACGCACGCGGTACGGCTGCGCACGGAGGCCGCGACGGAGGCGGAGCGGCTCAAGAGCGAGGCGCAGGAGACCGCCGACCGGATCAGGGCCGAGGCGGCTGCCGCCGCCGAGCGGGTCGGGGTGGAGGCCGCGGAGGCACTGGCCGCCGCGCAGGACGAGGCGGCCCGGCGCCGCCGCGAGGCGGAGGAGACGCTGGCCGCCGCCCGCGCGGAGGCGGACCAGGAGCGCGCGAGCGTACGGGAGCAGAGCGAGGAGCTGCTCGCCTCGGCCCGCAAGCGGGTCGAGGAGGCGCAGGCGGAGGCGCAGCGGCTGGTCGAGGAGGCGGACCGGCGCGCGACGGAGCTGGTGGCCGCCGCCGAGCAGACGGCGCAGCAGGTACGGGAAGCGGTGGCCGGTCTCCAGGACCAGGCCGAGCAGGAGATCGCCGGGCTGCGGTCGGCGGCCGAGCACGCGGCGGACCGTACGCGTACGGAGGCGCAGGAGGAGGCCGACCGGGTGCGCGGCGACGCGTACGCGGAGCGGGAGCGGGCCACGGAGGACGCCAACCGGATCCGTACGCGCGCGAACGCGGAGTCCGAGGCGGCGCAGGCGCTCGCCGAGCGGACGGTCGGCGACGCGATCGCGGAGGCGGAGCGGCTGCGGGCCGACAGCGCGGAGTACGCGCAGCGGGCCAGGACGGAGGCGTCCGACTCGCTCGTGGCGTCGGAGCAGGACGCGTCGCGGGCCAGGGCCGAGGCCAGGGAGGACGCCAACCGGATCCGGGGCGACGCGGCGGCTCAGGCCGACCGGCTGGTCACGGAGGCGACCAGCGAGGTCGAGCGGATGCGCGCCGAGGCGGCCGAGGCGATGGGCCAGGCGCAGCAGGCGGCCGAGCGGCTGCGGGCCGAGGCCGAGCGGGTCAAGGCGGAGACCGAGGAAGCGGCGGAGCGGCTCAGGAACGAGGCGCAGGAGGAGACGGACTGGCTGCTCGACGAGGCGCGCAAGGACGCGGCCAAGCGCCGTGCGGACGCGGCGGAGCAGGCGGACCAGCTCATCAACAAGGCCCAGGAGGAGGCGTTGCGCGCCGCCACCGAGGCCGAGGAGCAGGCGGACCGGATGGTCGCCGCCGCCCGCAAGGAGGCCGAGCGCATCGACGCGGAGGCCACGATCGAGGGCAACTCCCTGGTGGAGAAGGCCCGTACGGACGCGGACAACCTGCTCGTGGGGGCCAGGCGCGACGCCACGGCCATACGCGAGCGGGGCGAGGAACTGCGTCAGCGCGTGGAGTCCGAGATCGAGCAACTGCACGAGCGGGCCCGGCGCGAGACGTCCGAGCAGCTGCGGACGGCGGGCGAGCGGGTCGACGCCTTGATGAAGGCCGCGGAGGAACAGCGGGCCGAGGCCGCGCGGAAGGCGGAGGAGCTGGTCTCCGAGGCCAACTCCGAGGCGAGCAGAGTCAGGATCGCCGCCGTGCGCAAGGCGGAGGGTCTCCTCAAGGAGGCCGAGCTGAAGAAGGCCGAACTGACCAAGGAGGGCGAGAAGTTGCGCGCGGACGCCCAGCAGGCCGCCAAGCAGATGGTCGAGGACGGCGAGCGGGACCTGGATGTCCTGACCCGCAGACGCGCGGACATCCAGACGGAGATCTCCCGTGTCCAGGACGTGCTCGAAGCGTTGGGGTCATTGGAGGCACCGTCGGGCCCGGCGAAGGACAACCCGGTCAAGGCGGGTGCGGCGGCCGGAACTAATCGTTCGGGTGGCAAGTCTTCCGACGGCTAGGACCGGACCACCGGCCCCTGGGCTCCGGGAAACCGCTTCGAGCCACTCAAAAGGCTGGACATTCTCCATATCAAACCGGCATCAACACGATGACACGCCGCTCCGGCCCCTAGGATTCCCCCTATCACCTCACCGGTCTCATTCGACAGGAACCCCATGAGTGACACATCCTCCCCATTCGGCTTCGAGCTCGTGCGGCGTGGTTACGACCGTGGTCAGGTGGACGACCGCATTACCAAACTCGTCGCCGACCGTGACAGCGCCCTGGCCCGCATCACCGCGCTGGAAAAGCGCATCGAGGAGCTGCATCTCGAAACGCAGAATGCTCAGGCCCAGGTCAGCGACGCGGAGCCTTCGTACGCCGGCCTCGGCGCCCGCGTAGAGAAGATCCTCCGCCTCGCCGAGGAGGAGGCGAAGGACCTGCGCGAGGAGGCCCGTCGCGCGGCCGAACAGCACCGTGAGCTCGCCGAGTCGGCGGCCCAGCAGGTCCGTAACGACGCCGAGTCGTTCGCGACGGAGCGCAAGGCGCGGGCCGAGGACGAGGGCACGCGCATCGTCGAGAAGGCGAAGGGCGACGCCTCCACGCTGCGTTCGGAGGCGCAGAAGGACGCGCAGGCCAAGCGTGAGGAGGCGGACGCGCTCTTCGAGGAGACCCGCGCCAAGGCCGCCCAGGCCGCCGCGGACTTCGAGACGAACCTCGCCAAGCGGCGTGAGCAGTCCGAGCGTGACCTCGCGACGCGTCAGGCGAAGGCCGAGAAGCGCCTGGCGGAGATCGAGCACCGCGCCGAGCAGCTGCGCCTGGAGGCCGAGAAGCTGCGTACGGACGCGGAGCGCCGCGCCCGTCAGACGGTGGAGACCGCTCAGCGTCAGTCCGAGGACATCGTGGCCGACGCGAACGCCAAGGCCGACCGGATCCGCAGCGAGTCGGAGCGCGAGCTGGCGGCGCTCACCAACCGCCGCGACTCGATCAACGCCCAGCTGACCAACGTCCGCGAGATGCTGGCGACGCTGACCGGTGCCGCGGTGGCCGCCGCCGGCTCCCCGGCCGACGACGAGCCGATCTCCCGCGGGGTGCCGGCGCAGCAGTCGCGCTGACCCACTCCGCGGCCGGGCGCCCCAGCGGGTTCGCGGCCTCGCGCCCGCGCGGGTAACGATCGCGTAAGCCCCCTGCCACTCCGGTGGCGGGGGGCTTTTTGTGCCCTTAGGTTGTCCGCATGATCGAGGTTGAGGGTCTCACCAAGCGCTTCGGCCGCAAGGTCGCCGTCGATCAGCTCTCCTTCGAGGTCAGACCCGGTGTGGTGACGGGTTTTCTGGGGCCCAACGGCGCGGGCAAGTCGACCACGATGCGGATGATGCTCGATCTGGACAACCCGAGCGGCGGCTCGGTCAGGATCGACGGGAAGCGCTACCGCGACCTCTCCGAACCGCTCAAGCACATAGGGGCGCTGCTGGAGGCCAAGGCCATGCACGGCGGCCGGAGCGCGTACAACAACCTCCTCTGTCTCGCGCAGAGCAATCGGATCCCGGAACGCCGGGTGTCCGAGGTGCTGGACATGGTCGGACTGACGGCAGTCGCGCGGAAAAAGTCCAAAGGATTCTCGCTTGGTATGGGCCAACGCCTAGGAATCGCCTCGGCGCTGCTCGGTGATCCCGAGATCCTGATGTTCGACGAACCGGTCAATGGGCTTGATCCCGAGGGAATTCACTGGATCCGCAATCTCATGAAGGCCCTCGCGGCGGAGGGCCGGACGATCTTCGTCTCCAGCCATCTGATGAGTGAAATGGCCCTGACGGCGGATCACTTGATCGTGATCGGTCAGGGACGGCTCCTCGCGAACACCTCGATGGCACGCTTCATCCACGACAACTCCCGCAGTTACGCGCGTCTGCGCTCCCCGGAGCGCGAGCGGCTGAGCGACGTCCTCGCGGCGGAGGGGTACACGCCGGTCGAGGCGGAGGGCGGGGTCCTGGAGATCGACGGCGCGGAGACCGAGGAGCTGGGCGAGCTGGCCGCGCGCCACGGCATCGTCCTGCACGAGCTGAGCGCGCAGCGCGCCTCGCTGGAGGACGCCTTCATGCAGATGACGGCGGAGTCCGTCGAGTACCACGCCCACGCGGGGGCCGACGGCGGCCCGCCCCGGGAGTTCGAGGGCAAGGGAGCCTGACCCATGGCACTGACAACGGCACCGGCGGTTCTCCAGTCCGAGTGGACCAAGATCCGTACGGTCTCCTCCACCACCTGGACCCTGATCAGCGCCCTGGTGGTGACCGTCGCCCTGGGCGCCGTCCTGTGCGCGGTGTACAACGCGACGTTCGACGATCTCGACGACGCCCAGCGGGCCACCTTCGACCCGACGTTCGCCAGCTTCTCCGGGATGGTCCTCGGCCAGCTCGCGATGGTGGTCTTCGGGGTGCTCGTGGTCGGCTCCGAGTACTCGTCGGGCATGATCCGTACCTCACTGGCCGCCGTGCCCCGACGCTCCCTCTTCCTCTTCTCCAAGATCTTCGTGGCCGGGGTGCTGGCCCTGATCGTCGGACTCCTGACCGGATTCCTCTCCTTCTTCCTCGGCCAGGCGCTGCTCGGCGACCACAGCACGACCATCGGCGAGCCGGACGTCCTGCGCGCGGTCATCGGCAGCGGGCTCTACATGGCGCTGATCGCCGTCTTCTCGATGGGCGTGGCGGCGATGCTGCGCAGCTCGATGCTGTCGCTGGGCATCCTGATGCCGTTCTTCTTCCTGGTCTCGCAGATCCTGGCGGCGGTCCCGGGCGCGAAGGACGTCGCGCGGTACTTCCCCGACCAGGCCGGCCGGAAGATCCTCCAGGTGGTGCCGGACGCCATGAACTCGGACCGGGCGCCGTACGGGCCCTGGGAGGGCCTGGGGATCCTGGTGCTGTGGGTGGCCGCGGCGCTGATCGGTGGCTGGATCGTGATCAAGAAGCGCGACGCCTGAGACGGCAGCTGACCCCACACGCCCCACCGTCGCGGGGCGCGCCGCACCGTTGTAACGACTTGGCCGGAACCGTCAAGCCCCGGATATCCTCCTAACTCAAACGGGGGGCCTTCGGTCCGGAAGCGGCCACTGCCCCGACGACCTGACCTGTCGATGGGGCTGGCGAATGATCGAGGCGATCGGCCTGACGAAGCGCTACGGCGCCAAGACGGCCGTGCACAACCTTTCCTTCCAGGTACGGCCCGGCACCGTCACCGGGTTCTTGGGCCCCAACGGTTCCGGCAAGTCCACGACGATGCGGATGATCCTCGGCCTCGACCGGCCCACGGCCGGAAGCGTCACGGTCGGCGGGCATCCCTTCCGCCAGCTGCCGAACGCGCCGCGCCAGGTCGGCGCGCTGCTCGACGCGAAGGCCGTGCACGGCGGCCGTACGGCCCGTACGCACCTGCTCTCGCTGGCCCAGCTGTCGGGCATCCCGGCGGCCCGGGTGGACGAGGTGCTCGGGGTCGTCGGCCTCCAGGACGTGGCACGGCGGCGTTCCAAGGGCTTCTCGCTCGGCATGGGCCAGCGGCTCGGCATCGCGGCGGCGCTGCTGGGCGACCCGCAGGTGCTGCTGTTCGACGAGCCGGTCAACGGGCTCGACCCGGAGGGCATCCTCTGGGTCCGCAACCTGATGAAGCGGCTGGCCTCCGAGGGCCGTACGGTCTTCGTCTCCTCGCACCTGATGAGCGAGATGGCCGTCACCGCCGACCATCTGATCGTGATCGGACGCGGGCAGCTGCTCGCCGACATGAGCGTCACGGACTTCATCTCCGCGAACTCCGCGGACTTCGCGCGGGTACGGACCGCGCCGATCGACCCGCCGCAGCGGGAGAAGCTGATGTCCGCGCTGACGGAGTCGGGCGGCCAGGTGCTGTCCGAGCCGGACGGCGCGCTGCGGGTGACGGGGCTGCCGCTGCCCCGCATCAGCGATCTCGCGCACGACGCGGACGTACGGATCTGGGAACTGTCACCGCACCAGGCCTCCTTGGAGGAGGCGTACATGCGGATGACGCAGGGCGCGGTGGACTACCGGTCGACGGCGGACGCGCTGGAGGGCTTCCAGCCGCCGCAGCAGGGGTGGGGACAGGGCCAGGGGTACGGGACCCCCGTACCGCCGGTGGTCCAGGAGGCGCCGCAGCAGGGGTGGTACGCGCCACCGCCGCCGGGTCAGAACCCGTACGCGACACCGGCGCCGGCGGCCGCTCCCGTACCGGCTCCGGCTGCCGTACCGGCTCCTGCTCCTGCTCCTGCAGGGGCTTCCGCTCCCGCCCCGGCAGCGGCCCCGACGACACAGCCGACACCGCGCGACAGCGACAGCAACAACGAGGACGCCCGATGACGACCCCGTACCAGCAGCAGCCAGCTCCGCATCCGCCGGCGCCCCAGTGGGGCACGGGTCCGGTGGGTGGCTACGTCTCGCCGATCCCCGTACGCCGGGCCACGCTCGGCGACGCCGTCGCCTCCGAGTGGACCAAACTCCGGTCCGTACGGTCCACGATGTGGACGCTCGGCGTGATGCTCGTCCTGATGGTCGGCATCGGGACGCTCACCGCCCTGGTGGTCTCCACCTCCACCGAGTCGCTCAACGACGACGTGCTGACCCTCGGCTTCTTCGGGGTACTGCTCGGCTCGATCTGTGTCATCACGCTCGGCGTGCTGACCATCTCGTCCGAGTACACGACCGGCATGATCCGTACGACTCTGACCGCGTGCCCCAGCCGCGTCCGGGTCCTCGGCGCCAAGTCGCTGGTCTTCTTCCTGCTGATCTTCGTCCTCACCGTGGTCACCACGGCGCTCGTGGGCGCCCTCCAGGTGGCGATCACCGACGCGCCCTCGCCGTCCGGGGAGACGTGGTTCCGCTCGACCGTCGGCGTCAGCCTCTACCTGGCGACGCTGGGGCTGCTGGCGCTGGCCGTCGGGGCGCTGATCCGGCACTCGGCGGGCGCGATCACCATCATGATCGGCGTGGTCCTGATGCCGCTGGTGCTGGCGATGTTCATGTTCGCCGACTCGCTCAGCACGCTGCGCGACGGGCTGTTCGACTACTCGATCCCCAACCAGCTCGCGGTCTTCTACGACAACGCGGGCGTCTCCGGCGACGGCGCGGGGCCGTCCGGCTGGGAGCCGCTGTGGATCATGATCGGGGTGACGGCCGTCGCGATGACGGGCGCCTTCTTCGCGCTGGACCGCCGGGACGTGTGAGGCGCGGGGACCGAGGGCGTCAGTACCGAGGGGCGTTACGGGACCGCTGCACCCGCGAGGTGCGGCGGTCCTTCGCGTTCCAGCACGCCTGGTGCCAGTGCCGCCGGTCCTCCACCCCGCCGTACTCGGGCCAGGCCACCACGTGCGCGACCCCCGCGGGGATCTCCTGGTCGCACCCCGGGCAGCGGTAACGCTTGCCCGCCGCGCTCGCGCCGGCGACATGGCGTACGGACCACTGCTCGCCCTGCCACCCCTCCGAGCGCTGGAATCCGCCGTACCGGTCCCCCTCGTCACCGGTGGGATCGGTCGGTTTCTCGCCGCCTCGGGGGCGGTTGCGGCGCGGGGACACAGGACACCTCACGGGGCAGGCAGCACGGTTCCCGTCCAGCCTACGGCCCACACCCCCGGGTAGACGTCGCACACGGCCCAGGACGGCTCCCGCCGCGAGAGCGCGGCAAGAGCGCCACAAGAGGGACTTACCGGACAATCGCAAGAACTTTGTGGAGAGCCGTGCCTTTGGCACGTGTCAGACGTTGTTGCCCGTAAGGGGGAGTCGCGTCGGCCGCAAGGAGGCAGAGAGCGATGCGTGTGGGAGCTTTTGTGCTCGCGGCCCAGTTCCCGGGCCAGGGACAGGGCGAGGCGCTGCACCGGGCGGTGCGTACCGCCGAGGTCGGCGAGGAGTCGGGACTTGACGCGGTCTGGCTGGCCGAACACCACTTCGTGCCGTACGGCGTGTGCCCGTCGGCCGTCACCCTGGCCGGGCTGCTGCTCGGCAGGACCCGGCGCCTCAGGGTGGGTACGGCGGTCAGTGTGTTGCCGAACGTGCATCCGGTGGCCCTCGGCGAGCAGGCCGCGCTGCTGCACCTCGTCTCCGGCGGCCGGTTCTCGCTCGGGGTGGGCCGGGGCGGCCCCTGGGTGGACCTGGAGGTGTTCGGCGGCGGCCTGCGGGCGTTCGAGGAGGACTTCCCGGAATCCCTCGACCTGCTCCTGCGCTGGCTGCGCGAGAGCCGGGTGGGTGCGGCGGGCGAGCGCTTCGCGTTCCGTGAGGTCGCGGTGGTGCCACGGCCTGACGAGCTGATGGATGCGGCGGCGCCCGAGGTGGTCGTCGCGTGCACCTCACCCGGGAGCGTCCGGCTCGCGGGCGAGCGCGGGCTGCCGATGCTGCTGGGCATGCACGCGGGGGACGACGAGAAGGCGGAGATGGTCGCGTTGTGGCGTACGTACGCCGGCGCCGCCGGACACGACCCGCGCGTGTCGCACGTGTCGGCGGGGGTCGCCCAGATCGCCGACACGGCGGCGGAGGCGAGGGAGAGCCTGGTGAAGGCGATGCCCGCCTGGCTGCGGCAGGGGCTGGGCGCCCATGTGACGGTGGACGGCCGGGAGCGGTCCATGCGCGACCCCGTCGCCTATACGGAACTGCTGTGCGGCCTGCACCCGGTGGGCTCGCCCCGGCTCGCCGCCGACCGCCTGGCCGCCACGGCGGAACGTACGGGCATCACGCGCTTCGCGCTGCTCGTCGAGGGTTCGGGCGACCTGGCGGCGACGGAGGAGAACGTACGGCGGCTGGGAGCCGACGTACTCCCCCTGGTGAACTGACCGCTGACCGCCGCCACTCCGCCGATTCAGGCGGCGGAGTGGCGGCGGGGGACGTCAGCAGTCCCGGAGTTCGGGGGACTGGTTGAGCAACTGGCCACGGATCGAGGTGAATCGGGCCAGCCGGTCGTCGACCGAGGGGTCCAGCGGGAACACCGCGACACGATGGCAGTTCTGGAAGGCGAGACGCACTCCGAAGTGCCGCTGCAACGCACCGCGAATGGCATCACTCGCGAGGGCGCGCAGCAACTGACCACGTGCCTGCTCGTCCGGCGGCGGCGTCTGGTTGTCGGCGAACTGTCCACCGTCCACCTTCAGCTGAGCCACCAGCGAACTGATCATCTCCCACGCGTAGGGCAGGGAGGTCCGGACGCAGTCGACGAAAGCAGCTTCGTCGACCTCGCCTCGCTCGGCCTGTTCCAACAGTGCCGGTGAGACGTCGAGCGACATGGGTTCTCCTCTCGCGACCCCGAAGACCGGGGTCTTGCGGGCACGGAAAAGAGGCGACGACGACGCAGCGTGCACGACCGGCGACCTCAGGTATCCACGTTAGGCGTGTGGTCGGGCCCGCACCAGGCGAATGGGAACACAACCGGCCAATAACGAACGGGGCTTCCGGGGCGAATCGCGCGCGACCTGGGCGGTCGAGTAGCGTTGCCGACCATGCGTCTCGTCATTGCCCGCTGCTCCGTGGACTACGCGGGCCGGCTCACCGCCCACCTGCCCTCCGCGCCCCGTCTCATCCTGGTCAAAGCCGACGGCAGTGTGTCGATCCACGCCGACGACCGGGCGTACAAACCTCTCAACTGGATGTCCCCGCCCTGCACCCTCAAAGAGGATGACGCCACTTGGACGGTGGTGAACAAAGCGGGCGAGAAACTGATCATCACGATGGAGGAGGTCCTCCACGACTCGTCCCACGAACTGGGCGTCGACCCCGGCCTGATCAAGGACGGCGTGGAGGCACACCTCCAGGAACTCCTCGCCGACCGCATCGAGACCCTGGGCGAGGGCTACACCCTGATCCGCCGCGAATACCCGACGGCGATCGGCCCGGTGGACATCCTGTGCCGGGACGCGGACGGCGCGACGGTGGCGGTGGAACTCAAACGCCGAGGCGACATCGACGGCGTGGAACAACTCACCCGCTACCTGGACCTCCTGAACCGAGACCCCCACCTGGCCCCGGTGAAGGGCGTCTTCGCGGCCCAGGAGATCAAACCCCAGGCCCGAGTCCTGGCCACGGACCGAGGCATCGGCTGCCTGGTCCTGGACTACAACGCGATGCGAGGCATCGAGGACGACAAACTGCGCCTGTTCTGACGGGCGGAAGGGCCCGACCTGGGCGCAGCCGGTCGGGCCCTTCGTGTTGTACGGCTGCCGGCGGACGGCTACGAGCGACCGAACTCGCCGCCCGCAACTCCGCACACGAACGCGTCGAACTCGCGGGGCGCGAAGACCAGCGCCGGGCGGGTCGGGTCCTTGCTGTCACGCAGGGCCACCACGTCACCGATGTGGGCAACTTCGACGCACTGTCCGTTGCCGCTGCTGTAACTGCTCTTCCGCCACGCAGCGTTGGAAAGATCCACCTGCTTCATCCCGCAACCTTCTCTCATGTGGTTTCTCGAACCAACGCCCCTATGAGGGCAACCGAGTCGTTCGGACTCAGCGCCTGGGCACGCAGGTGATCGAAGATCTGGCTGTAGCGCCGGACGTCTTCCTCGGCTTCCAGGAAGAGATCGCCGGCCATGCTGTCGATGTAGACGACCGAGGGGTCCACGGCCTCCGGGAAGTCCATCAGCACGAAGCTGCCCGGCATTCCAGGGTGAGCGCCCGTACCGAAGGGGATGACCTGGAGCGTGATGTGCGGATCGGCCGCCGCCTTGGTCAAATGATCCAACTGGTCGGCCATGACCTGACGGCCGCCGACTTCTCTCCGCAGGGCGGCTTCGTCCAAGATCGCCCACAGTTCAAGAGGATGCTCCTTCTCGAAGACGGCCTGTCGTTCCACACGCGCCTGTACCCGTTGGTCAACTTCCTTGGGAGTAGCCATCGGAAGCACGCCCCGGATCACGGCCCGTGCGTAGTCCTCGGTCTGGAGCAGACCAGGAACGAACAATGACTCGTAGTTCCGGACGCCACGCGCTTCGGCTTCGAAGCTGATGTACGCAGTGTATTCATTGGGCAGATCGGCGTGATACGGCCGCAGCCAGCCTTGTTCGTCCGCGGTACGCGAAAGCGCCAAGATCTCCGAGCGCTGCGGGTCGGCAACTCCGTACAGATCCAGCAGTCCGACCAACGTCCGCTGCTGCGGACGCACCTTGGCAGTCTCGATCCGGTAGAGCGTCGCGGCGTTGATGCCTGTTCGTTCAGCGACGTCATCCCTGGTCAGACCGCTTATCTCACGCAGCCGTCGCAGTTCGGCCGCTAAGCGGCGGAGACGAATCGGGGGTGCTTGCCGTTTCGGCGCCACTCGCCCCATCCCTTCATGTGCACGGCTGTCACGGACGAGTTTGACCGAACCCCACCCATCACAGCAAGTCAGATTGCGTATGCACGGTATGCATTCGATTACCTTGCACAGTACTGCCAGGCTTAGGCATGCTGAGCAAACGCAAGCCTGGCACGATCAGTTCCGGCCGGTGGTGGAGTGACGAAGGTGCGCCCAGAAGTGGGACGCACCTCGGCGCGGCATGTCCAGCCATGAACACGCTTGGTCATCGATGACGACCGAGGGTCACAAGAACGTGTCGGCTTATCCGGCCGGTGCGGCAGCGTGTGTATCCGCACGGCTCCCGATGCAAGGGAGGCACGTTGTGAAACCACTCATCTACGGCTACATGCGGCTCTTCTCTGACGTCACCGATCAGCAGGTGTACGCAACGGAACAAGAGATGCGACGCTTCGCCCAAGCGGCCGGCTTCCAGCTGGCGGCCGTCTTCCACGACGTCGAGTCCGGCTCGCATGAAGCCTTCTACGAACTGGGAGTCGCGTTACGACGTGCGGACGCGCACGACGTCGTACTGCCGTCGCTACCCCACCTGTCCACGAACGACGTGCTTCAAGACGCGCTGTTGGACTGCCTGGAAGACCGCTTTCAAGCACAAGTCCATGTGCTCGCGACTCCCGCGACCCAAGACAACCTCTCGCCGGCAGACAAGAGGTAGTGGCATGTCGCGACTTCGCGGTTGGGACCGGTTGACGCTGGCGGCCGTTCCCACGGCGGCGTGCTGCGCCCGTACCTTCACCAAGTGCACCTTGCGCTGGTGGGAGGCGACCGACGTCATGGACGACGCGCTGCTGATCATCTCCGAACTGGTGACGAACGCCGTCAAGGCAACCGGCCCGAACACCCCGGATCCGACGTGGTCGGACGTCAGGGCGGAGCATGTCCTCGGCGTACAACTCCGCGTCGTGGACATGAACCTGTACGTCGAGGTGTGGGACAGAGCCGGCGAGATCCCCACGCCCAAGGCACCGTCAGCCGACGACGAGGGTGGACGGGGCCTCCTGCTGGTCCAGTCACTCACCAGAAGGTGGGGCACCTTCCGCCCACCGGCGGGGGGCAAGATCGTGTGGGCCGAGCTACCGCTCACCAAAGCCCCCGACCTCACCCCCCAGACACCCCCGCTCCCCCACCGCGTACCGAGCGAAGCCCGCGCCCCCGAGGGCAAGACAAAAACACAGGTCGAGACCGCACTGATGGAACGCGTCCTGGAAGGACTCCGCAGGCTGTAGCCACCCAGCGACGGGTGCGAGCGCTGCAAGCACCTGAAACGAAGAACATCCCAGTCCACACCAGTCACGGGGTGTGGACTCCACGTCAAAAATATTCTCGACTAGAGCGTGCCCCTTAACTCGAAATCCACCCCAATGAGGAATGAAGTATCAAACCAGGTTCGCTTCGGGCTGGGTCGGGGGTGGATACGTGGATACGCCGAATGGTTTCCGTACGCCGTGGTCCTGGTGGTGTGGCTCTCGGGAGCGCCTCGTATCCGGAAGGGTGGGGGCGGCTGGTGCGGGTTGGGTGTGGTTCGGAGGGCGGGAGGCTCTTGTGGGCAGCGGGCAGAAGGTCGCCATCATCACCGGGGCCTCGGGGGGTATCGGCGGGGCGCTCGTCGCTGCCTATCGGGGGCTGGGGTACGCGGTTACCGCTACCGACCGGGCCGCGCCGGTGTCGGGGGATTCCGGGGTGCTCTCCGTGGCCGCCGATGTGACCGAGGCCGGGGCCGGGGACCGGGTCGTCGGGGCGACTCTCGAACGGTTCGGGCGTGTGGACACACTGGTCAACGGTGCCGGGGTCTTCGTCTCCAAGCCGTTCGTCGAGTACACCGACGAGGACTTCGAGCTGGTGGTCGGGGTGAACGTGCGTGGGTTCTTCGAGGTCACGCGGAGCGTGATCGCCGCGATGATCTCCCGGGAGGGTGAGGGTGGGGGGCATGTGGTGAATATTTCAAGCACTCTTGTCGAGAACGCCGATGCCGCCGTGAGCGGGGCGCTCACGTCCCTGACCAAGGGCGGTCTCAACGGCGTCACGAAGTCGCTCGCCATCGAGTACGCCACCCGCGGTGTCCGGGTGAACGCCGTCTCGCTCGGTGTCATCCGGACCCCGATGCACCCGACGGACCCCGGCGGGTTCCAGGCCGCGCGCCACCCGGTCGGCCGGATGGGCGAGGTCGACGACGTCCTGCGGGCCGTGCTGTATCTGGAACAGGCCCCCTTTGTCACCGGGGAGATCTCGCACGTCGACGGGGGTCAGAGCGCGGGGCATTGACGGGGGCGGGGGACCTATCTGTGCCTTAGACCAGGGCCTTGAGCAGTCTCTCCCCGAGGACCGCCGCCGAGTGGGGGTTCTGGCCCGTGACCAGGTTGCGGTCCTCCACCATGTACGGCTCCCAGGCCGGGCCTCGGCTGAACTGGACGCCGACCTTCTCCTTGAGGTCGGTCTCCAGCAGCCATGTGGCCCTGGAGGCCAGTCCGACGCCCTCTTCCTCCTCGTTGGTGAAGCCGGTGACCTTGTAGCCCTTGAACGGCGACTCGCCGTGGATCCTGGTGGCGAGCAGCGCGGCGGGGGCGTGGCAGACGATGAAGAGCGGGTTGCCCGAGGCGAGCTGGGCCGTCAGCAGCCGGCCGGCGTCCGCGTCGAACGCGAGGTCCGACATCGGGCCGTGGCCGCCGGGCAGGTAGACCGCGTCGTAGTCCTCCAGCCGTACGTCCGACAGCTTGATCGGCCGCCGCATGACCTCCGCGTCGCGGATGACGGCCTCAAGATCGAGGGCTTCCTGTTCGCCGCCCACCATGGAGGGGCGCAGGCTCATCATGTCGACGTTCGGCGTCACACCGCCGGGCGTCGCGACGACCACCTCGTGCCCGGCGTCGGTGATCTCCTTGTACGGGTTCGCGAACTCCTCGGCCCAGTATCCGGTGGCGTACCTGGTGCCGTCCTTGAGCACCCAGTACGTCGCCCCGCTCACTATGAAAAGGATCTTCGCCATCACTCATGCGCCTCCGTTCGGATGATTCGTTCGATATACCCCCTTTTAGGCTAATCAGGTGCCCGATCGCACGCATGTGTTCCACGACCCCGACGAGTGGATTTCGATGACCGGAAGGCCACCCGCCGTACCGGCGCGCATACCGTACGACGCGGAAAGGAGTACATCGTGGATGCCACCCTCAAGACCGTCATCGGCGGGGAGCTCGTAGAGCTGCCCGGCACGATCGCGGCCGTGCGCGCGACCATGGACGCGGGCAGGGCTGCCGAGTTCGATCGCGAGATCGAGCACGCGCCCGCCGACGAACTCCCCGCGCCCCTGGTGCGCTGGGCACTGGCCGACACCGGTGCGGACGACGAAGACGACGCCCTCTTCGAGAGGCTGGCCCGCGGCGAGGACGTGAGTGCGAGCGGCGCCGCCCGCGTCGTCCACGTCTGACGGCTCCGATGCCCGAGGGCGGTGGAGTGTGCGCGCCGAACCGCCCGGGGCGACGTGGTTCTCGTGGGGGCCGGGCGGTTACGTATGTGGGTGGGTCAGGCGATGACGCCGGCGGGGGTTCCTGTGGGGGTGCCCGCGCTCAGGCTTGGTTGGGAGGAGCTGGCCGTCGGGGGGGTTGCGTCTGCGGACGGGGTTTCCGTGGGGGTTTCCGACGGGGTGTCCGAGGGGGTTTCGCTCGGGGGGTCCGTGGGGGTGTCCGACGGGGTTGTCGGGTGCGACGGGGACTTCGTGGGGGACTTGGTGGGGGTGGACGGGTCGTCGTCGCCCGGGTCCGTCGAGGTGGAGCTTGTCGTCGGGGACGGGCTCTTCGTCGTGGTGGGGGTGCCCGACTCGGTGCCTGTGCCGGTGGGGGACGGGGGGCCCGCCTCGCCCGGGACCGCCGCGTTTCCGGCGCCGGGGCGGTTGGTCGAGCCCGTGTCCGGCTGGTCCTGCGGTACGCCGCCGTCGCCGTCCTCCGGGTCCACCGACTGTCCCGGTGTCCCGTGGTCGAGCTGGTTGTTGTCGTTGTTGGACGTCGCGCCCAGAGTCACGACCGTGCCCAGGACGGCGGCCAGCACCGCGCCCGTGCCCGCCGCGACCAGGTTCCGGCGCGCGCCGCCCAGGACCGAGCGGCGCCGG
>NZ_WWJY01000787.1 GCF_009865405.1 Streptomyces sp. SID3212 | reverse complement strand
GCTGGGCGCGCTCCGCGTACGCCTGGGCGGCGGCCGCCGCCTCGCGCTCGGCCGCGTCCCCGGCGGCGGCGACGAACGTGCCGTTCCGCCCCCGGGTCTCGATCACCCCGTCGCCCTCCAGCGTCCGGTACGCCTTGGCGACGGTGTTGGCGGCCAGCCCCAGTTGTTCGGCGAGTCCCCGCACGGTCGGGAGCCGGTAGCCCACCGGCAGCGCGCCGGAGCGGGCCTTCGCCGAGATCTGGGTACGCAGCTGCTCGTACGGAGCCGTCGCGGCGGCCGGGTCGATCACGATCTTCAGGGTCACGGTCCGATTCTCCCCCGTGGGCCGGGAAAAGGAGAGGCGATCCGCCGCCCTGTCCCCGTAACGTGCCGCCCCATGACTGTGCTGGTCCGTGATTTCCGTACCGAGGACGCCGAGGCCGTGACCGCTCTGCGGCGCGTCTGCGTTCCCCACCAGGTGGTGACCGAGGAGTTGGTCCTGTTCGGGGTGGCCACCGCGAACCCGGCGAAGAAGTACCGGCTGTTGGTCGCCGAGGAGGAGGGGGTGATCATCGGTACGGCCCACACGGGCATCGCGTACGACAGTGCCGAGCCCGGCCAGTCGTTCGTCACCCCGCACGTGCATCCCGACCGGCGCGGCCGGGGCGCCGGGTCGCTGCTGCTCCGCACGGCCGAGGAGCACCTGGCCGCCGAGGGGGCGACCGAGGTGTACGTCTGGGTGAGCGACGAAGCGTCGTCGCTCGCCTTCGCCGAGCGCCGGGGCTACCGGCCCACGCGCGGCGCGCACTTCCAGCGGCTCGACCTGGCCGGGGCCGCCCTGCCGGAACCGCCGCCGCTGCCGCCGGGTTTTGCCCTGCGCACGGCGGAGGACTTCGCGAACAACCCCCGGCCGCTGTTCGAGGCGGACGCGGAGTCGACGTCCGACGTGCCGAGCGACATCAGCTCCGAGCTGGACGACTACGAGGACTGGCTGCACCACACCTGGAACGATCCGACGCTCGACCGCGGCCTCTCGACGGTGGTGGTGTCGGCGGACGGCCGGGTCGCCGCGTTCACGGCGGCGGTGACGGACGGGGCGGCCACCTACGTCTCCGGCATGACGGGGACCCGGCGCGCGTTCCGCGGCCGGGGGCTGGCCAAGCTCGCCAAGTCCGACTCGCTGCGGCGCGCCCGCGCGGCGGGGTACACGGACGCGTTCACCTCCAACGACGGGGAGAACGGCCCGATGCTGGCGGTCAACAAGTGGTTCGGCTACGAGATCTGCGCGAGCGAGGTCCGGCACGTCCGGACGCTCGGCTGACATCCGCACACTCGGCTGACGCCCGGACAATCGGCTGACGCCCGGACACTCCGGCTGACGCCCGGAGCCGTACGGAGCACGTGGCCGCGCCCGGCCGTCAGAGCCGTACGCGCGTGGCCGGCGCCACCAGCTCCACCTCGTACCCGGCGGGGTCCTCCAGGTAGGCCGCGTAGTGGTCCTCCCCGCCCGCGAACGGGTGGCGGTCCCCGTACAGCAGCGTCCAGCCGTGCTCCGGCGCCCTGGCCACCAGGGCGTCGAGCGCGGTCCGGTCCGCGGCGTGGAACGCGAGGTGGTTGAGCCCCGGCGCCCGGCGGTCGTGCGCCCCGGGCCGCATGCCGGGCGACTGCTCGATCACCACGTACGTCTCGGCGCGCCGGAAGCTGCGTCCGTGCGCCCAGCGGCGGTACGGGGCGTAGCCCAGCTCGCCGAGCAGCCAGCCCCAGCGCGCCTCGGCGGCGGGCAGGTCGGGGACCCACAGCTCTATGTGGTGGAGCGCGCCGCCGGTGGTGGCGGGCAGCGGGACGGCCCGGGTGGGTCCGTCGGGGGCGTACCGGATCGGGTCGTGGTCCTCGTGCCGGTGGATGAGGAACCGCTCGCCGGCGCGGTAGGCCTCCAGACCCGCGCGGCAGTACGCGACCATGTCGTCCGGGAGGTCGGCCAGGGGGTGCCAGGAGAGGCCGGAACACTTCTGCGGCTCTCTGTTGTACGGCTCTCCTCCCCGCCCGTACTCCGCCTCGAAGAACCAGCCGATCCGGGCGCCGCCGCCGGGCCCCCGGTGCTGCATGACCAGGGCGACCTTCAGGTCCTCGGGCGTCAGCTCGACGCCGATCTCCTCGTCGGCCTCGCGGATCATGGCCGCCTGGACGTCCTCGCCCGCCTCGACGTGCCCGGAGGGACCGTTGAGCAGCCCGTCCCCGTATCCCGTGCCGGAGCGGCGGGCCAGCAGCACGTCGTCGCCCCTGCGCAGGATGAGATGGACGTCGACCACCTCGGTGTGACGCCCGGGGCGGGCGGCCTGCGCCACCAGGACGTACCGCTCGTCGTCCACCGGCCGGCCCCACAACTCGTGGTCGGCGGAGAGGCGTTCGTAGTGGACGCGCTCGGTGAGCGGGGCCAGCGCCTCCATGAGCCGGGCCGGCGCCAGTCCCGTACCGGACCACACGCCCTCGATCAGCACGAACCTGCCGCCGGGCCGGAGCAGGGACGCCCAGTGGCGCAGCACCTCGCCGGGATCGGGCAGGAGCCACAGCACGTGCCGGGCGAGGATCACGTCGAAGGTCCGCTCCCCCACCGGCGGCCTCGTCGCGTCCCCCACCAGGATCTCGGCGTCCCGCCCGGCGAGCTTGGCCCGCGCCTGCGCGGCCATGGCGGGCGAGAGGTCGACGCCGGTCACGCGGTGGCCCTGCTCGGCGGCGAGCAGGGCCAGCGTGCCCGTACCGCACCCGAGGTCGAGCACCTGGGAGGGCTCCCGGGGCAGCCAGTCCCGCATGCGGTCGGCCCAGGCCATCCGGACGGCGGAGTCCAGCAGCCCGTGGTCCGGCTCCTGGTCGAAGGAGTCTGCGAGAGCGTCCCAGTCGATCGAGGTCATGTTCCGATGGTGCCAGCCGCCACTGACAGTGGAAGCCCATTCACGGTCACCCGCGGTCACCTTTTCCGGGGAGCATGCCCGAGTTGAGCGGTTTTCGGCCACGCTGTGTGTCCTCGGGCGCCGGGGAGAGCTCCCCGGCGCCCGAGGACGACGGTGTGCGGGGGCCTGCTTCCGGCCCATGTGGACGGCTATGGCGTGGACTCGCCACGCCCCCGCCCACGGGCGAGCAGCTTGCCCACCAGGGGCCACACCAGCAACAGGAGCACCACCGCGTACACGGTGACCGAGAAGGGTGTGTTGACGAGACCGCTCACACTTCCGTCACTGATCTGGAGGGCGCGCCGCAGCTGTTGTTCCGCGGCCGGGCCGAGGATCACCCCGATGACGGCCGGCAGCACGGGCAGCCCGTACCGCCGCATCCCGAATCCGATCAGACCGATGATCAGCAGGATCACCAGGTCCAGCGCCTCCCCGCCGACCGCGTACGCGCCGACGGCCGCGAAGAAGAGGATCCCCGCGTAGAGGTAGGGCCTGGGGATGCGGAGCAGCTTCGCCCAGACCGGCGCGAGCGGCAGGTTGAGCGCGAGCAGCAGCACCATGCCGACGAAGAGCGAGGCGATCAGGCCCCAGACCAGGTCGGGTTCGCGTTCGAAGAGGAGCGGGCCCGGCTGGATGCCGTACTGCTGGAAGGCGGCGAGCATCACGGCGGCGACGGCCGTGGTGGGCAGGCCGAGGGTGAGCATCGAGACGAGGGTCCCGGCGGCCGAGGCCGAGGCCGCCGACTCGGGTCCCGCGACGCCCTCGATGGCGCCCTTGCCGAACTGGTCCTTGTGCTTGGAGAGCCGCTTCTCGGTGACGTACGAGAGGAAGGTCGGGATCTCCGCGCCGCCGGCCGGGATCGCGCCGAACGGGAAGCCGATGAGCGGCCCGCGCAGCCAGGGCTTCCAGGTGCGCCGTACGTCCTCCTTGCCGAGCCAGGGGCGGCCGACCGGGATGGCCTCGCCCGAGGAGCGGCGCAGGTGGGCGGCGACCCACAGGGCCTCGCCGATCGCGAAGAGGCCGACCGCGACGATCACCACGTCGATGCCGTCGGCGAGTTGGAGCGAGCCGAAGGTGAGGCGCTGCTGGCCGGTCATCTGGTCCAGGCCGACGAGGCCGAGGGTGAGGCCGATGAGCAGCGAGGCGAGTCCGCGGATCCGGGACGAGCCGAGGACGGAGGTGACGGCGATGAAGGCCAGCACCATGATCGCGAAGTAGTCGGGGGCGCCGATGTCCACCGCGAGGGAGGCGACGGTCGGGGCGAGGACGACGAGCAGGATCGTACCGATCATGCCGCCGGCGAAGTGTCCGCCCGCGGCGGCTGCCAGGGCCTGGGCGCCGCGTCCCGCCTTGGCCATCGGGTTGCCCTCGATCGCCGCGACGACGGCGGCGCTCTCGCCGGGGGTGTTGAGCAGGATCGAGGTGGTGGAGCCGCCGAACATCGCGCCGTAGTAGATGCCAGCGAACATGATGAACGCGCCGGTGGGTTCGAGTCCGTACGTGACGGGGAGCAGCAGGGCGACCGCCATGGCCGGGCCGATGCCGGGCAGCACGCCGATCGCCGTGCCGAGCAGCACACCGATCGCGGCCCAGAGCAGGTTCATCGGCGTGAGAGCCGTACCGAACCCGTCCATCAGGGAGTTGAGGGAGTCCATTTCTTACAGCACCCCCATCAGCGGGCCACCGGGGAGGGGGACACCGAGCAGGTTGTCGAAGACGAAGTAGGTGACGAGGGAGAGGCCCGCGGCGATCAGCGGGTCCCGGTCGAGGTGGCGGCTGCCGAGCGCGTACGCCGAGCCCCAGAAGAGCAGGGCGCCGGATATCGGGAAGCCGAGGGGGCCGATGAGGACGGCGTTGCCGAGGAACACTCCGGCGAGGAGCAGGACCGTACGCCAGTCGGCCGGTTCGCTCAGGTCGATGTCCTCGCCGCCCTCGGCCTCGCCCCGGCCGCCGCGCAGGACGTCGAGGGTGAGCAGGACGGCGACGACGACCAGGCCGATGCCGACCACGATCGGGACGGTCTTGGGGCCGACGGGGCCGCGCTGGGTGATCTCGACGTCCATGGTGAGGGCGTCGGTGAGGACGAGGACGCCGAGGGCGAGCAGCAGGACGCCGACGCCGATCTCGGAGTGTTCACGCAGCCAGGTGCGGCGCGCGCCGGGCCCGCCGGCGGGTGCCGCGGAGGGGGTTCCGGGGGGTGTCGCGGTGGATTCGGTCGGTGTGGTCACAGTCCCAGCTCCTTGAGGACGGAGTCCACGCGGCGGTCCTCGGCGGCGAGGAAGTCGCCGAACGCGTCGCCGGTCAGGAAGGCGTCGTCCCAGCCGTTCTTCTTGAGGGACTCGCGCCACTCGGGCGAGTCGTGCAGTTTCTTGACGAAGGTGAGGAGTTTGGCGTTCTCGGCGTCGGAGAGGCCGGGCGGGGCGACGATGCCGCGCCAGTTGGTGAAGTCGGTGTCGAGGCCCGCCTCGCGCAGGGTGGGGGCGTCCAGGCCGGGTATCCGCTCAGGTCCGGTGACGGCGAGGAGCCGCAGCTCGCCGGCCTTGATCTGGTCGAGGTACTCCCCGAGGCCCGAGACGCCGAAGGCGACCTTGTCGCCCAGGATGGAGGCGAGGAGTTCCCCGCCGCCGTCGAAGGGCACGTAGTTGACCGTCTTGGGCGCGATGCCCGCCGCCTTCGCCATCAGCATGGGGGCGAGGTGGTCGGGGCCGCCGGGCGAGGACCCGCCGCCGACCGGCACCTTGGCGGGGTCCTTCTTCCAGGCGGTGAGCAGGTCGGCGATGGTGCGGTACGGGGAGTTCTTGCCGACCACGACGATGTCCGACTCCTCCGTGATCCGGGCGATCGGAGTGGTGTCGGCGAGGGTCTTGGGCGACTTGTTGGTGTGGACGGCGCCGACGACGCCGAGTCCCATGGACATGGCGAGCTTGCCGTTGCCGTGCTCCCCGACGAGCCGGGTGAGGCCGACGGTGCCGCCGGCGCCCGGCAGGTTGAAGACCTCGATGTTGTGGGTCAGCTCGGCGTCCTCGGCGTTCTTCGCCAGGGTGCGTGCCGTGATGTCGTACCCGCCACCGGGCGTGTTGGGGACCATGAAACGCAGGCCGGGGATCTGCGTGCCGGTGTCGTCGCCGCTGCCCGCGGTGAGCAGGGGCGGCCCCACCAGCACCAGGAGTGCCGACCCGAGCAGGGCGAGGGGAGTGCGGAGTCGCACGTGTGCCGCCTTTCGGATTTCCTTTCGGATTTCCCTCGGAAAACTGTGAAGTGGCCCACATGTTGCCCGCGTGTTAACAAGCTGTCTCTCTTCCGGAACCAACGGACGTTGTGGTCGTTGTGGTCGCGCCCTACGGTGACGGCGTGATGAAAGTGCTGGTGGTGGACGACGACTTCATGGTCGCGAAGCTGCACAGCCGTTTTGTGTCGGCGATGGACGGCTTCACGGTCGTCGGGGTGGCGCACAACGGCGCCGACGCGCTGCGCGCCGCCGAGGCGCTGCGCCCCGACGTGGTCCTGCTCGACATCTACCTGCCGGACATGGACGGCCTCAGCGTGCTGCGGGAGCTGCGGGCGGCGGAGGAGCGGGACACCGGCCGTGCGGTGGCCGACGCGCTGTTCATCACGGCGGCCAGGGACGCGGGGGTGGTCCGGGCGGCTCTGCGGACCGGTGCGCTGCACTACCTGATCAAGCCGTTCAACCAGACCGCGCTCCAGGAGCAGTTGCGGCACGTGGCGGCGCTGCGGACCCGGCTGGCGGGTCTGGGCGAGGCGCGCCAGGAGGACGTCGACCAGATCTTCGGCACCCGGCCGCCGGGGAGCCGGGAGCTGCCGAAAGGGCTGGCCGCCCATACGGCCGACCTGGTGGAACGTACGTTGCGGAAGTACCCGGACGGGTTGTCGGCGACGGAGTGCGCGGACGCGGGGGCCCTGTCGCGGGTGAGCGCCCGGCGCTACCTGGAGTACTTCGCGGACACGGGACGGGCGCGGGTGACGCTCAAGTACGGGGGGACGGGGCGGCCGGAGCGGCGTTACCGGTGGATCGGCTGAGGGGGACGCCCGGCGGGCCCTCTCACCCGATCGGGCGATAACGCGCCAGGAGAACCCTGTTGGTCATAAAATCTTGGCAAAGAGTTCCATACTGGTGTGGATCAGGGCGGGGAGCTTCGAGGAGCTTGCCGCCCGGCCCGACCGCCCCACTCCCCACTGCCCCACCAGGAACGGTGAATCCGATGAGCGCCCCCAGCGTGACCAGCTTCTATCCGGTGATCTGTAGCGAACACCTGCCGGAGTCCCTGGAGTTCTACACGACCCTGTTCGGCTTCGAGAAGACGTTCGCCTCCGACTGGTACGTGAGCCTGCGCCGCCCCGAGCCGCCGTTCTACGAGCTGGCCCTGCTCGACGCGAGCCATCCGACCATGCCGGCCGCCTACCGCAGGCCCGCGCAGGGCCTGTTGCTCAATCTTGAGGTGGACGACGTGGACGCCGAGCACGCCCGGCTGGTCGACGGGGCCGGGCTGACCCCGGTCCTCCCGCTGCGCAGCGAGGACTTCGGACAGCGGCACTTCATCGTCGCCGACCCGGACGGCGTTCTCGTGGACATCATCACGCCCATCGAGCCGGCACCCGAGTTCGCGGCGGCCTTCGCCGCCGGTACGTAAGCGGCGGGGACGTAAGCAGCGGGGACGTAAACAGCGGGGACGTACGTCCGGGCCGGCACCCCGCGAGGGACCGACCCGGACGTACGGAACGACCTGCCGCCTCCTAGGAGGTGAGGCTGCCGTCCTGTGCCTTGGCCTGCTCGGGTACGCCGGGCGGTGTGTCGGAACCCCCGCCCGTGGCGGGCGTCCGGATGACCGCGGCCACCAGCACGGCCGTGCCCAGGGCGAGTACGGCCCCGACGACCGCGATGGCGTTGAGTCCGCCGGTGAACGCGTCGCGCGCCTCGGCCAGCAGCGCCGGGCCGAGTTCGGCGGAGAGGTCCCGCGCGTGCTCCACCGCTCCGGCGAGGGTGTCCCGGGAGGCGTCCGCCGCCTCGCCGGGGACCCCGGCGGGGACGGTCAGGTCGGCGCGGTAGACGGCCGTGCCGAGACTGCCGAGGACGGCGACGCCGAGAGCCATGCCCAGTTCCGTACTGGTCTCGGAGAGCGAGGAGGCCGATCCCGCCTGCTCGGGTGGCGCGGATCCGACCACCAGGTCGGTGCCCAGGGCGATCAGGGGGCCGCCGCCCGCGTACACGAGGAGGAAGCCCGTCACGACCTGGGTCACGTCCGTGGTGCTGCCGGCCAGGCTCAGCGTGACGTGGCCCGCCGCCGAGACGAGCAGCCCGATGCCGACGACGTACGACGGGCGCAGCCAGGTGGTGGCGACCGGCGCGAGCATCGAGGTCACGATGAGCGCGAAGGCCGCGGGGAGCAGCCACAGTCCCGCCGACATCGGGGAGCGGCCCGCGACGAGTTGCAGGTACTGGGTGACGAACAGGTACGTCCCGCCCGCGACGAACATGCTGAGGAACAGGGCCACGAGCGAGGTGGCGAACGTACGGTTCCGGAAGAGGCGCAGGTCCAGCAGCGGGCTCGCCAGCGTGCGCTGCCTGCGGACGAACACCGCGCCGAGCGCCGTTCCCACGACGATGGCGGCGGCGGGCACCAACACCCCGTTGCCGGCGGCCAGTTCCTTGATCCCGTAGACCACGGGAAGGATCGCGGCCAGGGAGAGCGCCACGCTGGCGAGATCGACGCGGCCGGCGTCCGGGTCGCGGTACTCGGGCAGCAGCAGCGGCGCGGCCACCAGCAGGATCAGCATGACCGGGACACCGAGGAGGAAGACCGAGCCCCACCAGAAGTATTCGAGCAGCGCGCCGCCGACCACCGGGCCGATCGCGATCCCGAGGGAGAACATGGTGACCCAGACCGCGATCGCCACGCCGCGCTGCTTCGCGTCGCGGAACATGTTGCTGATCAGGGCCAGGGTCGACGGCATGAGGGTGGCACCGGCGATCCCGAGGGCGGCGCGTGCCGCGATGAGCGTCGCCGGGCCTGTGGCGTACGCGGCGGCCACCGAGGCCAGTCCGAAGACGGCCGCGCCGATGACGAGCAGCCTGCGGCGGCCGATCCGGTCGCCGAGGGTGCCCATGGTGACGAGGAACCCGGCGATGGTGAAGCCGTAGATGTCGATGATCCACAGCATCTGCGAGGAGCTGGGGTCCAGGCTCGCGCTGACATGGGGTACCGCGAGGTGCAGCACGCTCACATCGATGGACAGCAGCAGGGTCGGCAGGGCCAACACGGCCAGACCGAGCCACTCGCGTGGTCCGGCCCGATGGTGGGGGGCGGTGATCGTGCTCACAGCGTGTCCTTTCGGTGGAACGGCGATCGGTGGAACGGGTCAACGGTCAAAGGGTCAAAGGGTCAAAGGGTCGACGGACGGCAGGGAGTTGGTCAGCCGGCGGGCGACGGAGGCCGCGGTGCCGGGGGCGTACAGGTAGAAGTGACCGCCGGTGAACATCAGCCGGTCGAAGGGGCCCGTGGTCTCCAGCGACCACAGGTGCAGCCGCTCGGCGATGACGACCGGGTCGTCCACCGCGCCGAGCGACAGGATCGGGACCGCCGTCCCGGACAGCGGGCGGCGGTAGGTCTCCATGGCTTCCAGGTCGGCCCGGATCGCGGTGAGCGCGCCCCGGACGAGGTCCGTGCGGCTGATCAGTTCGGGCGAAATACCTCCCATCTCCACCAGGTGGGCGAGGAGTTGGTCGTCCGTCCTGCGGTGGGCGAAGGGCGCCTCGCTGGGGAAGCACGGCGGCTGGCGCGCCGAGACGGCGAGCAGGCGGGGCGGCAGCCCCTTCCGTTCGAGCGCCTTGGTGAGTTCGTAGCCGAGGACACTGCCGAAGCTGTGGCCGAGGATCACGTACGGAAGGGGTTCCAGGGCGGCCACCGCGCGGGTCAGCCCCTCGACCAGAGGTTCGACCCGGCGGAGCGGTGGCTCGTCCATCCGCGTTCCCCTGCCGGGAAGTTGGGCCACGAGGAGTTCGACGTCCGGTGGGAGCACCCGGCGCCAGGAGCGGAACGCGGAGGGCCAGCCACCGGCGTGCGGCAGCGCGAGGAGGCGGAACCGGGCACGGCTCCCGCCCGGACTCCCGGCGCCCAGCTTCATCAGCCAGTCGGCGGTCATGGCCCGAACTCCCCAGCCAGCAGCGGATGGTGGGTCTCCAGGTGCTCGACGACCCGGCGCTGATGGGGCTGGAGGCGCTGGCCGGGGAGGTGTTCCAGGGCGTGCAGGAAGGGGTCCTGCGGTTCCGGGAGACCGGCGATGGCGGACGCGGTGCCGAGGACCAGCATCGGCTGGTACCAGGCGGAGTAGCCGCCCTCGTGGGCGAACACGATCCGGCCGCCGGTCAGTTCGTCCGCCAGGTCGCACATAGCGGTCGTCATCGCGTGGAAGGTGCGGCTCGTGCACATCATCCGGCCCATCGGATCGTGACCGCCCGCGTCGACGCCCGCCGCGACAAGGATCAGCTCCGGGGCGAACGCCCGCGCCGCGGGGACGACGAGCCGGTGGACCGCCGCGAGGTAGGTGTCGTGCCCCGACCCGGCCGGCAGCGGCACGTTGAGTGTCGTACCGGCGCCCGCGCCCTTCCCCGTCTCGGTGACGAGTCCGGACGCGGGCGGGAAGAGCCCGTCCTGGTGGACGGACACGTACAGCACGTCGGGGTCCTCGTAGAACGCGCGCTGGATGCCGTTGCCGTGGTGCACGTCCCAGTCGAAAACCAACACCCGCCGCACGCCGAGACGTTGGGCGGCCCGGGCGGCTATGGCGACGTTGTTGTAGAGGCACAGCGCCATCGCCCGGTCCGGCTCCGCGTGGTGCCCGGGGGGCCGTACGAGGCAGTAGGCGCGGTCGAACTCCCCGGCCAGCACCGCCTCGGTGGCCTGGACACACGCGCCGACGGCCAGCCGCGCCGCCAGGGCGCTGTGGTAGTTGACGTGCGCGTAGACCCCGGCGTCACCGGCCCCGAGCGCCGAGGCGGCCTCGACCCGTTCGACGTGTTCCGGTGTGTGGACGAGGAGCAGGTCGTCGTCCTTCGCCGGTACGGGGGTGACCTGCCGGAAGCGGTCCATCACCCCGGCCGCCCTGACCAGCCCCTCGGACCTGCGCAGGTCCGGGTCCACGGCGAACTGGCGCAGCGGCTCGACACCGGGCCCGACCGGTACGTAACCGGATCCGGGACCGGGGTCGTGCCAGAAGCAGATCTCGTGGCTGTACCACGCGGGATCCGGCATGCCTGCCTCCTCGGCGGGTCGCTGTGGCGCGTACGGCACTTACGGGGTCAGGACCTTCGCGGGGGCGGGCGCCGGGGCTGAGGCGAGGGCGGGGGCGGGTGCCGAGCCGGTCCTCGACACCGTGGCGATGTGCACGAGGTAGTGCTCCCGCTCCTCCTCGGGGGTCCGCTTGGTGCGGAAGGTCGACTCCAGCCAGCCGAGCACCTGCTCCGCCTCGGCGTCGGTGGGCGGGCGCTCGCCGAGCTGCTTCTCGAACTCCCTTATGCGCGTGGCGGGTTCGAGCACTCCTTCGGCGTACTGGCTCTGGTCCGTGTTGTGGTTGCGGGTGCAGGCGATGGCCTTGAGCACCGCGCCGAAGAACGCCTTGCCGTCGATCTCACTCATCGGGGTCTCCCTGGTCGGCTGTGGGTGGGCGAGGTGGTGCGGTACGTCAGGCGATGAGGCCGACCCGGCGGCCGGCCTTCTCCAGCGTCACCAGCGCTTCGTCGAGGTCCTGGTCGCTGTGGCTGAGGTTGACGATGGTCCGCAGGCGGGGCAGGGCGCGCGGCACCGCGGGGTAGACGATCGGCTGGACGAACAGCCCGTCGCGCTGGCACAACCGGGCCATGGACTGGGCCTGTTCGGCCGTCGAGCAGAGGATCGGCACCACGGGTGACGCGCTGGCGAGCGTGTCGAAGCCGAGGCGGCGCAGCTTGTCGCGGTAGCGGTCGGTGAGGAGCCGCAGTGCGCCGGGGAGGCCCGGCGCCGCCTCCATGACCTCGATCGCCGCCTTGGCGGCGGCCGTCTGGGTCGGGGTGACCGCCGCGGAGAACATCCAGCCGCGCGCGTTGTTCTTCAGCGCGAAGACGAGGTCGCTCGATCCGGCGACGTAACCCCCGGCGCTCGGGATCGTCTTGGACAGCGTGCCCATCTTCACCGGGACACGCGCCGGGTCCATCCCGAAGTGCTCGGTGATGCCCCGGCCGGTGGCGCCGAGCACCCCGAGGCTGTGCGCCTCGTCCACCATCAGCGGGGCGTCGTACCGCTCGCACAGCGCGGCGATCCCGGGCAGGTCGGCGATGTCCCCGTCCATGCTGAACACGGCGTCGGTGACGACGAGCCGGCCGGCGCCGCCCGCCGCGCGCAGGGCGCGTTCCAGGTCGGCGAGGTCGTTGTGCGCGTAGGTGATCACCTTCGCGCCGGAGAGGCGGTAACCGTCCAGGATGCTGGCGTGGTTGTAGACGTCGCCGATGACGACGTCGTCCGGGCCGACCAGCGCTCCGACGGTCGCCACGTTGGCCATGTAGCCGCTGGAGAAGACGATCGCGTCCTCGGTGCCGAGGAAACGGGCGAGGGACAGCTCCAGTTCGCGGTGCAGGTGCAGGGTGCCCGCGAGGAGGCGTACGCCGTGGGCACCCGTGCCGTGCCGCTCCAGCGCGCGCTGCGCCTGCTGGTCGATGTAGTCGTGTCCGACGAGTCCGAGATAGCTGTACGAGGCGAGGTTCAGGAACCACCTGCCGTCGAACTTGATCCAGGAGCCTTCGGCCTCCTCGATGACGGGCTCGTAGAAGTAGTCGTCCTGCGCGACCACCGCACGGTCCTCGACGGAGAGGGCGTCGATACGGCGGTCGAGGAAGGAGCCTTGGGGGAGGTCGGACAGCCGGCCGGGCAGG
>NZ_WWJY01000786.1 GCF_009865405.1 Streptomyces sp. SID3212 | reverse complement strand
CTCCGGGGTGCGCCCGGGCGGCGGCGCGGAGCCTGGTGGCGTCGCGGCCGACGAGGACGGGGGCGAGGCCGCGCCGGCGCAGTTCGGCGAGGACGAAGGCGGCGGTGTGGCCGTAGGCGCCGATGACCGCGACTGCCCGGTGTTGTCTGTTCATTCAGCCAGGATCACGGCCGGGGACCGTGGCCACGAGTGGCTGAAACGACGAGATGCGTACACTTTCGGACGTGACCTCTTCGGACGTGACGACTTCGGACGTGACGGCTTCGGGCATGACCTCCTCGGACCGGACCTCCGTGGTGCTGGCGCTGTACGACGGGGCCCTGTTGTTCGAAGCCGCCGCGGCCTGCGAGGTGTTCGGCGTCGACCGAGGGCTGGCCGAGCCGTGGTACGACTTCCGCGTCTGCGGGCCCCGGCAGGCGCGGCTCGGCGGCTGGCTGCGCGTCGACACCCCGCACGGGTACGACGCCCTGGCGGACGCGGACACCGTGATCGTCGCGGCCTGCGGTGATGTCGAGGCCGACCTGCCGGGCGAGTTGGTGGACGCCGTGCGCGCGGCGCACGACCGGGGCGCCCGGGTCGTGTCGCTGTGCACCGGGGCGTTCGTCCTGGCGGCCGCCGGAGTGCTGGACGGCCGCCGCGCCACCACCCACTGGGAACACGCCGCCACACTCGCCGCGCGCCACCCCCGCGTCCAGGTCGACCCGGACGTCCTCTACGTCGACGAGGGTACGGTCCTCACCTCGGCCGGCAAGGCCGCCGGGATGGACCTGTGCCTGCACCTCGTCACCCTCGACCACGGCGCGGCGGTCGCCAACGCGCTGGCCCGTCGCCTGGTGGTGCCCGCCCGACGCGCGGGCGGCCAGGCCCAGTTCGTCGCCGTACCGGCCCCCGCCGACACCGGTCACGCGCTCGCGGACCTGCTGGACTGGGCGAGCGGGCGGCTGCACCGGCCGCTGACCGTGCCCGACCTGGCCCGCCGGGCGAACATGAGCACCCGCAACCTGACCCGGCGCTTCACCGCCGCCACCGGTGTCACCCCGCTGCGCTGGCTGCACACCCAGCGGATCCACCGCGCCCAGGAACTCCTCGAAACCACCGACGACAGCATCGAACTCATCGCCGCCCGCACGGGCATGGGGACCGCCGCCACATTGCGCCGGCACTTCCACCGCGCCCTTGGCGTGCCGCCGGACACGTACCGGAGCACCTTCCGCACCCACCGGACCTCCGCGGCGCGCGAAGGCGACCGGCCGCCGGGTGACCGGTAAGTGAGGTGCGGTGAGGTAAAGGCGGTGCGAAGCTGACGGACCAGGCGGACTTTCCCTCAGCCCTTCAGCCCTTCCGCTCGTCCGCTCTTCTTTCCGTCGAACATGGGAACGTCCAATGATCCCCTCCCGGTTGGTCCCTCTCCTGGAACAATTCGACTTCGCGTGCGAGCGCCTGGTCGGCCGTCTGGCGGGGCCCGTCATGGACAGCGGCGACGGCACGGAGACCGAGGTCGGAGCATTGACGGACGCGGAGTACCTCTGGGAGCCGGTGCCCGACTGCTGGTCGGTCCGGCGGCGCACGGCCGGCCCGGGCGCACGCGCGACCTTCCTGGCGGGCGCGGGCGAGTGGGGGCGCGACGCCGCGTCGTACCCGCACCCGTGGCCCCCGCCCTTCACCACCCTCGCCTGGCGGTTGAGCCACCTCAGCGAGATGCTGACGCTCCGTGCCGACCACACGGCGGGTCGTCGTGTACTGACCCGCGACGACCATCCCGTCCCCGGCGACGCGGCGAGCGCGGTCGCGGCCTTCGAGGACGGCGCGGCGGCCTGGCGGAAGGCACTGTCGGCGGCGGACGACGCGGCGCTCGACACCGTGGGGTACTGCACCTACCCGCACGGCAGCGATGCGGAGGAGCCGTTCGTCGACATCGTGTGGTGGGTCAACCAGGAAGTACTCCACCACGGAGCCGAAATCGCCCTGCTCCGGGACCTGTACCGCTCATCCCACCACTGACCCGCGGCTCCCCGCTGCCCACCGAGCGGTCACTTCAGCCCGCCCGGCGATTGAGGACAGTCGCCCGCCGGGCGGCTCCGGCACGACATGTCGCACCCCTGGACGGAGCAATGGAGCGCTGGGCAGGCCTTGCACCTGCATTTCCCCGCAGGAAGCGGGGCGTCTTTCCTTGGACCACCAACGCGGGACCCGCGATCCGGTGTGTCGGCCGCAAGCTCAAGATCAACGGTAGCGCACACCGCGCGCACCTCAAAACCGGACCGCGCGAGCGGTCTCAGCGCGCCGGGCCCACCCACGGCTCGCGCCACGAAGGATGGCCGCGCACCAGCTTCTTCGCCTCCTCGGGGCCCCACGAACCCGGCTGGTACGGATGCACCTCGGGCGGGTTGTCGAGCAGGGGCTGCACGATGCGCCAGGACTCCTCGACGCTGTCCTCGCGTGTGAACAACCGGTGATCGCCCGTCAGGGCGGTGTGCAGCAGCCGCTCGTACGGTTCGAAGGGCTCACCGACGTCCGGGGCGAACGAGGCGCTGAGGTTGATCGGCTGCCAGGACGCGTCGTCGCCCTGCCCGACCAGCTGGAGCCGCAGACCGGGATCCGGGTCGATACGCAGCACGATCTGGTTCTGCTCCGCCTGCGTCGGCGCGGGAAGGCAGGCCAGCCGCGGCGCGCGGCGCAGCAGGAGCCGTACCTCCGTCGCCCGCAGCGGCAGCATCTTCCCCGCCCGCAGGAAGAACGGGACGTCGGTCCACCGCCAGTTCTCCACCTCCAGGCGCAGGGCGGTGAACGTCTCGGTGGTGGAGCCCGCCGCCACCCCGGGAACGTCCGCGTACCCCGCGTACTGGCCCCGGACGCAGTGCGCCGGATCGGCCGCGCGGACGACGCTGAGGATCTCGGCCTTCTTGTCGCGCACACTGTCCGCGTCGGAGCGGGTCGGCGGATCCATCGTGACCAGCGCCAGCACCTGGAGAAGGTGATTCTGCACGACGTCACGGAGCGCGCCCACGGAGTCGTAGAACTTCCCCCGGTCCTCGACGCCGAAGTCCTCCGCCATGGTGATCTGGACGGCCGACACACTGTTCCGGTCCCAGAGGCCGGCCAGCGCCGGGTTCGCGAACCGCAGGTACTCCAGCTCGATGACCGGTTCCTTGCCGAGGAAGTGGTCGACCCGCAGCAACTGGTCCTCGTCCAGCACCGCGCGCAGCCGCGCGTTCAGCTGACGCGCGGACTCCAGGTCGTTTCCGAAGGGCTTCTCCACCGCGACGCAGGCGTTCGCCAGGATGTCCGCCTTGCCGAGCCGCTCGACGATGGGCGCGAACAGCGACGGGGGCATCTCCAGGTAGAACAGGGGGCGGTGTCCCGGGCCGATCTCCCGCGCCAGCCGCTCGTAGAGCGCGTCGTCCATGACATCGCCGGGCAGGTACGTCAGCCGCCCGGCGAACCGCTGGAAGACCGCGTCCTCCACCGGCTCCCCGGTGGCGGCGATCGCGTCGCGCGCGTACGCCGCGAGCTGAGCGGTGCTCATGTCCGTGGACGCCACGCCGATGATGCGGCAGTCGAGCAGGCCCCGCCGCTCCAGGCGGTAGAGGGACCGGAGCGTCATCTTGCGGCCGAGATCCCCGGTGATGCCGAAGACGACCAGCGTGTCCAGCACGCCGGTCGGGTCCGTCGTCGCTCGTGCGCCGTTGGTCCTGGCCATGTCGCACCTTCCCTCATGCCGTTCGATTCACTGTAGGTGTGATCTCCGGCCCGCGCCCGTCCGAGAGGGGCGGGGGTGGCTCAGCGCTGCGATGTATGGAACTACAATCATTTCGATGGATATACGCACTGTCTCCTTCGGCCACCCCGACGCCGTCCGGCTCAACGATCGCGTACAGCTCGAATACGGCGAGCGGTACGGCGACGAAGGCGACGTCACCTTTCTCGCGCCGGACATGTTCGAGCCGCCGCGCGGCCGGTACCTGATCGCCTACGACGACCTGGGCGTCCCGGTCGCCACCGGCGGCTGGCGCAGCCAGGAGAAGAACGAGGACGGGTACTCCGACGGGGACGCCGAGATCAAGCGCATGTACGTGACCCCTGAGGCGCGCGGGCGGGGTCTGGCCCGGTTGATCCTGGCCGCCCTGGAGGACGACGCCCGGGCCGCCGGCCGTACCCGCATGGTGCTGGAGACCGGCACCAAGCAGCCCGAGGCGCTCGCGCTCTACGCGTCCAGCGGCTACGAACCCTGCGCCAAGTTCGGCCACTACCGCTTCCACGAACTGAGCCTCTGCTACGCCAAGCCACTGACGTAACACCGCACCGCACTCACTCCGGCAGGGACTGCTCGGTCCAGACCGTCTTGCCCGAGGACGTGTACCGGGTGCCCTGGTGCTGGGTCAGCCGGCCGACGATCGTCAGGCCGCGCCCGCCCTCGTCGGTCGCGCGCGGACGGTACGGGTGCGGGCCCGCCCCGCTCGTGTCGGAGACCTCACAGATCAGGACACGCTCGTCGCGGATCAGCCGCAGCCCGATGGGCCCGCCGGAGTAGCGGACGGCGTTCGTCACCAGTTCGCTGACCACCAGGGCGGTGTCGTACGCGAGGTCGTCCAGCAGCCACGCGGCCAGCTGGCGGCCGGCCCAGGCGCGGGCCGTGGAGACGGTCGCCGGGTCCGGGGGCAGGGTCACGGCGGCGACGTCCTTGGGGTCCAGCGCTCTCGTCCGGGCCAGCAGGACGGGAGGCCGCCGGTCGAGAGGCAGATGCCGAAGGACGCGGTCGGCGAGTCGGGGCAGATGGGGTGCGGAGTGGATCATGGCTTCCCGGAGCCGTTCCGTGGTCGGGTCGTCGGTGTTGGTGTCGCTGTCGCTGTCGCTGTCGCTGTTGGCGTCGGCGTCGGCGTCGGCGTCGGCGTCAGCGTCGGTGGTGGCATCGGCGTCTTCGTCGTCGGCGCCGGCGCGCTGCGCCGGGTGCGGTTCGTGCCGTTGCCGGAGACCGGTGCTCCCACCCCTCAGCAGCAGCGTGCTCCCCGTCGGCGCCTCGAACTCGGTGGTCTCGAAGGGCTCGTCGCCCGTGCCCAGGGCGCTGTGCGGGGCGAGGCGGGGAGTGCTGACCTCGCCGTCCGGGTCGGCGACCAGGACCGACGGATCGCCCGCCCGGGCCGCGACACAGCGCTCGGTGGTGGGGTCGTAGACCACGTAGAGGCAGCTCGTCCCGGGCCGGTTCCGGTCGGGTGGTCGCCGGTACGGGGCAGGCGGCCGGCGGTCCAGCCGCGTCACCGCGTCGTCCAGGCGGGTCAGCAACTCGTCGGGCGGCAGGTCGAGCGCAGACAGCGCGGTGATCACCGCCCTGAGCTGGTGCATGGCGACCGCGGCCGGTACCCCCCGCCCCGCCGCCGTGCCCACCACCAGGGCCACCCGCGCGCCCGACAGCGGGAGGACGTCGTACCACTGCGCGGCGGTGGACTCGGCGGGGCCGCGCCCGTGGGCCGCTTCGAGCGCGCTGAGCACCGGAGGCTCCTCCGCCTCGGGGGCGTGCCGCAGGAGCCGGGCGAGCGCGTCCTCCTCGATGCGGCGCCGGACGGTGTCCAGGGTCAGCGCGGCACGGTTCGCGAGCCGGGCGGCCTCCTGGAGGCTGTCCTCGCCGAACGGGTTCGACCCGGCCAGCCGGTACAGGACGAACAGGCCGAGGACCACACCCCGGACCGTCAGCGGAAGCACGATCAGGGAGTGGGCCCCCGCCTCGCGGATCAGGCGGGCGCGCCCCGGGTCGCGAGCGAGCCACCGGCTGCTGTGGCTCAGATGGCGGATCAGGCGCGGACGCAGATCGGACAGGCTCTGCCGGAACGGCGTCGCCTGCGGGACATGGCTCGTCCCGCCGACCGCGTACGCGCTCCGGGCGACGTCCTCCCGCGTGGTGGCGAAGGCCGCGCACCGGAACTCCTCGCTCGCGTGGACGGGTCCGGGCGGCGGCACCTCACCACGCAGCAGCTGTTCGAGCACGTCCACGGAGGACGCGTCGGCCAGCGTGGGGACCGCGGCGCCCGTGAGGTTCTGCGCCGCCTGGAAGAGTTTCCGGGAGAGGACTGCCGAGGGGGTGTCGGAGGAGATCGCGGACGAGTCCGCGGTCCTGCGGGCGGTGGGACGGGAGGTCATCGTGTGCATCCTGTGAGGAAGTGCCGAACCTTGTCACCTACGAGCCTGCGACCCGGGCGGCCCCATGGCGTCGGCACTGCCCCGCACGCTCTCTGCCGCCTTCCGTACCGTGGTCGCGGGCCTGCCCCCGCCGGCCCGCACGGTTGCCGCACGCCCGGTGCGGGTTCCCCGCATCCTTGATCGCCGAGTTCTCGCGGAGCGGTCCCGCGATCTACGGTTGGGGCATGGACGACGTCGACCGCGTCACCGGTGGGGAACCGTCGCCACGCCTGAGCGTGGTGCTCGCGGACGACCATCTCGTGGTCCGCGCGGGCATGCGGCTCCTCCTGGCCGAGGACCCCGCCTTCGAGATTGTCGCGGAGAGCGCCACCCTGCCGGAGACCTTCGCGGCCGTGGCGCGGCACCACCCCGCGGTCCTCGTCCTGGACCTGACCCTGGCGCGGCAGTCCAGCCTGCGGTCGATCCCCGACCTGCTGGCCGCCTCGCCCCGTACCCGCATCCTCGTCCTCACCATGCAGGAGGACCCCGCGTTCGCCCGCGAGGCGCTGCGGGCCGGGGCCACCGGATACCTGCTGAAGGAGGCCGCCGCCGAGGAGCTGCTGGGGGCGGCCCGCCAGGTCGGCGCGGGGGACACGTACGTACAGCCCTCGCTGGGCGCCCGCCTGGCCGTCACCGGCCCCGACGTTCCCGGCGCGGCGGACGACGGCGCCCTGACGGCGCGCGAGGTGGAGGTGCTGTCCCTGCTCGCGCAGGGCCACACCAACCAGGAGATCGCGCGGCACGAGCACGTGTCCGTACGGACGGTGGAGTCGCACCGTGCCAGGATCCGGGAGAAGCTGGGCGCCGAGACCAAGGCCGACCTGGTCACCGCCGCACGTGAGCGCGGGCTGCTGGCATGATCCGCCTGTCGCGGGCACGAGCCGGCGCGGTCGTCGAGGCGGCCGGTTCGTTCCTGCTCCTGATCACGCTCGCGTTCGAGGTCGCCCATCACTCGCTGACCGTCGAATTCGCGCTCTGCCTCGCCGCCGGTACGTCCTTCCTGGCGGCCGCGGTACTGAGCCCCGAGGCCCGGCGGCCCTGGCTCACGGTCATCGGCGGGATCTCGTACGTCATCGCCGTGGCGCTCCTGGTCCGTATCGTCGAGGCGCCCCTCCTCAACGGTCTGCACCTCGTCCCCCTCACCCTGATCGCCTTCGCCGCGGCGATAGGACGCCGGTCCGCCCTGCGCCACCGCAGCCTCGACCGCGAGTGGACCCAGGCCAGACGGGACGGGGAGGAACGGGAGCGGCGGCACTGGGCCCGCGAACTGCACGACGACACCCTCCAGGAACTGGGCGCCGTGCAGATCGTGCTGACCTCGGCCTCCGCGAGCGACCGCCCCGGCGTCATGAAGGAAGCCATCGACCAGGCGCGGCGCCTGGTCGGCAACCAGATCACCTCGTTGCGCCACCTCATCGCGGAACTGCGCCCGGTCGCCCTCGACCAACTCGGCCTGCGCCCGGCGCTGGAGGCACTGTGCCGGAGTACGTCGGACAACTTCGGCATCGACGCCGAACTGCGCGTGGGGGCGCGGTGGGACCAACTCGGCGCGAAACTGAGCCCCGAGGCGCAGGCTCACGTCTACCGCATCGTGCAGGAGGCGGTGACCAACGCCGTCAAGCACGCCCGGCCGACCCGGATCCGCGTGGACCTGGACAGCGACAGCCACTCCCTCTCCACGAAGGTCACCGACGACGGTGTGGGCCTGACGCCCGCCGCCGCGGCGGCCCTCCGGGCCCCGCCCCGTACGACCGTGTCCGGAGGGGTGGGGGTGGCGGCCATGCGTGAGCGCGCCGACCTCCTGGACGCGCAGCTCACGGTCCACTCGGCACCCGGGGAAGGCACCACCGTCACCCTGGAGGTCCCGGTCCGCGGCCTCGGCGTCAGGCTCCACCGCCGGTAGGCAGGCCCCGCCGGGCGGTGGATTCGCCTGCCCGGTCCTGGAACGCCGTCGCCGTCACCGACGTTGAACCCGCATGACGATCTATGGCGATGATGAGACGATAAGACACATTCTTACCGAAACGGGGGACACCTGGGCCGTGGTCGGCCTGTCCAACAACGAGGAACGGGCCGCCTATCGGGTGGCCGACAAGCTGCGGCGCATCGGCAAGAGGGTGGTGCCCGTGCACCCCAAGGCCGAGACGGTGGAGGGCGAGCAGGGGTACGCCTCGCTCGCGGAGATCCCGTTCCCGGTGGACGTGGTGAACGTGTTCGTCAACTCCGACCTGGCGGGCGAGGTCGCCGACCAGGCGGTGGCGCTCGGGGCCAAGGCGGTCTGGTTCCAGCTGGGCGTCACGGACGAGGCCGCGTACGACAGGACGCGGGCGGCCGGACTGCGGATGGTGATGGACCGGTCGGCGGGACGGGAGATCACCAGGCTGGAACTGCTCTGACGGTCCCCACCCACCTGTTCCCACCGGACCGTTATCGATCTGACCGGTCTCGGCGGTGACACGGAGGGCGGCCACCGTGTGTTGTTGGAGAGATGTGCGGTCCCTCCACGAACACGCGGTGGCCTTTTCTCATTGTCGCACTTGTGGGTGACTCTTCGCCTGGATGTGCCCGTGGGGGTGGAGGCGCCTCTCGGCCTATGGTGAAAAACAGTTGGTCGGACCGCCGTTGTCCCGCGCCGAGAGGGAGGCCGCTCATGGCCAGTACGTTTCAGGAGCGCAAGCTCAGGACAATGTTCGCCGCGTTCGACGCGGACGGCGACGGCTACCTGCGCGAAGAGGACTTCAGGGCGCTGGTCGCCCGCTGGAACCGCCTCCCGGGAGTGGACCCGGGCACGGAACTGCGCGACCGGGTGGAGACGCTGCTGATGGGGTGGTGGGCGGCGCTGCTGGAGACCGGCGACACGAACGGGGACGGCGCGATCGACATGGGCGAACTGCTCGCCCTCGTCGACAAGTTGCCCGCCATGGTCGCGGACGTCACGGCGACCGCCGAGACCGTCTTCGACGCCGTGGACGCCAACGGCGACGGCGTGATCTCTCCGGAGGAACACCGCCGGCTGGTCGAGACCTGGAACGGCCGGCCCGTGGACGTGACGGGTGTCTTCGAGCTCCTCGACCTGAACGGCGACGGCCACCTCAGCCGCGAGGAATTCGCCCTGCTGTGGCGCCAGTTCTGGATGAGCGACGATCCGGCGGAACCGGGCAACGTGCTCTGCGGCCGGGTCCCGGCCCCCAGGGACGCGCCCTAGGACGTCCCGTACGGTCTAAGCCCGCCGGTACGGCGCCAGGAACGCCGTCAGCGCGGCGAGTGTCGCCCCCGGTGCCTCCTCGGCGGGATAGTGGCCGCAGTCGGGCAGGATCCGGCTCTCCACGTGGTCGGCGGCCAGCCGCATCGTGTTCCCGACCAGCTCGCCCGAGCACTCCGCTCCCGCGAGTGTCAGGACGGGAAGCGTCAATCGGCGCTCCTTGCGGCGGCTGTTCTGCTCCATCGTCGTGTCGAGCGCGCGGTAGAACTCGAAACTGCACCGCAGCGCCTCAGGACCGGCCGCGAGAGCCTCCACGTAGACCTGGACGGCGTGGGCGGGCAGAGCCGTCGGGCTCGCCGCCTTCGAGGCGAACTGGTGGGAGAAAAAGGCGTGTTCCCGCCCCCGGACCAGCAGCTCGTTCAGCTCTCCCAGACGGTTGAAGCCGAAGTGCCAGAGCCGGTCGTTGAGTTCACGGTCCCCGAACAGGGGCGGGGACGGGGCCAGGCCGGGGATGGCGGCCTCGGCGACCACCAGGCGGTCGAGCCGGCCGGGATGGTCCGCGGCCAGCGCGTAGCCCGTCCACATGCCGATGTCGTGACCGACCATCGCGAAACGCTCGTGCCCGAGCGCGCCCATGAGCGCCACCATGTCCGCCGCGAGGGTGCCGGTGTCGTACCCGTCCCGGGGCTTGTCGGAGAGTCCGACGCCCCGCGGGTCGACGGCGACGACCTGGTGGTCCCGGGCGAGGGCGGGCATCAGGAGACGCCAGGCGTACCAGGTCTGGGGCCACCCGCCGAGAAGGAGCAGCGGGGGCCCGTCGCCGCCGGTGACGGCGTGCAGGCGGAGCCCGTCGGGGCCGGCATCCCTGCCGGTGTCCACGTACCGGCTGGTGAAGGTATCGGCGAAACCCGCCGGGAGGTGCGGCACCCCGGAGACCGAGCCGGGGCCCTCAGGCGCGGGTGAGCGGGTCGGTGACGCGTGCATGGCGGTCCTCTTTCCGAGGGGCGTGAGTTCCCGGGGGCGTGAGAGGGACCGTACACAAGTTGGATCGATCGGTACAAGATACTTTGACCGATCGTTCCAAGACATGGGTACGCTCTCCGGTACAGGCGCCGCCGGGGCGGCCCACGCGCATCAGGAGGTACGGCATGGCGGGGCGGAAGCAGTTCGACGTCGACATCGCCCTGGACCGGGCGATGCACGTCTTCTGGCAGCAGGGGTACGCGGACGCCTCCGTCGACCGTCTCGGCCACGCCACCGGTCTCGGCCGCGGATCGCTGTACGGGACGTTCGGCGGCAAGGACGCCCTGTTCCGGCAGTGCCTCGACCGCTACTCCTCGATCTACGGCGCCCGGTACGAGCGGGCGCTCGCCGCGCATCCGGACGAGCCCGTACGCGCCGTCGAGGCGTTCTTCGGCGTGGTGCTGGACCGCATCACCGACCCGGACGTCCCCGACGGATGCCTCGTCGCGCAGTCGACCGCGCAGTCGGCGACCCTCACCGCGAGCAGCCGTGAGCGCGTCCGGACCCTGCTCGGGCAGCAACGGGCGCGCGTCAGCGGGGTGTTGGCGGCCTCCGGCGCCGACGACCAGGTGGTCGAGGAACTCTCCGTGTTCGTGGTCGCCGTCGTCCAGTCGCTGGCGGTACTGAGCCGCGCCGGCACGTCCGACGCCGATCTGCGCTCCGTCGTACGGACCGCCGTCACCACCGTGGCGGACACACTCGCGCGAGCGGAGTCCCCGGATGCGCGCGGGCTCCGGAAAAATGGTTCGGCAGGACCCGGGGCGCGGTGAGATGATCGCGAGGCCCGCGCGGCTCAGGGGAAGCGAGATCAGGCATGGCGACCATCCACCACGTCACACTGAAACCCGGCAAGCTGGAGCTGCTCGCCGGGTGGCTGCCCGGCCGGCCGTGGTACGTCGGCCAGGGCGACGAGGCGGAACTGGCCAAGGTGGGCGGCTTCCGGCTCGACGACCCGGACGGCGCGGTCGGCATCGAGTTCATCGTGGTGACCGACTGGTCCGGCGACGAACCGGTCTCGTACCAGGTCCCGCTCAGCTATCGCGGCGCGCCGCTCGACGGCGCGGACCACGCGCTCGTCGGCACCACCGAGCACGAGGTGCTGGGGCGGCGATGGGTCTACGACGGGACCCATGACCCGGTGGTGGTCGCCCAACTGCTCGCCCTCGTCAGGGGTGAGGCGCAGGCGCAGGACCAGAGCGTGAGCGACACCCCCGACCCGACGGTCACCTCGTTCTTCGGGGGGAGCGGTGGGCCGGGGCCGATCAGGTCGACGCGGGTGACGGACGGGACGTATGGCACACGTCTTCTCGTACGGACCGCCGACGCGGCCTCCGCCGGCGCGCGGCCCGGCCCGGACACCGAGCTGACCGTCCTCCTCAACCGCGTTCTGCGGCCCGGCGAGGACGACGTGGCCGCCCGTACGGAACAACCGCTGGGTTACGTCTCCGCCGCCTGGCTCCTCCCGGACGGCAGCACGGCACGCGACCTCTTCGCCGTGGTCGACGCGTCGCCCTCGCCATGAGGCGGACGCTCACGACGCGGGCGACGGCGGGACGCGTGGCCGTGCCGGGCACCGGCGCGGCACGGACTGTGGGCGGCGGGCGGAGGGCGTGCGGTCCAGGCCCGGCGGGCTCCCGCGCGCCGACCGATCGGGTGTAGGCGCGTGGTGCGGAAGCGGCTCCCGTGGCCGATGATCTTCGTCATCGAACTGCCACGCCCGACCGAGCCGCAGGAGGCCCCGTGCCCGTCACCCCCATCGACCACTCCGTCACCCGGTACGACCTGACGCACGCGTACTGGCTGGCCAGGGCCGCCGAACTGGCGTACAGCGACGCCGACGCGGCGCGGGACGAAACGGCCGCCTGGGGGTTCGACCGGTTCCGGCACTTCGTGTCGCCGCACGCCCTGCCCTTCCCGCTGGAGGACACCCAGGCGTACGTGGCGGGCAGCGACCGGATGGTGGTGGTCGCGTTCCGGGGCACCGAGCCGACACAGATCAAGGACTGGCTCTCGGACACCACCACCCCGCCCGTCCCCGGCCCCGGCGGCAAGGGCTTCGTGCACTACGGCTTCCACCAGGCGCTCGCCTCGGTCTACCCCGAAGTACGCGACACTGTCGCCGAGTTCGGCGCCGGCGGGCAGAGCGTCTGGTTCACCGGGCACAGCCTCGGCGGCGCGCTGGCCATGCTGGCCGGCACCCGGCTGTGCCTCGACCGGCCCGGAGTCGTACCGCACGGCATCTACACGTACGGGCAGCCCCGGACCTGCGACCGGCTGCTGGCCGCCGCGCACAACACCGCGCTCAAGAACCGCACCTACCGGTTCGTCAACAACAACGACATCGTGCCCCAGGTCCCGCCGGAGCCGGTGTTCACCCACGTCGACACCATCCGCTACTTCGACGCCGACGGCGAACTGCACGACAGAATGCCGCTGTTGACCGGGCTGCGCGACCGGGCCAAGGGCCTGACCGCCGACCTCCTGGCCCCCACCTCGGACGGGATCCGCGACCACTTCATGGGCGCCTACCTGAAGAACCTGGAGAAGAACCTGGCCAAGGCGTCGGCCTGATCACACGGTCATCGCCGCCGCCGCATCTTCCAGCTCGCCCACGCCCCGACGGCGAGCACGGCGGTGACGACCAGGTCACCGACCTCGCTGGGCCCGCCGGCCCCGGGGCCCGCCGACGCGAAGCTGCCGACCGCGAGGGCGGCGAGGAGGACGGCGAGGACGGTCCAGAACGACACTTTCACGGCTGCCCCCTGCGGATGGGATGGGGGACCACCGTAACGGGGTGTGCCGGGCTCCGGCCCCGGGAGACGTCCGGCGGCGGTCGGCCGGCGTCCGGTCGGTGGCCGCCCGCCCCGGCTACTCGAACCGGGCCGTGTCGCCCGCCCCCCGCCGTACGATCTCCATCTCGTCGCCCGAGAAGTCGATGACCGTCGTCGGCTCGGTGCCGCAGTCGCCCGAGTCGATCACGATGTCCACCTCGTGGTCGAGCCGCTCCTTGATCTCCCAGCCCTGCGTCAGTGGCTCCTCCTCGTCGGGCAGGAGCAGGGTGCTGGACAGCAGCGGCTCACCCAGTTCGGCGAGGAGGGCCTGCGCGACGACGTGGTCGGGGATCCGGACCCCGACCGTCTTCTTCTTCGGGTGCAGCAACTGACGGGGCACCTCCCTCGTCGCGGGCAGGATGAAGGTGTAACTGCCGGGCGTCGCCGCCTTGATCGCGCGGAACACGTCGTTGTCGATGTGCACGAACTGGCCCAGCTGCGCGAAGTTCTGGCACACCAGCGTGAAGTGGTGACGGTCGTCGAGCTTCCTGATCGACCGGATGCGGTCGATGCCGTCACGGCTGCCCAGCTGGCATCCCAGGGCGTAGCAGGAGTCAGTGGGGTACGCGATGAGCGCGCCGGACCGGATGTTGTCCGCCACACCGCTGATGGTGCGTCGCTGGGGGTTCTCTGGGTGCACATCGAAATACTTCGCCATCCGCCGAGCTTAAGGCCCCACGGGGCGAACGATCTCCGACCGGCCGGGTGCGTCGCGGCACACCACCGGGCGCCACCGGCCGCCGCCCCACCGGCCGCCGTCCCCTCGCCCCGCCGCGAACGTTGGCCAAGGTTTTGACGTCGCCGGGCTTGGCCCGCGTGGTCCTCCAGGACCACTGTGTGATCATCGGCCCCACCGGGGTGGTGGGAACACCGTGGGAGAGACAGACGTGGAACGAGTCGGCGGGACGGGCGACGGAGCCCTGACCCTGGAGTCACTGAGCCGGGAGCCCCTGCTGGGGCGCGAGTACCAGGACCACCCGGACGTGGTGCACGAGCGGCTGCGCCGGCGGCACGGGGCCGTGGCACCCGTGGACCTGCTGGGGGTGCCCGTCTGGCTGGTGCTCGGCTACCCGGAAGCCCTGTACGTACTCCAGAACGACGAGCGCTGGCCCAAGGGCATGCGGCACTGGCGGGCCCGCAACGAGGGCCGCGTCCCCGCCGACTGGCCGGTCGCCCCCGCCCTGACGGCCCGGAACATGATGGCGCGCGGCGGCCCCGACCACGCCCGCTACCGGGCCGCCTGGGACGCGGCGCTCAGACCGTTCCAGGACCCGGGCCATCCGCAGGCCCGCAGACTCAGGGACAACATCCGCAGGACGGCCGACGAACTCATCACCATCCTGGTACGCGGGGGCCGTTCGGGTACGGCGGACCTCGCCGCGCAGTTCTCGCGCCCGCTGCCCCTGATGGTCGCCGGTGAACTGCTGGGCGTCTCGGGCTTACCGGGCGACGAGGCGCTCCTGGACATCTGGCGGATCCTCGACGCGGGACCGGACGCGGCCGAGGCGTCCGCGCGGGTCCTGGCCGCCATGGGCAGACTCGGCGAGGAGAAGCGGAACCGGCCGGGCGAGGACTTCCCCTCCTACCTGCTCGCCGCGCATCCCCGCCTGACCACCGAGGAGCTGGCCCACGAACTCACCATGCTCATGGGGATGATCTCGGATCACGCGAGCATCCTCATCACCAACGCCGTGGTCGAGATCATCACCGGCGACGGCCGCGCACGTGCCAGCCTGTCCGCCGGCATGATCCGCGAGGCCGTCAACCATGTCGCCCTGAGGAAGCCGCCGTTGGCCAACTTCGTGCCGCGATTCCCGCTGAAGGACGAGCGGTTGGGCGAGTACGTCATCCGCGCGGGCGAACCGGTGTGGATCGCCACGGCCGCCACCCACGCCGACCCGCGCTTCGCGGGC
>NZ_WWJY01000785.1 GCF_009865405.1 Streptomyces sp. SID3212 | reverse complement strand
CCCCCGACTACCCCTCGGCCCGAACCCGCACCCAACCACCCCACCCCCACCACTAACCCCCCACCGCATCCAGCACCGCCTCGGCCGTCTCCTCCACCGTCTGGGCCGCGTTGTCGATCCACGTTCCCTGGCCGGCCAATTCCGTGCGCATCGCCTCGTCCAGTGGTGACCAGTCCGTCGTCAGGGTCTTCGCCCTCGTCTGGTTGCGCTGCCAGGCAGCCGCCGGGCCCGGGGCCAGGACCACGAGGTGGAACGGGTGGGTTCGCAGCGTCCGCCGGTAGAAGTCCAGGTGGGTACGGCGTACCACCACGTCGTCGATCACCGCGACAAACCCCGCCCCCGCCCCGCTCCTCACCCTCCGCCCCCCTCACCCCTCCAGCACCGCCAAGTCCAACGCCCGCAGACGCTCCGCGTCCGCGATCACGTCGATACCGGCAATCCCGCCCTCCGTGATCGTGAAGCTCAGCACCAGGAACAACCGGCCGCGAGGGGCCATCACCAGTCCCACCGCCCCGTTCACCAGCGCCGGTTGGGTGTACCTCGCCCGTCCCGTCGCCGCCATCGCGCCCCTGGCCACCGTTCGTGCCCCCCGAATGAGCAGAGGAGCGGGCGTCGGGCCGGCCGACCGGTCCGCCCTCAGCACCACATCCGGGTGCAGCAGCGCGACCAGCGCCTCGAAGTCCCCACCACGTGACGCCGCCAAGAAGGCATCGACAACACGGCGTTGGCGCGTGAGATCCGCTCCCGCACCGGCGCGCCCCCTCTGACCCGGCGGCGCGCGGCTCGCGAGTTGTCTGGCCGCCGTCGGCGAACGCTCGATCATCGGGCCGATCTCACCGAAGGGCACGGCGAACAGGTCGTGCAGGACGAAGGCGAGCCGCTCCGCCGGGGCCAGCGTGTCCAGTACCACCAGCAGTGCCAGCCCGACCGAGTCGGCCAGCAGCGCCTCCTCCTCGGGATCGACAGGCCCAGCGCCCACGCCCACCCCCAGCCCCGGCCCCGCCGCCCCGCCCCGTACAGCTCCAGCGGCTCCTCGCGCCGCGACCGCCGCGTACGCAGCATGTTCAGACACACCCGCGCCACCACCGTCGTCAGCCACGCGGTGAGGTTCTCCACGTCGTCCGTGTCGGCGCGGCTCATGCGCAGCCATGCCTCCTGTACGGCGTCGTCCGCCTCGCTCGCCGAGCCGAGCATCCGGTACGCCACCGCGCGCAGGCGCGGCCGGTTCTCCTCGAAACGCCCGGTCAGCCATGCTTCGTCGCCCATCGGTCACATCCCTCACTCGCGGAGTGTCAAAGAACCAGACCCTCCGGAACCTGCTGAGGTGACAGGGGGCGAAAACCGCATCCGACCACTCTGGAGAGACCATGACCACGCGACCCGTGACCACGCCACCCATCCTCCTCACCGGCGGCACCGGCACCCTCGGCCGTCACGTCCTCCCGCTCCTCCGCGCCACCGGTCACGACGTACGGGTACTCAGCCGCCACCCCCACCCCAACCCTCACCCCAGCCCCCACCCACTCACAGACGACCAGGCCCCCGTCCAGTACGTCACCGCCGACCTCCTCAAGAACGACGTCGGCGACGGCATCCAGGCCGCCGTCGACGGGACCGAGATCGTCCTCCACCTCGCCGGCGGCCCCAAGGGCGACGAAGTCGCCACCCGGAACCTGGTGCGTGCCGCCTCCCGCGCCGGGGTGAAACACCTCGTGTTCATCTCGGTCATCGCCGCCGACCGCGTCCCGCTCGGCTACTTCACGTCCAAGCTCGCCGCCGAGGAGGCCGTGGCCGCCTCCGGCGTGCCCTGGACCACCCTGCGGGCCGCGCAGTTCCACGACCTGCTGCTGACCGTCGTCGAGAAGATGGCCAAGCTGCCCGTGATCCCCGTCCCGGGCCTCCGCCTCCAGCCCGTCGACTCCCGCGAGGTGGCCGCCCGCCTGGTGGAACTGACCCTGGACAAGCCCGCCGGGCTGGTGCCCGACCTCGCAGGACCGAAGGTGTACGAGTCGGCCGACGCGATCCGCGCATACCTGCGCGCCACCGGCAGGAAGCGACCGCTGCTCCCCGTCCGGATGCCGGGAAAGGCCGGCCGCGTGTACCGGGCCGACGGAAACCTCTCCCTCGAAGGCACAGACTTCGGCACCCGCACCTGGGAAGAGTTCCTGGAGGGCCGTTTCCTCACCGATGCCGCCCCGCCTCGCCCGTAGAGCGGAGCAGTACAGTGAAAAAGTGACCACTCCGCCGGAAGGCCGGCCGCCGCTCATCACCGAAGACGACCGCGACACGGCCGTACGGCGCCTCCAAGAGGCGTACGCCGAGGGCCACATCTCTCACGACGACCTGGACGAACGCCTGCACCAGGTGCTCACCGTCCCGACGCACAGCGAACTCACGGCGGCGCTGGCCGCCCTCCCGGCGGAGAAGGCGGCCACCACGTCCACGATCGCCGCCGCCGGCGGACGGATCCGGCGGCGCGGCGTGTGGCGGGTACCGCGAAGCCTCAAGGTCCGGTCCGCGTTCGGCAGGGTGCGGCTGGACCTGTCCCGGGCGGTCATCGACCATCCGGTGGTCGACATAGAGCTGCAACTCGGCACCGGCCGGGCCAAGATCACGGTGCCTCGCGACGCGATCGTCGACATCGAGGGTCTGCGCACCGGCTGGAAGGACTCGCGCTACACACCCCGGCTGCCCCCCCGCCCGGGCGGCCCAACGATCCGGATCTCCGGGACCATGGGATTCGGACGCTTGACGATCCGCCACGCGCGCCGCTGAGGATCCTTCGGGAATTGGGAATTGGGAATCGGGAATTGGGAATCGGGAATCGGGAATCGAGAACGGCGCGGCGCGCGTACCTACCTACCTACGTACCCACCTTCGTACGTACGGTCAGCGCGCCGCACGCACCGCGCCCCCGCTCACGACCAGTCCAACGTAGGCGCCAACACCCCCTCCAGCGTCAGCAGCCACCGCTTGGTCGCCAGCCCGGTCTCACCCCCGCCGTAACCGCCGATCCCGCCCGCCGCCACCACCCGGTGGCACGGCACCAGGACGGAGACCGGCGCCGAGCCCATGATCGAGCCCACCGTCTTGGCCCGCAGGCCGCGTTCGTCGGGGTCCTCGTCGAACGCCCCGCTGCGGTCGGCCAGTTCGCCGTACGTGATCGTCGTGCCGTACCCCACCGTGCGGTGCAGGGTCCGCAGGACGGTCTGTTGGGCGCCGGTGGTCGCACGCCAGTCGATCGGGAGGTCGAACTCCCTTCGCCTGCCCGCGAAGTACTCGGCCAGTTGGGCCGTGACAGCGGCGGCTCTCCGGTCCTCGGTGGTGAGGTCCGGGCCGGTGTACGGGCCGCTGTCCGCGCCCAAGTCCGCGTCGCCGCCGACCTCCGCCCCGAACGCCACGGTCGACACCACACCCTGGTCCGTGACCCCTATGCGCATCCCACCCGTGGGCAACGGGGTCTCCACGCTGAACCAGCCCACCCCTTGATCGTTCCGCATACGGGAAACGTACCGGCGCCGCGACCGGACACCGCCGCGCTCCCGGGACTTCCGTCGGAAACCCGCCAGCTCCCCGAGGCCGGTCAGCGCGGCTCCCGGATGCTGTCGATGATGCGGGTCCAGTTGTCGCCGCCGTGCCCGTTCTCGATCGCGCGCCGGTAGTGGGCCTGTACGGCCACGGCGAGCGAGAGGTCCAGGCCCAGCGACGCGCTCGTCTCCACGATGTGGTCGGCCGTCGCGCCCATCATGGTGACCGTACTGAGGTCGCCGGGATGCTCCCCGGCATCGAGCGCGGCACCGGGGTGCTCCTCGCCGGCCCTGAGGATGCCGCCGATCGCGTCGGCGGAGGCGAGCAGCTCCGGCAGGACTTCCCTGGCCTTCATTCCCGCCGTCCCCAGCATCGCGGTCGCGTGCATCAGTCCCGACAAGGTGGCCAGGAAAACGGTGAGTTGGGCCTGGTACATCATCTGGGCGAGCCCCGGGTCCTCGCCCAGATACCGGGGTGTGCCGAGCAGTGCCAACACCCCCCGGTGGTTCTCCATCACCTCGCCGGGGCCGCTGTAGTAGACGTGGGCCGCCTCCGTGCCGACCATCGGTGCCGGGACCATGACTCCACCGCTGAGGAAGGCGGCGCCGTGGCCCGCCGCCCAGGTGGCCGCCTCGCGCGTGCGGTCGGGGGTGTCTGAGCTGAGGTTGACCAGCGTCCGGCCGGCGAGTGACGGGGTGGCGCTGCCGCTATCGCCGTTGCCGCCGCCGTCGCCGTCGCCGCCAATGGTGCCGCCGAGGATGTCGTACATCGCCCGGTAGTCGGTAAGGCTGAGGATCACGAGGTCGCTCGCCTCGATCGCCTCGCGAGGTGTCGCCGCGAGCGTCGCTCCGGCGGCGACGACGTCGTCGGCCCGGCCTGCGGTGCGGTTCCAGACGGTGACCGGGTGGCCGGCGGTGAGGAGGGTCCGCGTCATCGCCCGGCCCATCGGGCCGAGCCCGATCACGGTGACGGAGTTGCCCTGCCGGGTGGTGTGGTTCTGGTGTTCGTTCACCCCTCCATGCTCGGAGGGCGCGACTAGTCTCGGAAGTACCCACTATTTACTGCGGTACTTACCTTTCAGTAAGGGGATCAGTAATGGCCAAGGCGCCGAGACGCGGGCCTTACATCTGCGGCATCGACGCCGCGCTCGACGTGGTGAGCGGCAAGTGGAAGGGATTGATCCTCTGGGAGCTGGACGCCCATCGTGTACGCCGCTTCGCCGAACTCCGTCGCGATCTGCCGGGCGTGAGCGAGAAGATGCTGACGCAGCACCTGCGCGAGATGGAGGAGGACGGTCTCGTGCACCGGGTCGTTCACGCCGAGGTCCCGCCACGGGTGGAGTACTCCCTGACCGAGCAGGGTCGTACGCTCAACAACGCCCTCCGGCCGCTCGGCGCCTGGGGAGTTGAGCGGATACGCCGCGAAGGCTCGGAGACGGTCGCCGTGGCCGAGACCTCACCCGGATAGGCGTCCCGGCCGGCGCACCACGCGCCCGCACCCGGGCGCCGCACGGGCCACACGGGCCGCACGGGCCGCGCTCGCTCAGTCCTGCGTCCCGAACGCCCGCGCCACCGCGAGGCTGTCCTCGTAGACATGGTGCCGCGTCACCAGTCCGTCCTCGACGGTGAGGTGCAGAGCGAACCGCGCACGATAGGCGCGCCCGGTGGACCGTACGGTCTGCCGGATCTCACCGAGCACGACCGCGTCACCGCCGTCGACCAGGATCCGCTCGATCTCGGTCGCCGCCTCCCCGGCGGCATGGTGCTCGGCCAGCTCGCGGAAGTGGTCGGCGGCATCCGCCCGGGTGGAACGGTGCCGGATCCACGGCGTGCCCGTCCGGCGGCCGTGCTCGGCCTCCGGCCAGTCCAGCTTCCAGTCGACCCGTACGGCATACATCTCGGCGATGCCCGCCGGATCCCCCTCCCCGATCCGGCGCAACAACTCACGCACCACGGCGCGAGTGGCCTCCGGCGCGGCTGCGCCTCCGGCTCCGGCTGAGGCCCCGGTTGACGCTGCGGCTGCGGCTGTAGACATGGCTCGTCCCTCCAATCCGACATCCGCGTCCGTACCCCGTACCCCGTACCCGACCGACGCGGCGAGATCCCCATCCTCGCCACCCCCGCCCGCCCGACACCATTACCTCCGAGGTAACGCCCTGGGCGCCCACCCGGCCCACAAGGCACCCCCGAGCTGTGGGGCGTCGACCACCACAACCGCTTCGCGCGCCCCCGACGCGCGCATCTGCTGTCGGGTCCGAGCGCTAGGGTCATTCGAGGGGGGGGCCGCCGACAAGGAGACGACGACCATGCCCATCGCCGGGGAACTCGTCACCGAGACACTCGGGTACGACGGCGGTCGGCACGTCACGGCATACGTCCCGCCGAGCCCGCCCGAGGCCGTCGTGTACGCCGGTGACGGCCAGCTGGTCGCACAGTGGGGCGAGGCCCTGGAGGCTGCGGCCCACGTGCCGCCCACCATGGTCGTCGGCGCGCACCGGCCGGCCGACGAGACGCGGCGGCTCCACGAATACTCACCGGACTTCGACCCGGAACGGTTCGCCGCACACGAGGAGTTCCTCGTCCACGACGTCCGCCGATGGGCCCGCTCACGCTTCGGAGTCGCCCTCCCCGCCGAGCGCACCGCCGTATTCGGTGTCTCCGCCGGCGGGGAACTGGCCCTCGCCCTCGGGCTCCGCCACCCGGACCTCTACGGTGCGGTCCTCTGCGCGTCACCGGGCGCCGGCTACCGCCCCTCCCGCCCGCTGCCGACCTCGCTCCCCCGCGCGTATTTCGTCGCCGGCACGCGGGAACCGTTCTTCCGCGAGAACGCGACGCGATGGGCGGACGCTCTGCGCGACGCGGGCGCGGACGTCGTGATGACCGAACGGCCCGGCGCGCACGGAGACGCGTTCTGGCAAGAAGAGTTTCCGCTGATGGTGACCTGGGCGTTGGGCCGCTGACCATCGCCCCGCCCTGTCTCGCGCTCACTCCGTACGCCGCCGAGCACTCCCGAGTGCAACCGTGCGCCGCTCCGATGGCGGATCCGCTGCTCGCCTCCCGCTGGTATTCCTGTGCGTGATCGACGCGCCAGGCACCCACCGGGTGTCCGGCGACATGTACCGCGAGGGGAACTGGATTGAGCGAGATCGATTTCGACGGGGAAACCGACACCGTGTGGGAGAGCTACCTGCTCGACCGGCTGCTGGACCCCGAGGGGACCAACGACGGCGCCACAACCGCACCCCATGCCGCCGCGCTCTACCTGTTCAACGACGACGAAGAGCAGGCTGTGCTGGCCGGAGCCCTGGGGATCCGTGACGCGGACACCTACGAGGACGCCACCGACTTCTTCACCACCGACGCCGACGCGCTGTTCGACCTGGTCGACGGCGAGGAGACCGGCACGTTCGTGGACTTCGGCGGTACGAAGTACCGCGTCGCCGAACACGGCGAGGCCGACGGCGGCCAGGCGGGCCCGCTGCCGGTCACGCACCTGCACGGTGAGGGCGACGGCATCGTGCTGGTGGGTGTTCCGGGCATCGTGGTGGCCTGCTCCTGGGATGAGGACCGCAAGAACACCCCCGACGCCGCCACCGCAGCCGCCGTGGCCTGCGCCCGGGCCCTGCGCGCGGACCTGGCGCTGTAGCGGCGGGCACCGCGCCATCAGCTCACTGAGCAGCGACAACGATTCCGGAGGCAGAGATGGCACCACAGCAGACCCGGGCGAGGGCCAAGGCCGGCACGAGCGGCGGGAGCAAGAAGTTGACCCCCTTCAACAAATTCGTGAAGACGGAACTGGCGCGGCTGGCGGTGGAGCACCCCGAGATGACTCACCAGGAACGGTTCAAGTTGGCCACCGCCAACTGGAAGACGAAGAACTGAGCGTCGTCCATCGGCAGTGCCCCGGCGGACCGTGGTCCGGTCCGCCGGGGCACTGTGCGGCTGTGGTCAGCCCTGGGCCTTGTGGATCTTCCAGTCGGCCACGTTGGAGCTGCGGTTGAAGTAGGCGTTGGTGCAGACGTCGTAGGCGGCGCCTTCGTCGGTGGTGCCGCCGTTGGTCTCCAGGAAGCCGCCGTTGCCTCCGTAGACGTTCCACAGCAGGACGGTGTCGCCGACGCGGACATGCTCGCCGTTGGTGCTGGCGGAGGTCTGGGCGAAGATCCGCCAGTGCCCCGTCCCAGGCGCGCGGTCCTTGACCTTGGAGGTCGAGACGTCGAACTTCGCGCCGGCGGTCTTCTGCTCGGCCTTGGGGCCGCTGTTGGTGTCGAGGTAACCGCCGTCACCGCCGTAGGTGTTCCGCAGGTAGACCAGGTCGCCGCTGAGGACGGGCTGGCCGGCGGCCTTGTCGGCGGCGGACAGGATCTCCCAGGTGCCGGTGCCCGGGGCGCGGGTGGGGGTGGCGGTGGTCGAGACGCCGTAGAACGCCCCCTCCGCGGAGTTGCCGCTGTTGGTGTCGAGGTACCCGCCCCGGAAGCCTCCATAGCCGTTCTGGAGGTGGATCTTGTCACCGTACTTGAGTTCGTTCGCCATTTGACTTTCCTCGGATCGACAACGCTTCTCATGCCCCGCCCCGCAGCTGGGCCCAGGACCTGGGCGCGGCTGTCGGCGAGGACACGGAAGATCATTCAGCAAATAGGCTCAATTGCCCACCTAGTTCGCGAAGTTGTCTGAAACCAGTCCTTGACGAGCAAATGCATCTTATCGGACAGCGGCACGTTTCCCTCAGGAGGGATCTGTGGCCCGATCGCCCCACTGACACGCCGTCGCACCCTCGCCGAGCAGCAGAGCGGCGGTGTTGAGCAGCAGCAGCGGATGTACGAACCGGTCGGGACCGGTCGGCGGCACGTACCAGGACAGCGGCCAGGTGTCCCCCTTCAACGCGGGTACGGGTACGTAACTCACGTGCCCGTAACTGGAGTTGAACCGCGTCACCTTCGACGGCCAGGCCCTCAGCGCGGTGCTTCCGGGCGGTAAGTAGAAGTACACGGCCCGGCGGCCGTTCGCCTCGGCGACGATGGGGCCCGGGTCTCCGGCCGTGATTGCCTCTATGGCGTCCGCGAGACGACGACCGTCGTCCCCGTCCACACGTACGGCGTCGAATTGCACCCCGGCCTTGCGAAGTTGGAATCCCGTAAACGGAATCCAGCTTGCCTTTAATTGGCGAGTTCTCGCATCCATACAGACAGTGTGCGGTCCACCGGCTAGCGTTTTCTACACCACGACCAGAGGGTCGCGTACGGCTCTGACCTGCTTGAACGTGGTTGAAGACGGGATGAAAACGGCGGGTTCCGGTTGAGACCGGTTGAGTCCGGTTGAGTCGAGAGGGGATCGCAATGGCGCGAGCGGAGAACAAGGAAATGGTCAGCGCGGCGATGCGCACTATTGCGGGCATCGCACGCCTCCTGCGTAAGCAAAAGGGTTGGTCCCAGGAGGAGTTGGGGAAAAAAATCGGGTTCACGGGCTCGGCTATCAGCGCGATGGAGACGGGTGCGCAGCCTGCGAGCGATCAGATGTTGGAGGGGTTGGAGCGTGAGCTCGGCGAGGGGAGCGGGATCTTCGAGCAAGCGCGGTTGGACCTACGGCTGGAGAAGTACCCGAGGCAGTTCAAAGACTTCGCCCTGCTGGAGCAGAGCGTCGTTACCCTGTCGTCGTACTCGGTTCTGGTCATCCACGGGTTGTTTCAGACCGAGGCGTACGCGCGCGCCCTCATTGCTGGCGGCTATCCCCCCCTCCCCAGCCAGCGTGTGGACGAACTGGTCGAAGCCAGGATGGCTCGCAAGGCACTCTTTGACCGTGATCCACCCGCGCTCATCGAACTCGTCCTCGACGAGGCAGTATTACGGCGCCCGTGGGGCAGCAGGGACATCATGCGCGAGCAGTTGCTTCACCTTGCCGTGCTGGGCCAGCGCCCCAATGTGACGCTTCAGGTGATGCCTCTCGACCGTGCGCTTCGCGGCGAGCATGCTGGCGGACGGGGAGGCCTGACGCTCGTCGAAACACCCGACCACGAGCACCTGGTCTACCTGGAACCACAGGACGAAAGCCTGCTGATCAGCGATCCTACAAAGGTGAGTGCGTACGCTCACCGGTATGCGAAGATCCAGGCTCAGGCCCTTGGCCCGGACGAATCGCTGGGCCTCATCGAGCGGTTGGCGGGAGAAGAGCAATGACGACGAGCACCCTGCGGTGGTTCAAGTCCAGCTACAGCAGCGACAGTGGCGGCGAGTGCATCGAAGTGGCCTTCGACTGGCGCAAGTCCAGCTACAGCAGCGACGCCGGCGGACAGTGCATTGAGGTCGCCACCACCCCCCACTCCATCCACCTCCGCGACTCCAAAACACACAACGGCCCCAGCTTCGCCGTCGCCCCCACCTCCTGGACAACGTTCCTCAACTGGACGGCCTGACTCCGGCACGCACCACCGCAGGGGGGGCGGGGCTGATGGTCGAACGGCTGCTGGTGGATTTACGGGACGACGGACTCGTACAGGTGTCGTCGTGGCCGACGGGCGAGCAGTACCCGCGGCCGGCCGGTGATCCGGTGGAGTTGGTGTGGCCGCTGTCGGACGAGGATCTGACCGACTTACGGTGGTACTTGGAGCGGTACCTCCGCCTCCCGACCGCCGTGTACGGCGAACGCGGCGCACGCGTGGCGGCAGCCTTGCCGCACTGGGGCGAACAGGTCTTCGCGGCCGTCTTCGGGTCCGGCCCGGCCCGGGACGCGTACGTGGCGGCGCGGGCGCGAAACGGCCCCCTAGAGATCGCACTGCTGTCGAAGTCGGCCGAACAGTTGGGGCGTCCGTGGGAGCTGATGGTCGCTCCGGGCAGTCCGGTACCAGTGGCGCTGGACGGGGTGGCGATCTCGCGCACGCTGCAAAACACGGGGATGGCGGACGTGTTCGACGTCCCGGGTTCGCGGTTGCGGGTGCTGATGGTGATCTCCCGGCCCGGGGGGACGGCGGATGTCGGGTACCAGATGATCGCGCGGCCGTTGCTGAGGCGGTTGGAGGCGGTGCGCGGGAGCGTGGAGCTGGTCGTACTGCGGCCTCCGACGCTGGAACGGCTGGGTGAGGTGCTGGCCGAGGCGCGGGAGGCCGGGGAACCGTTCCAGGTGGTGCACTTCGACGGCCACGGCGTCTTCGGACAGGCGTCAGGGGCGGGGGCGGGTGCCGGAACCGGCTGGGGTTCGGTGATGTACCAGTCCCCCGGCCCGCAGGGGATGCTGGCGTTCGAGAAGCCGGGGGGCGGCAGCGACCTGGTCGAGGCGGGCCGGGTGGCGCAGGTGCTCGCCGGGGCCAAGGTCCCGGTCGTCGTCCTGAACGCCTGCCAGTCCGCGCAGGTCGGCTCGGAGCTGGAGGCGGCGGTGGCCACGCGGCTGCTGGCCGGGGGCTGCGCGAGCGTGGTGGCGATGGCGTACAGCGTGTACGCGGTGGCGGCGGCGGAGTTCATGACGGCGTTCTACGAGCGGCTGTTCGCCGGTGACCGGGTGGCGGACGCGGTCACCGCCGGCCGCGTACAGCTCACGCTGAACGACAAGCGGCCGTCGATGAAGGGGATGCTGCCGCTGGCGGACTGGATGGTCCCGGTGCTGTACACGCGCAGCGAGGCGCGTTTCTCGCATCTGCGTACGACCCGGAGTCCCGAACAGTCCGTCGGAGACATCCTGACCCGCATCCGCGAAGAGTCGGAGGCGGGCCCGGAGAGGGGCGGCCAGGGCCGGGATCTGGAGCCGGTGGGCGAGTTCGTGGGCCGGGACGCGGACTTCTACACCCTGGACGTGGCGGCCCGTCTCCAACACGTGGTCGTGGTGCACGGGCCCGGCGGCACGGGCAAGACGGAGCTGGCCAAAGCCTTCGGCCGGTGGTGGCGAGACACTGGGGGCGTCGATGCCCCGGACTGGGTGTTCTGGCACTCGTTCGAACCGGGGGTGGCGTCGTTCGGTCTGGACGGGGTCGTCAACGCCATCGGTGAGCGGCTGTTCGACGCGCGATTCGCACTCCTGGACAACTCCGAGCGCCAGAAGGTGATCGAGGAAGTCCTCGCCGCCCGCCGCCTGCTGCTGATCTGGGACAACTTCGAGTCGGTACGAGAGATGCCGGACCCGGGCCGGGCGACGCCACCCCTGTCCCAGCCGGAGCAGGACAGGATGCGCGGCTTCCTGACCCGCGTGGCCGCCGGGGGCGGCGAGAGCGCGGTGCTCATCACCAGCCGCACCCCGGAAAGCTGGCTGGGCCCGGACCTGCGCCGCATCGAACTGGCTGGCCTGGGCGCGGAGGACGCCACCGCGTACGCCCATCAACTCCTCGCGCCTTACCCATCCGCCCAGCCGCAGCGGCAGACCCCGGCGTTCGCCGACCTGATGCGCTGGCTGGACGGCCACCCCCTGAGCATGCGCCTGACGCTGCCCCACCTGGACACCACCACCGCCCAACACCTCCTGAACGGTCTCCAGGGCACAGCCGCCCTCCCGGCGGCCGACGGCAACGGCAACCGCCACACCTCGCTGTCGGCGAGCATCGCCTACTCGTTCACACACCTCAGCCCGGCGGATCAAGAGGCCCTCACCGTCCTGAGCCTGTTCAACGGGGTAGCCGACGCCAATGCCCTCGTCGCCTTCTCCACCGAACAGGGGGCTCCCGAACGCTTCCGCGACCGAACCGGCCCGCAATGGATGGAGGTTCTGCTACGGGCGGCGAACCTTGGACTGCTGATGCCTATGCACTCGGCCTCGGCCATGTTCCGCCTGCATCCCGCGCTGCCCGCGCACCTGGCCGCGCACTGGCGCACCCGTACCCCCGACACCTACGCCACAGAACGGGCAGCGGCCGTCCGGGCCCTCGTATCGGCCCACGCCGCCTTCGGCGGCTGGCTGGACGGACAGGCCACCGGCGGCAACGCTCAGCTCGCCTTCGCCCTGATCGGCCAACAGCGGCGGATGCTCGGCAGCATGCTCGGCCTCGCTCTTGATCACGGTCTTTGGCTGGACGCCCAGCTCATATTCCAGCCGTTGGACAAGTACTGGGACGCGCAAGGCCTGACGGAAGAGGCAGGATCATGGGCGGACCGGGCACGGCTGGCCGTCGAATCCGACGACGGCACCCCGCCCGGCCTGGGCACCCCGGCAGGTGCCCTGTGGCTGTACACGACCGGATCCCAGGCCGGACAGGAACGCGTCAGGAAGCAGCTCGACCGCGCGGAAAGCACTTACCGCACCATGCTTCACGCGCTGGAGGAGCAGCCCCGAAATCCCCACTACCTCAGCCGCTTGGGTGCCGTCTATCACCAGCTCGGGCTTGTCGCGCACGACCGTGGGCGACTGACCGAAGCCGAGGACTGGTTCCGCCGATCCCTCGCCGTCAAAGAAAAGCTCGTCGATCCCCCCGGCTTGGCCATCAGCTATCGCGACCTCGGCCTGGCCACGAGCTATCACCACCTCGGCTCGCTCGCCCGGGACCGTGGGCGGCTGACCGAAGCCGAGGACTGGTGCCGCCGGTCCCTCGCCATCGGAGAAAGGCTCAACAACCTCCCCGGCATGGCCAGCAACTACCACCAGCTCGGCATCGTCGCCCAAGACCGCGGGCGACTGACCGAAGCCGAAGGCTGGTACCGCAAATCCGTGGCCATCAAAGAAAGCCTCAACGACCTCCCCGGCCTGGTCGTCAGCTATCACCATCTCGGCGTCGTTGCCCAGCTACGAGAGCACCTGGAGGAAGCCGAGGACTGGTACCGCAGGTCGCTCACCATCAACGAGAACATCGGCAACCGCTCCGGCATGGCCGACAGTTTCCACCAGCTCGGCGTCGCCGCCCAGCTACGAGGGCACCTGGGGGAAGCCGAAGAGTGGTACCGCCAATCCCTCACCATCAAGGAAGGGCACAACAACCTCCCCGGCATGGCCGTGACCTTCGGGCAGTTGGGGCTGCTCGCGGAGGAGCGGGGGGATGCGGCGCTGGCTCTGACATGGACGGTCAGGTGCGTCTCCCTCTTCGAGGAGATTCCCCACCCGAGTACGGTTCCCGGCCCCAGCCACCTCACCCGCTTCACCCGCCAACTCGGCATGAAGTCCCTCGAAGAGACCTGGCAGGCCGTCACCGGCCACCCCCTGCCCGCCGCCGTACGCGAGTACGTCCTCACCCACCAAGACACCACCAGCGACTCCGACAACGGGGAGAACACCTCATGACCGACGTCATCGAACAGGGCGCCCGAGCTGCCGCCCAGCGCCTCACCACACCCCACACCCCGGAGCTGGCCGACGACGTCGAAGTCGCCCTGGCCGCCCGCGACGCCACCCACACGCCCGACCAGTACAGCGACCCCGTCGCCATCGGCAGCCTGGTCGTCAGCGTCGCCAGTCTCGTCTGGATGGTCTACAACGACATCCGCAGCCGGAGCGCCGCCTCCGCCACGGCCGACGCGGTCGCCCGGCGCGTACGTCAGCGGCTCGACCAAGCGGAGGCTACGCCCGCGCCCCCGCTCGACCCCGCCGAGCGGGACCGGATCATCGACATCACCGTCGAGGAGACCCTCAACGCCGCCCGTGCCCAGGACCCCGGGAGCGCGTAAGCACGCGCGGCGCCCCCTGGCCGCCAAGGGCCACGGAAGCGCCGCGTCGTACTCGTACTCGTACATCCACACGTGCCGCAGACGTTCCTACAGGAACGAGTTGATCTGGATCGTCTCCGTGCGGCCCGGGCCCACGCCGATCGCCGAGATCGGGGCGCCGGACATCTCCTCCAGGGCCTTCACGTACGCCTGCGCGTTCTTCGGGAGGTCCGCGAAGGTCTTCGCCTTCGTGATGTCCTCCGACCAGCCGGGCAGCATTTCGTAGATGGGCTTCGCGTGGTGGAAGTCCGTCTGGCTGTACGGCAGTTCCTCGACGCGCTTGCCGTCGATCTCGTACGCCACGCACACCGGGATCTGCTCCCAGCCGGTCAGGACGTCGAGCTTCGTCAGGAAGAAGTCGGTGAGGCCGTTGACGCGGGTCGCGTACCGCGCGATCACCGCGTCGAACCACCCGCACCGCCGGTCGCGGCCGGTCGTGACGCCCCGCTCGCCGCCGATGCGGCGCAGCGCGTCGCCGTCGTCGTCGAACAGTTCCGTCGGGAACGGTCCGGCGCCCACGCGCGTCGTATAGGCCTTGAGGATCCCGATGACCCGGGAGATCTTCGTCGGTCCCACACCCGCGCCGGTGCAGGCGCCGCCGGCGGTCGGGTTGGAGGACGTGACGAAGGGATACGTACCGTGGTCGACGTCCAGGAGCGTGCCCTGGCCGCCTTCGAAGAGGACGACCTTGCCCTCGTCGATGGCGTTGTTGAGGACCAGGGTGGTGTCGGAGACGTACGGCTTCAACTGGTCCGCGTAGGTCAGCAGTTCCTCTACGATCTTCGCGGAGTCGATCGCGCGGCGGTTGTAGAGCTTGGCGAGGATCTGGTTCTTGAAGTCGAGCGCGGCGTCGACCTTCTGGATGAGGATCGACTCGTCGTACAGGTCCTGGATGCGGATGCCGACGCGGTTGATCTTGTCGGCGTACGTCGGTCCGATGCCACGGCCCGTCGTGCCGATCTTCCGCGAACCGAGGAACCGTTCCGTCACCTTGTCCATGGTGGTGTGGTACGAGGTGATCAGATGAGCGTTTCCACTGATGAGCAGCTTGGACGTGTCGACACCGCGGTCGTTCAGCCCGCTCAGCTCGGAGAGCAGGACGGCCGGGTCGACTACCACTCCGTTGCCGATCACCGGGATACAGCTGGGCGAGAGGATTCCGGAAGGGAGAAGATGCAGTGCGTATTTCTGGTCGCCGACGACGACCGTGTGGCCGGCGTTGTTGCCGCCCTGATAGCGCACGACATAGTCCACGGACCCACCGAGCAGGTCGGTGGCCTTTCCCTTGCCTTCGTCACCCCACTGAGCACCGAGCAGCACAAGTGCGGGCACAGGCGTACACCCCTTCCGGGCGGGGCATGTCCAAGGTCGGGGGGCGCACATACGGCGTTCGTACGTCACGTGTGCGCCGTACGACCCGTACGGCATCGCACGACATCGCACGAAACCGCTGGACGTAGATCACAGACGCGGATCGCACGACGTCGTACGACGCAGCCCGAGCCGTCGAACCGGTTGCCCCGGAATAGACGAAGCCCCTGGCGCAATAGCGCAAGGGGCTCTTGCACAAAGATGCTACCCGAGGAAGGACCGAGGTGTCGGCTCCAGGGCCCGCCGAGAACGGCGCGCAGCAGCTTCTGGTGGTCATCGACCCGGTCGCCCGCCGGACCGACGGCGAATCCGTACGGATCGCGAAGGACGTGTTGAGCGCGGGTGCGGCGGTGAAGATATGCCTTCCCGACGGGCCGGAGGAGTTCGCGCGGGCGCTGGCCAGGCGGGGCGGGCGGCGGCCGGTGGTGATCGGCGACGACCGGGCGCTGTTGCGTACGGTCGCGCTGCTCCACCGCGAGCGGGAGCTGTCCTCCGGGGCGCTCTCGCTGGTGCCGGTGGGCGCGTCGGTGGAGCTGGCGCGGGCGCTGGGGGTGCCGACGGGCGCGGTGGCGGCGGCGCGGGCGGTGCTGGACGGGGTGGTGCGGCGGCTGGATCTGCTGGTGGACGACAGCGACGGGGTGGTGCTGGGGGATCTGCACATTCCGGGGCTGCCGGGGTCGAGGCGCGGGGGCGGGGACGGGAAGGGGAAGTCGAAGGGGGCCGGTCGGGGGAGCGAGTCTGGTTACGGCTCGGGTTCTGGATCCGGCTCGGGCTCCGGCTCCGATACGGGTACGGGGGCCGGGACCGGGGGCGGCTCCGGCTCCGGCTCCGGCCGCGACACCGGCGAGGGTCGGCGGGACGGTGACGGTCGCCGGGACGGCAACGGAAGTGCGGCGGCCGGGGGCCACGGCGCGGCGTCCATGTGGCACACGTGCCGCTCGCTGGTCCGGACGCTGGTACGGCCGCCGCCGGGCGCGTTCCTCGCGCACACGTACCGGCTGCGGGTGGAGGCGGACGGCGTACTGCTGAGCGATCTGGACGAACCGGTGGAGGGGATCCTGGTCCGCTCGCGGGGCGGGCGGGCGGAGGTGGTGATCCGTACGCGCGCGTCGGCGGAGCCGCTGCGGGCGAGCGCGCTGTCGGTGACGGTGTCGGGGGCGAATTTCCGCTACCGGGCCGACACCCGGGTCACGGGTCCGGTCCGGACGCGGACGTGGACGCTGCGGGCGGGGGCGTGGGGGCTGACCTTGCCGACGACGTATTCCGTTCCGGGGGCTTCTGGGACGGGGTGAGCACCGATAGCCTCGGGTGCCACGAAGCCGGTACCACGCCTGGGGGCCGACCGAATGCAGGATGCGACACGCGACTCGACGCCCGACTCCACCCCCGACTCCGCCCCTGACTCGACGCCCGATTCTGTGCCGGTCGGGGAGGTGGCTCTCGACGTCACCGAGACGGCGGAGGCGCTGGCCCGCTACCGCTCGCGGGCGGGCATGTGGTTCCGCGTCGGGCTGACGACGGCGGCCGGCGGTGTGGTCGTCGAGCTGGCGAACACCGCCCGTCGCCTGGAGTGGGCGGACCTGGTGGCGGAGGGGATGGGCGGCCTGGCGCTGGCGCCGCTGCTGATCGGGCTGAGCGCGCTGCGCCTGGGCCGCCTGATGCGGTTGCGCCTGGCGGCCCGCCCCTGGACGGCCCTCCGCGCGGAAACGGCCCCGCACGGCCCCCACGCGGCGGCGGTGGTCCTGCGCGACCCGGCGAGCGGTGAGCTGATCCCCCTGACCCTGGTGGGCCTGCAAGGCCGCCACCACGCGGCGGACCCCCGCCCGACGGGCGAACTCTGGTGGTGCGGCGACCCGGCGACGGGCGGCGTACTGGCCCGCCCGGGAGGCGCCGAACTGATCTGGGCCCGCACGCCGGGCCGCCTGACCCGGGACCGCATTCTGGGGGCGGTGGGGAGGGCGGAGGACCGGGGGTAGGCGAACCTCACTCCACGTCCCGACCGCCCAGATCGCCGGACCGCCCAGACCGCCAGACCGTCCCGACCGTCCTGACCGGCTCGGCGCCGAAAGCCGCGGGTTGCGGCTGGTACCCGCCTGAGGGGTCGTTTCCGACGGCGCGGTAGGGGGCTCCCGCTAACGGCGCGGGTCGCCGGCAACGGCCGGGGTGGTGCCGGACCCAGTTCCGCCGGCCGTGGCGGGGATCGCGTTGTCGATGAGGACCGCCGCCATCGCGGCTGCCGTGGGGAAGGCGTCCGTGTTGAGGACCCGGGTTCGGGCCGCCGCGCCGTCGAGGAGCAGCGCGAGTTGCTCGCCGAGCTGTTCCGGGTCGGCGGCGCCTGCCTCGCGCGCGGCGTTGGCGAGTCGTACCGCGACGGCCTTCTTGTAGTCGCGTGCGTACCGCGACGCCGGGTGCTCGGGGTCGTGGAGTTCGACCGCGGTGGCGATGTACGGGCACAGCGGCGTGGTGGGCGGGATGTCGAAGGCGGCGAGGAGCCGTTCGCGGGGCGTGAGGTCGGTGCGGTCGAACACCCCGGACAGCACGGAGGGGTCGAACCGGCGCAGGTACTCCGTGACGAGTTCGTCCTTGCCCGCGAAGTGCTGGTAGGCCGTGCGCTTGGACACCTGGGCCGCCGCGCAGAGCTGGTCCATGCCGGTGCGGTTGATGCCCTGCTCGCGGAACAGTTCCTGGGACGCGCCGAGGATGCGCTCGCGGGCGCCCCGGCCGCGGCGGCTGCCCGTGGGGCCCTTCTCCAACTCCGTCATGGAGCCATCGTACCCCAGTCGGGTAACGACCGGTGTACATAGTTGCGCCCTGCTCGCGGCGCCCGTACCGTACGTACACAGGTCGGTGTATGTAACGCCGCCACCCCAGGTGCCGTCGCACGCGCACGGCACCACCGGAGGACCAGAGGACCAAGGGAGTCACTGTGGGAAAGCTCGACGGCAAGGTCGCGGTCATCACCGGCGGCACCACCGGCATGGCACTGGCCGGAGCGAAGCTGTTCGTCGACGAGGGAGCGCACGTCTTCCTCACCGGCCGCCGCCAGGACGCCCTGGACGAGGCCGTGAAGCAGATCGGCCGCAACGTCACCGGCGTCCAGGGCGACGCCGGCGACCTGGACGACCTGGACCGCCTGTACGACACCGTCAAGCGGGAGAAGGGAAGCCTGGACGTGCTGTGGGCCAGCGCGGGCGTGGGCGCGCCCGCTCCGCTCGGCGAGATCACCGAGGCCCACTTCCACGACGCGTTCTGGCTCAACGCCCGCGGCACGCTGTTCACCGTCCAGAAGGCGCTCCCGCTCCTCAACGACGGCGGGTCCATCCTCATGACCGGCTCCAACGCCTCCCTCGGCGCCTTTCCCGGCTGGAGCGTCTACGCCGGCAGCAAGGCCGTCCAGCAGGCGTGGGCCCGCGTGTGGCTCAACGAGCTCAAGGAGCGCCGCATCCGCGTCAACGTCCTGACTCCCGGCCAGGTGGCCACCGCCAAACAGGCAGAACTGTTCGACGAGGCCACCAAGCGCCAGTTCGAGTCCCTCATCCCCCGTGGCGCGAAGGGCCGCCCCGAGGAGATCGCCACCGCCGCGCTCTTCCTCGCCTCCGACGACTCCAGCTACGTCAACGGCATGGAACTCGTCGCCGACGGCGGCACCACGGCCATCTGAACCCCACCCCACGCACCGCGAGGACAGGACATCGCATGACCGACATCAGCATCATCGGCACCGGGAACATGGCCCGCACCCTCGGCGCCCGGGCCCTGGCGGGCGGCAACACCGTCGAGGTCATGGGCCGCGACCGGGCCAAGTCCGCCGCCCTGGCCCAGGCTCTCGGCGGCGGCGCCACGACGGGCGAATGGGGCACCGTCCCGGCCGGGGACATCGTCATCGTGGCCCTGTTGTACGACGGTGTCGTGCCGGCCGTCGCCCAGTACGGGGACTCGCTCGCGGGCAAGGTCATCGTCGACATCAGCAATCCGTTCAATTCCACGTTCGACGGGCTGGCCCATCGCGAGGAGACCTCGATCGCGCGGGAAGTCGCCAAGGCGGCCCCGGCCGGCGCCCACGTGGTGAAGGCGTTCAACACCGTCTTCCGTCGTGTCCTGGAGACGGGCCGGCCCGACGTCTTCCTCGCCGGCGACGATGCTCGGGCCAAGGCACGCGTGTCGGCGTTCGTCGAGAGCCTCGGGCTGCGCCCGCTGGACGTCGGCGGCCTGAAAATGGCGCACTGGCTGGAAGGAGCGGGCGTGGTCGCGGTGGGCCTCGCCAACCACGGGGTGGGGAACGTGGACTTCGCGCTCGGCGTCACCGAACTTCCCGTCGGGGCAAACGGTTGACGGATGCGGTCCCGCGTCCGGTATCGGGCGGGGCGGCGTACCGGAGCGTGCTAGAGATAGGGGCGAATAGTCGCAATCAGTCCCCTATCAGGAGGTACGTGACGATGCGTTCAGCTCTTCTCCGTGTGACGGCCACGCTGGGTACCGCGGCGGCCCTGGCTCTCTGCGGCGCCGGCGTGGCCGGTGCGCACGACATGTGGCCGACCGGCGTGGGCAACTCGGGTGCCTTCAGCACCGGCGTGGGCAACTCGGGCGCCTTCAACGCCGGCGTCGGCAACTCCGGTGTCGCCAACTGGGGCGTGGGCAACGCGGGCCTCGGCAACACGGGCATCGGCAGTTCCGGCATCGGAAACTCCGGGATCGGCAGCTCCGGCATCGGCAACTGAACGATCGACGGCGAGGGCGTCGGTGGCCGGGGCATCGGTGGCCGCATCGGCGGCTGGGGCATCGGTGGCCAAGACCGCCCCTCGCCGCCGTACGGGACCGGTTTGTCCACAGGGTGTGGATGAACCGGGCCTCGTACGGATCCCCCGCCCGGAAGCCCCGCTAGCCCGGGGTCACCAGCCGGGCCTCGTACGCGAACACCGCCGCCTGCGTGCGGTCGCGCAGGCCCAGTTTCACCAGGACGCGGCTCACGTGCGTCTTGATCGTGGACTCCGCCACCACCAGGTGCTCCGCGATCTCCGCGTTCGACAGGCCCTGGGCGATCAGGACCAGTACCTCCGTCTCTCGCTCCGTGAGGTCGCCGACGCGGGCGAGGGCCGGGGGGCGCGGGGTCTCCGAGAGCTTCGAGAACTCCGTGATCAGGCGGCGCGTCACCGTCGGGGCGAGCAGGGCCTCGCCCGAGGCCACCACCCGTACCCCGTCGGCCAGTTGGCGCGCCGACGCGTCCTTCAGCAGGAAGCCGGAAGCGCCCGCGCGCAGCGCCTGGTACACGTACTCGTCCAGGTCGAACGTCGTCAGTACCAGCACCTTCGCCGCCGCGTCCGCCGCGACGATCTCGCGGGTCGCCTCGATCCCGTTCAGCTCCGGCATCCGGATGTCCATCAGGACGACGTCCGGGTCCAGGGCGGCGACCTGCGTGACGGCCTCGCGCCCGTTCACCGCCTCGCCGACCACCTCGATGTCCGGCATCGCGTTGAGCAGCACCGAGAAACCCTCGCGGACCATCACCTGGTCGTCGACGATCAGCACTCTGATGGTCACGCCGCGTCCCCGTCCTTCACGGCGGTCACCGGGATGAACGCCGCGACCTCGTAGCCGCCGTCCTCCTGGAGATCCGCGGTCATCTCACCGTTCAGCATGGTCACACGCTCCCGCATCCCCGTGATGCCGTGACCCGCCCCCGGCGAGGGCTTCACCAGCCCGCGCGGTGGTGTGTTGACGATCCGCAGCCCGAGCCCGCCGAGGACGTAACTGATCTCGACGCGTGCCGTGGACCCGGGCGCGTGCCGGAGCGCGTTGCTCAGGGCCTCCTGGACGATCCGGTACGCGGACAGCTCGACGCCCTGCGGAAGCTCCCGTACCGCGCCGGTCACCGTCTTCTCCACGGCCAGCCCGGCGTCCCGCACGTTGGCCAGCAGCCCGTCGAGGTCGGCGAGCGTGGGCTGCGGGGCGTCGGGCGCCTGGTAGTCCTCCGCCCGTACGACCCCGAGGACGCGGCGCAGCTCGGTCAGCGCGGCGACGGCGTTCTCGCGGATCGTGGCGAACGCCTTCTCCAGCTCGGGGGGCGGATTCTCCACCCGGTACGGCGCGGCCTCCGCCTGGATCGCCACGACCGACATGTGGTGGGCGACGACGTCGTGCAGCTCACGGGCGATGGTGGTGCGCTCCTCCAGGAGCGTGCGCCGGTCGCGTTCGACGGCGGTGACGCTCTGCTGGATCGCGACCTCCTGCTCGGCCTCGCGGCGGACGTGCAGGACGGTCACGGTGAGGAGGACCAGGGCGGAGAGGAAGAGCATGGGGGCGGAGGTGGCGCCGCCGCCGTACCCGCCGAGGAAGACGGTGGCGAACGTCGCGTACAGCGCGGTGCACACCCACAGCCAGGCGGCGGTGCGCGGCCGGGTGCGGAGTGCCACCACCGTGATCACGAAGAGGTATCCGGCGAAGGCGCTGGGGGTCCAGGGCCAGTTGTCGTAGGTCCCGCCGAGGACGCTCAGGACGGCGGAGACCGCGAGAGAGAGCCACCAGGCGCCGATGGGCCTGACCAGCGTCATCAGGAGCGGGACGGCGGGGAGGACGCCGAGGAGGGACTGTTCGTCGGACATTCCGACGAAACAGACGATCAGCGCGGCCAGCGCGACGACGGCGTGCGGCAGCCAGGCCGCGTACTCACGTATCCGGCCGGGCAGCCGGCGGGTGAGCGGGCCGTCCGTCCGCCTGGGCTTGAGCGGACGATAGGCGAAGGCGTCGTGGAAGAGGTCCTCGCGCAGGCCGCCGATCGCGTCCATGGCAAGGCGGAACTCGGGGCTCCGGGTCTTCCCGGTCTCTGTCTCGGTCACCCTGCCAAGGTAGGCGGAGCCGGCGTGGGGGTCGTCACCACGGAAGCGGATCCTGGCGGGTCCGTCGTAGGTACTACGGGCTGGGTGGAGGGAGGACCAGGGGGGCGGGGCCCTGCCGGAACGCCTGGCGTGGGCGGTGCGGTGGCCGGTGCGGTGGCCTGCGGGTCACTGATTGTCCTCAATCGCCGGACGGGCTTGATAGCGGCGCTGCGGGCCGTCGCCGCGCCTGGGCGGGACCCACCAGTGGCCGACAGGCCGGATGGCGCCGCCGCAGGCCGTCACCACACCCGGCGGGACCCGCCGGGGACGGGCTGATAGTGGCGCTGCGGGCGTCACCGCACCCGGCGGGACCCGCCCGTGCCGGACGAGCCTGATGGTGCCGCCGGCCCTCGCCTCACCACGCCAGTTGGGCGATCTCCTCCGCCACCACCGCGCACGCGTCCGCCGACGGGTCGATCAGGGGGAAGTGGCCCACGTCCGGGAGGAGCGTCAGGCCCACCGTTTCGCCCGCCTTGGCCGCCGCGTCCACGTACGCCTCCGCCACCTCGTACGGCACAGTCAGGTCCGTGCGGCCCTGGACCACCGCCGTGGCGATGCCCGTCGGGAGCAGGTACGCCGGGTCGGCGCTCGGGCGGCGCTCCTCGAAGTGGGTCTCGCCGCCGAGGAGTTGGACGATGGCGCCGCCGCACACGTCCAGTTCCGCCGCTCGCACGAGGTCCGCGATCGGGGCGAGCGCCACGACCCCGCGCAGGGGCGGCGGGTGCGGCAGCCGCCAGGGGGAGCCCTCGGGGAGCACATGGCGGGCCGACGCCCACAGCGCCAGGTGACCGCCCGCCGAGTGGCCGGTCACCACGATCCGGCGGGCGTCGGCCTGCGGTACGGCCGCCGTGACCAGGGCGGGCAGCGCGTCCATCGCGGCGGCCACGTCGTCGAAGGTCTCGGGCCAGCGGCCCGCCGCCGGACGGTCGGTGTCCGGCTGCGGGGTGTCCGTGCCCTGGTGCGGGATGGCCGGGCCGCGCCGGTACTCCACGTTCGCCACGGCGAAGCCCCGGCGCGCCAGGAAGTCCGCGAACGGCGTGAGATGCGTACGGTCGTACCGCGCGCGCCACGCCCCACCGTGGAGCACCACGACGAGCGGGACCCGCTCCTGGTTGCCCCGGGGCGCGTAGAAGTCGATCACCTGATCGGGGTGATCTCCGTACGCGGCGGTCGCGTCGGGCGGGACGACCGGGTGCGAGAAGGCCGACTCGGTCTCTGCTGCGTCACGAACCACGGGATCGTGCGCGCCGGGGTCCGGCATGGTGCTCCAACCTCTCGGTGCAGGATGCGAATTGACCTGATCAGCCGGGACGGTACCAGTCGGAGCCGGAGTCGATCACATCCCCGGGCGGCGCCCGATACGTCATCCGCCGGACGGCGGCCGTACCAGCTGCCGGACGGCGGCCGTGCAGCCCGCCGGACGACGGCCCCGTCACCCTCGGACGCCAGCCGCGTCACCCCCCGGCCGGGACCTCCGCCGGGACCTCCGCCGGGACCTCCGCCAGCACCTCGCCCAGCACCCGCGCCGCCCGCTCCGCGTCCGCGAATCCCACGTACAGCGGCGTGAAGCCGAACCGCAGCACGTCCGGCCTGCGCAGGTCGCCGACCACCCCGCGCGCGATGAGCGTGTCCATCACCGCCGGAGCCTCGGCGCAGCGCAGGGCGACCTGGCTGCCGCGTTCCGCGTGCGCCGAAGGGGTCAGCGAGCTGACCCGCCCCGGCGGGGCGTACGCCTCCACGCACTCCAGGAAGAAGTCCGTGAGCGCCAGGCTCTTCGCCCGTACGGTCTCGATCCGCACCCCGTCCCAGACGTCGAGCGCCGCCTCCAGCGCCAGCATCGAGAGGATGTCGGGCGTACCGACCCGGCCCCGCGTCGCGCCGTCCGCCGCCTCGAAGTCCGACGCCATCGCGAACGGATCGGCGTGCGAGGTCCAGCCCGGCAGCGGCGAGTCGAAAGCGGCCTGGTGGCGCCGGGCCACGTACAGGAACGCGGGCGAACCGGGCCCGCCGTTCAGGTACTTGTACGTGCACCCCACCGCGAGGTCCACGCCGTGCGCGTCCAGCCCCACCGGCAGCGCGCCCGCGCTGTGGCACAGGTCCCAGACGGCGAGCGCCCCCGCCTCGTGCACGGCGGCGGTGATCCCCGGGAGGTCGTGCAGCCGCCCCGTACGGAAGTCCACCTGGTTCATCAGCACGACGGCCGTACGCGGGCCCAGCGAGCCCAGCAGCTCCGCCGGGTCGACGGGGACGAGCGGCCTGCCCGTCATCCGGGCGGCGGAATGGGCGATGTACCCGTCGCTGGGGAACGTCGTGGCGTCGACCAGGATCTCGTCCCGCGCCGGGTCCGTGGGGTCGAGCAGCCGGACGGCGGCCACCAGGGCCTTGAAGACGTTCACGCTCGTCGAGTCACCGACGACGATCTGCCCCGGTCCGGCGCCGACCAGCGGGGCGATCCGGTCGCCGATCCGCTCGGGCGCGGTCCACCAGTCGCCCTCGGTCCAGGAGCGGATCCGCAGCTCGCCCCACTGGCGGCTGATGACGTCGCGCATCCGGTCGGGTACGTGGCGGGCCAGCGCGCCGAGCGAGTTCCCGTCCAGGTAGACGGAGTTGTCGTCGAGCGCGAAGAGGTCCCGCCAGGCGGCCAGTTCGTCGGCCGCGTCGAGGGCGGCGGCTCGTGCGGCGAGGGAAGCGGTCGGGGCGTCCGAAGCCGCGGTACGGGTCGTGTCAGACATGGCTGCGGGCCGTCCAGAGCTCGGGGAACACGTTCTTGGTCGCGCGCTTCTCCAGCCACGCAACCCCGGCGGAACCACCCGTACCGGTCTTGGAGCCCATCGCGCGCCGCGTGGCGACCAGGTGGTCGTTGCGCCAGCGCCACACCAGCTCACCGACGTCCGTCAGCGCCTCGCCCAGCCTGATCAGCTCGGTGTGCTGGTCCGCGTCGGCGTAGATCCCGGCCCAGACCTGTTCGACCTCGGGCGACGGCTCGTACTTCCGCGAGAGGTCGCGCTCGACCACCGCGCCGGGCACGGGCAGCCCGCGCCGGGCGAGCAGCCGCAGCGTCTCGTCGTACAGGCTCGGCTCGTGCAGGGCCTTCTCCAGCTCGGCGTGGACGCGCGGGGCGCCCCGGTGCGGTACGAGCATCGACGCCGACTTGTCGCCGAGCAGGAACTCCATCCGCCGGTACATCGCGGACTGGAAACCGGAGCCCTCGCCGAGGGCGCTGCGGTACGAGTTGAACTGCGCGGGCGTCAGCTGGCCGAGCGGCTTCCACGAGGCGTTGAGCGCCTCCAGCTCCCGTACGGACCGCTTGAGCGCGTCCACGGCGACCTGGATCCGGTCCTCGCGCAGGGCGCGGGACGCGGTCTCCCACTCGTGGACGATGACCGTGAACCACAGCTCCATGACCTGGGTGGTGACGAGGAAGACCATCTCGCCCGGGTCGTCGGAGAGGGGGTGCTGGAGGTGGGTGAGGACGTCCGCCTGGACGTAGTCCTCGTACGGGGTGGTGCCCGCGAAGTCGAGATGCGGGGTGTCCGAAGGGGAAGAGTGCGAAGGGGAAGTGTCCGAGTGCGAAGTGTCCGGATGCGGCGTGTCCGAATGCGGCGTGTCCGAACCCGCGGATCCGGAGGCATCGGGGGCGTGCGACATTGCTGTCTCCTCGATATTGCTACCGGGTAGCGGTCCGCCCCTTCCGTTCGTCTCGGAGCTCCGGTCCCCTGTTCGCATCATAATCCGGCTCCCGGCGCACGGCTCCGCCAGGCCACAGGAGCCCCGCGAGGACCGTCAGGCCGGGGGCCCCGAGAGGTACGTCCCCTTCTTGTCGTACGGCCAGGCGTTCGCCCGGCAGCCGTCCAGGCCCTTGATCTGCTGCATCATCACCGGCGCGGGCCGGCCGGGGCCCGGACAGGCCAGATGCCGCCGGATGCCGATCTCATGGCCGATCTCGTGGTTGATGATCAGGTGCCGGTAGTCGGAGGCCGGCCCGTCGAAGGTGGGCGAGCCCTCCGTCCAGCGCCGCAGATTGACCACCACGCCCTCGGAGGTCTCGCAGTTCAGCTCACCGTGGGTGTCGAGCCCCTCGGCCCGGCAGAGCCGGTCGGCGGTGGCCGGGGTGGCGATCCTGATGACGAAGTCGGCGTGCTCGGAGACCAGCTGGAAGGCGCCGCGCCCGTGCGCGGCCCAGCTGCGCGGGTCGGCCAGGATCTGCTGGATCTCGCCGGCCGCGCGGTCGGCCGACAGGCCCGTACCGGTCTCGACCTGTACGAGGTAGCGGCGCGGGGTGCCGGAACCGACCGGGCTGCCGTGTGCCCGCGCGGTGGTGAACGTGGCGGGCTCGGGGCCGCGCTGCCAGGAGCCCAGGGAGGCGCCGGCGCCGATCAGGACCGCCAGGCAGAGACCGAACAGCAGCGCGCGACCGCGCGGCCCACGGCGTTCCCACGTCACCACGGCCATTCACCTCAGCCCCTCCCGCACCGGAAATCACGAAGACCCGCCCCCGGGAGAGACGGGGCGGGCCTTCGCGAGGTTGCTCGTTCAATGATTATCGAACCGCGATCAGCTCTCAGCGGACGAGCGGGTCGCATCGGACAAGCGGGTTTCAGCGCATTTCAGCGGACGAGCGGGCGGGATTCGGCGCACGTACGGGCCGGGCTCAGCCCAGCGTGTCCGCCGCCAGCGGCGACGAGTCGCGCAGGAACGTCGAGCAGCGCTCGTACTCCTCCTGCTCACCGATCGCCTGCGCCGCCCGGCCGAGCGCGTGCAGCGCGCGCAGGAAGCCGCGGTTCGGCTCGTGCTCCCACGGCACCGGGCCGTGCCCCTTCCACCCGCTGCGCCGCAGCGAGTCGAGCCCTCGGTGGTACCCGGTCCTGGCGTACGCGTACGACTCGACGACCCGCCCGCCCTCGAACGCGTCGTCGGCGAGCCGGGCCCAGGCCAGCGAGGAGGTCGGGTACTTCGCGGCGACGTCGGCGGGCGAGGTCCCGTTGGCGAGCAGCTCGCGCGGCTCGGGATCGTCGGGCAGTTCGGTGGGGGGCGGCCCCCCGAGAAGATCTTTGTGAATGGCCATGCCTACAGTCTGCCCTGCGCCGCCGGGCCGCCGTCCGCCGCCGGACGGTCCGCCTCCCGCACCGGCTCCAGCGGCGGCGACGACAACCCGCAGTGGATCTTGCACTCCGGCTGCTCGGACCGCTCGTGATCGCCGGGCGCCCCCGCTTCCGCCACCTTCGGCGTCCGTACGGTCAGGAACGCGATCACCGACCCCACCGCCAGGATCCCCGCGCACAGCGGCATCGACGTACGGAACGTGTGGTTGAACTCGGTCGCCGACCGGAACGCCTCAGGGCTCGTCCCCGCGATCAGCGGCAGCGCCGCCACCGCGAGCAGACCCGCCGCGCGGGCCGCCGCGTTGTTGATCCCGCTCGCCAGCCCCGCGCGCCCCACCTCCACCGACGCCAGTACCGTCGCCGTCAGCGGCGCGACGATCGTCACCATCCCCAGGCCCAGCACCAGCAGCGCCGGCAGGACGTCCGCGAGGTACGAGGCACCCGGGCCGACCCGCAGCATCAGCAGCAGCCCGCCGGCGCACAGCAGCGGCCCCACCGTCAGCGGGATGCGCGGCCCGATCCGCCCCGCCAGCTCCCCCGACCGCGCCGAGAACAGCAGCATCAGCGCCGTCGTCGGCAGCAGGGCCGCGCCCGCGCCCAGCGCCGAGTACCCCACCACCACCTGGAGCTGGAGCGAGCCCAGGAAGAAGAACCCGCCGAACGCCGCGTACACGCACAGCGTCACCAGGTTCACCGAGGTGAACAGGCGCGACTTGAAGATCGACAGCGGCAGCATCGGGTCGGGCCTGCGGTGTTCGTACAGGACAAAACCGACCGCGACCAGCACACCCGCGATCCCCGCCCACAGCTCCTTGGCGATCAGCGCGTACGTCACCAGCGCCAGCGCCCCCGCGCCCAGCACCCCGCCCGTCACGTCGAACCGGCCGTGGTGCGCCGGGTCCCTGGACTCCGGGGCGTGCCGCAGCGCCACCGGCACACAGATCGCGGCCAGCGGCAGGTTGATCAGGAACACCCAGCGCCAGCCGGGCCCGTCCACGAGATAGCCGCCGAGGAACGGCCCGACCGCCGCGCCCACCCCGCCGAGCCCCGACCACACGCCCACGGCCCGCGCCCGGTCGTCCGGGTGGAAGCTCCCCTGGATGATCGCCAGGGAGCCCGGGACGAGCAGCGCCCCGCCGATGCCCTGCAACGCCCGCGCGAGGATCAGCAGATCGGCGCTGGGCGCGACCCCGCAGAGCAGCGAGCCGAGCCCGAACCACACCACCCCGATCACGAAGACCCTGCGCCGCCCGTACCGGTCGCCGAGCGAACCGCCGAGCAGGATCAGCGCGGCGAGGGTCAGTGTGTACGCGTTGACGGTCCACTGGAGGGCGGAGAGAGTCGCGTCGAGGTCGTCCCCGATGTGCGGCAGCGCCACGTTGACGACGGTCCCGTCCAGCAGGGCCATGCTGGAACCGAGCACCGTCGTGAGAATGATCCAGCGGCCCTTGGCCGAGGACAGCCTGATCTCCATACCCGGATCATCCCTGCCGGGAGGTCAGCTGGCGAGCCTCCCGAGCGCACGGATCAGCGCGTCGGCACCCCGTTCCGCCTTGGCGCGCGGACACCCCACGTTGAGCCGTACGAATCCGTCGCCGCCGGCCCCGTACGTCGAACCCCGCATGATCGCGACCTTCTCGCGCTCCACCAGCTCCCGCTGGAGCGGGTCGTCGTCGATCCCGAGGGGGCGCAGGTCGATCCAGGCGAGGTAGCCGGCCTCCGGGGGCCGCCAGGCGAGCTGGGGGAAGGCGGTGTTCAGCCGGTCGGCGAGCAGGAGGAGGTTCTGTTCGACGTACGTGTTGAGGGCGTCGAGCCAGGGGGCGCCTTCGCGGTACGCGGCGATGTGGGCGGTCAGCGCCAGCACGGCGGGCGATTCGAGCCCTTCGCCGGTCGCCATCCGGCGGACGAACGCGGCGTGGTCGGCGGGGTCGCCGATGATGCCGTACGAACCGCTCAGCGCGGGGAAGTTGAAGGCCTTGGAGCCGGAGGTGATGAGCGCCCAGCGCCCGGATCCGAAGCGGGTCCAGGGGAGGTGGCGGGCGCGGGGCGTACCCGCCGTACGGGACCGGGCGGGGGCGGGGCCGTCACGGAAGAAGTCCTCGTGCACGACGTCCTCGTGCACGACGTCCTCGCGCAGGAAATCCGCGTGCAGGAAGTCCGCGTGGATCTCGTCGCTGATCACCGCGACCCCGTACACCTCCGCCAGCCGCGCGAACTCCGTCAGCTCGCTCTCCGTCCACACCCGCCCGGTCGGGTTGTGCGGCGAACAGAGCAGGAGCACCTTGCTGCCGGGCCGGGCGAGCTGCCGCTCCAGAGCGGCCGTGTCGCCGACCGGCGCCCCGCGCAGCTCGCGCCCGAGCCCGGATATCGCCTTGAGGAAACCGTCGTACGTCGGCGTGTGGACCACCACCCCGTCCCCCGGCCCGGTCCACATCCGCAGCAGCTGGGAGAGCTGGTTGAGCACGGACGGCGCGTACACCAGCCGGTCCGTGTCGATCGCGGTGTCGTACCGGCTCGCGAACCAGTGCCGTACCGCCGACAGGAAGTCGTCGTTGCGCCAGTCCGTGTAGCCGAGCACGCCGTGCGCGATACGGCGGTGCAGCGCGTCCAGCACCACCGGCGGCGACGCGAAGTCCATGTCGGAGATGGTGAAGGGCAGCATCCCGTGGGCCGCCGCCGCGCCGAAGCGGTCCGCGACGCCGTCCCACTGCACGGACCAGGTGCCGGTGCGGTCGATGGCGGTGTCGAAATCGAAGTCCACGTGGCCCATGGTGAGGTCCCTCCGGGCATGACGCGGGCCCGGCATCGTGAGGGATACCGGGCCCGGGTGCTGAGCTGGTGCCTGCTGCTCGATCCGCTGTGTGATCCGTTACTTGATCCGCTACTTGATCTTCGTGCCCGAGGAGCGCAGCGCGGCGCACGCCTCGGTGACCCGCGCGGCCATGCCGCCCTCGGCGAGCTTGCCCCAGGTGCGGGGGTCGTAGGTCTTCTTCGAGCCGACTTCGCCGTCGACCTTCAGCACACCGTCGTAGTTCCGGAACACGTGGTCCACGACGGGCCGTGTGAACGCGTACTGGGTGTCGGTGTCGAGGTTCATCTTCACGACGCCGTTCTCCAGCGCGGTGGCGATCTCCTCGGCCGAGGAGCCCGAGCCGCCGTGGAAGACGAAGTCGAAGGGCTGGCTGCCCGAGGGCTTGCCGTACTTCGAGGCGACGCCCTCCTGGAGGTCCTTGAGCAGCTCCGGGCGGAGGACGACGTTGCCCGGCTTGTAGACGCCGTGCACGTTGCCGAAGGACGCGGCCAGCAGGTAGCGGCCCTTCTCGCCCAGGCCCAGGGCCTCGGCGGTGCGCAGCGCGTCCTCGACCGTGGTGTAGAGCGAGTCGTTGATCTCGTGGCTGACGCCGTCCTCCTCGCCACCGGTCGGGGTGATCTCGACCTCAAGGATGATCTTGGCGGCGGCGGCCTTGGCGAGCAGCTCGGAGCCGATCTCCAGGTTGTGGGCGAGCGTCTCGGCGGAGCCGTCCCACATGTGCGACTGGAAGAGCGGGTTACGGCCGGCCTTCACGCGCTCGGCGGAGACGTCGAGCAGCGGGCGGACGTACGTGTCGAGCTTGTCCTTGGGGCAGTGGTCCGTGTGCAGCGCCACCGTGATGTCGTACTTCGCGGCGACGATGTGGGCGAACTCGGCGAGCGCGACGGCGCCCGTCACCATGTCCTTGTTGTACTGGCCGCCCAGGAACTCCGCGCCACCGGTGGACATCTGGATGATGCCGTCGCTCTCGGCCTCCGCGAAGCCGCGCAGCGCAGCGTGCAGGGTCTGGGACGAGGTGACGTTGATGGCCGGGTAGGCGAACTTGCCTGCCTTCGCCCGGTCGAGCATCTCGTTGTAGACCTCGGGGGTTGCGATGGGCATCGGGCCGCTCCTTGTGATGTGCGGGTGTGAGGACTAGTCCCTGACCGGGGGCATGTCGTGGGGCGACGTCATCGTCGGCCCCATCTTTCCAGACTCTCGTCCGGGCTCGACCCTGAGCGGGGGCCGTTTCACGTGAAACGGCCCCCGTACCGGCAAAGGCCCAGGTCACGGCAGGTAACAGACACCGGCAGGTGACAGACACCGCAGGAGCCTCAGGCCGGAGTCCCGGAAGCTTCCGGCGGGGCCTCAGGCCAGATCGAGATCGGCCGTCGTGTACGCGTGGAGGTACGGGAGCCCCGCCTCCCGCACCGTCGCCGCAGCGCCCCGGTCCACGATGACCGCGACCGCGACGACCTCGCCGCCCGCCTCCCGTACCGCTTCCACGGCGGTCAGCGGCGAGCCGCCGGTGGTGGACGTGTCCTCGACCACCAGGCAGCGGCGGCCCTTGACGTCCGTGCCCTCGATCCTGCGCTGCATGCCGTGCGCCTTCTGCGCCTTGCGGACCACAAACGCGTCCAGCCGCTTCCCGCGCGCGGCGGAGGCGTGCAGCATCGACGTGGCCACCGGGTCGGCGCCGAGCGTCAGCCCGCCCACGCAGTCGAAGTCCAGCTCGGCGGTGGTCTCCAGCATGACCTGGCCGACCAGCGGCGCGGCGTGACCGTCCAGCGTGATCCGGCGCAGGTCGATGTACCAGTCGGCCTCAAGACCCGAGGAGAGGGTCACTCTGCCGTGGACCACGGCGATGTCCTTGATCTGCTGGAGCAGTTCAGCGCGTACGTCAGTCATGGTCACGAGCTTAGACCGGCCGGTCAGCGGGGTCGCCGGTGCGCTCGGAGCCGCCGCCGACCCGCTCAGAGCCGCTGCCAGCTCCACTTCGCCGACACTTCGAGCGGCTCCAGCGGGGTGACCAGGCGGGGCGCGGTGTTCAGCCCGTTCGGCGGGCCCGACTGCGGTTCGACGCAGACCGCCTCGTCCTGCTCGTCGTACACCACGACCCACTCCTCGCGGCTGGTGACCTTCAGCCGCAGCTGTCCGGGCCAGGTGAGGGTGACGTCGACGCCTTCGGGCATCCCGAAGCAGTCGTCCCAGGGGCCCGGTACCGGCTCGATGCGGCGGCCGGTGGGCAGCGAGTTCTCGCCGCGCTCCTCCTGCCAGGCCGGGTTGAAGTCGAGGTGTACGTCGCCGTTGCCGAGGTTGCGGCGGAACCACGGGTGCCAGCCGGCCTGGGCGGGGAACGACGAGTCGTACGTCTCCACCCCCATCGTGAGGACCAGGGAGTCGTCGGACAGCTCGAAGGTCTGGGAGACCCGTCCGCTGTACGGCCAGGGCTCGGTCAGGTCGTAGCTGAACGCGGCCCTGCTCCCGGTCGCCGCCGCCCGGCCCTCGGTCTCGGTCCCGCTCGTGCGGGCGACCCGCCAGCTGGTGTCGCGGCCGGTGCCGTGGATGGCGTGCGGGCCGGAGTTCAACGGCATCTGGTGCACGACGTCACCGGTGCGGAACTGGCCGTTCTCGATCCGGCCGCACCACGGCACCATCGGGAAGCAGCCGAACCGCTCGCCCTGGCGCAGCAGTTCCGTCCCGTCGATCCGCAGGCTGCTGATCCGGCAGCCGTTCTCCGGGTCGATGGTCAACTCGGCGTCGCCGGCTTTCAGTCGGATGCTCTCATCGCTGCTAGTCACCCTCCGACACTACTTGCGCCGCCGCAGGACACGCCCGACGACCACCGCGGAGGCGAGGGCGAGCGCGGCGGCGGGCGCGATCCACCGGAGCGTGGCGCTGACGGCCCCGGCGGCCTCGGGGGCGGGCACGGGGGCGTACCGGCC
>NZ_WWJY01000784.1 GCF_009865405.1 Streptomyces sp. SID3212 | reverse complement strand
GGCATGCCGCTCGCGCGCGGGCCGGTGGGCAGGGGTCGGCCACTGAAGCTGCCCGCCACCAGACCCCGCCAGGTCATATGCGCCATTTGCCCTATCTTTGAGGGCTCCTGGGGGTCCTTCCTGTCCGGTCTTGTGTCCTGTGTTGCGTTAAGGGGCTCCCTTGGCCCACAGCTCACCGAAACGGGCCGGACCGCCGCCCCGACGATCACCATCCGCCCCGCCACCCA
>NZ_WWJY01000077.1 GCF_009865405.1 Streptomyces sp. SID3212 | reverse complement strand
CACAACCAAGCCCGTCCGGCGATTGAGGACACCGGTAAGCGCAGCGGTCACCGGGCAGACGCACCACCCAACCGCACCGCCTCCAGCACACAGTCCAGCAGCCCAGGAAACAGCGCGTCCAGATCCCCCCGCCGAAGCCCGTTCATCTTCGCCGTCCCCCGATAGAACTGGTGGATCACCCCGCTCTCCCGCAACACCCGGAAGTGATACGTCGTCGTCGACTTGGTGACCGGTAGCGGGATCTGCGAGCAGGTCAACTCCCCCTCCGCGCCCGCCAGGTCCCTGACGATGCTCAGACGCAGCGGGTCGGACAGCGCGTGCAGGACGCCCTCCAGACGGATCTCCGCGCGCAGGGGATGAACCAGTTCGCGCGTGCTGCTCGCGGCACTCATCGGTGGCTCCACTTCGTCGGGAATCCCATTGTACGAGGATTCTCATAGTTTGACATTCGCCTTACTACGACGCGTATCGTAGTAGCGCCGTCCCGCCCCCCCGTCACGTCCGACTGGAGTCCCCGTGAGCGCACTGTTCGAGCCGTACACCCTGCGGTCGCTGACCATCCCCAACCGCGTATGGATGGCACCCATGTGCCAGTACTCCGCCGAGGAGACGGGCCCGGACGCCGGCGTGCCCCGTGACTGGCACTTCGCCCACCTCGCCTCCCGGGCCGTCGGCGGTACGGGACTGATCCTCGTCGAGGCCACGGCCGTCAGCCCGGAGGGCCGGATCAGCGTCGCCGACGTCGGCATCTGGAACGACACGCAGGTCGAGGCGTTCCGCCGGATCACCCGCTTCCTCGCCTCGCAGGGCACGGTTTCGGGCATCCAGCTCGCCCACGCGGGGCGCAAGGCCTCCACCGACCGGCCCTGGAAGGGCGGCGGCCCGGTCGCCCCCGACGCCAACGGGTGGGAGGTCCTCGCGCCGAGCCCCGTACCGTTCGCGGACGGGCATCTCGTGCCGGCCGAGCTGACGGTGGAACAGATCCGCGAGATCGTGGGGCAGTTCGGGGCGGCGGCCCGGCGGGCCCGCGAGGCCGGGTTCCAGGTCGTAGAGGTGCACGGCGCGCACGGCTATCTGGTCGGCCAGTTCCTCTCCCCGCACAGCAACAGGCGCACGGATTCCTACGGGGGTTCGTACGAGAACCGCACGCGGTTCGCCCTGGAGGTCGTGGACGCGATCCGGGCGGAGTGGCCCGAGGATCTGCCGGTGTTCTTCCGCGTCTCGGCCACCGACTGGCTCGACGAGGGCGGCTGGACCGTGGACGAGACGGTACGGCTGGCGGACGACCTGCTGGCGCACGGCGTGGACCTGCTCGACGTGTCCAGCGGCGGCAACGCGGCGCACGTCCGTGTCCCGGTCGGCCCCGGCTACCAGGTGCCGTTCGCGGCGCGTGTCAGGGCGGAGACCCGGATGCCCGTGGCGGCCGTCGGCCTCATCACCGAGCCGGAGCAGGCGGAGAAGATCGTCGCCAACGGCGAGGCGGACGCGGTGCTGCTCGGCAGGGAGCTGCTGCGCGACCCGTACTGGGCCCGCCGCGCGGCCCGCGAACTGGGCGGCACGGTGCACACGCCCCCGCAGTACGCCCGCGCCCACTGAGGGGCCCGGAGATTCCGACGGCGGTCAGGCCGTCAGGGAAGGCGCCACTCCACCGGCTGCGCACCCTGACGGACCAGCAGGTCGTTGGCGCGGCTGAACGGGCGCGATCCGAAGAAGCCCCGGTCCGCCGACATCGGCGAGGGGTGGGCCGACTCGATCGCCGGGTAGTCACCGAGGAGGGGGCGCGCGTTGCGGGCGTCGCGCCCCCACAGGATGGACACGAGCGGCTTGCCCCGGGCGGCCAGGGCCCGGATCGCCTGTTCGGTGACCTCTTCCCAGCCCTTGCCGCGGTGCGCGGCGGGCTTGCGGGGTGCGGTCGTCAGCGCGCGGTTGAGCAGCAGGACCCCCTGGCGCGTCCACGGGGTCAGGTCACCGTTGGACGGGAGGGGCAGGCCGAGATCCGACTGGAGCTCGCGGAATATGTTCTGGAGGCTGCCGGGGAGCGGGCGGACGTCGGACGCCACGGCGAAGCTGAGGCCGATGGCATGTCCCGGCGTCGGGTACGGGTCCTGGCCGACGACGAGGACCCGTACCTCGTCGAAGGGCTGCTGGAAGGCGCGCAGCACGTTCGGCCCGGCGGGCAGATAGGTACGGCCGGCGGCGATCTCCGCGCGCAGGAAGTCGCCCATCTCGGCGATGCGCCCGGCGACGGGCGCCAGCGCGTCCGCCCAGCCGGGCTCGACAATTTCGTTCAGAGGTCGTGCTGCCACGAGATCACTCTACTGGTCCACGGAGCGTGCCCAGGACTCCTCAACCGGCGGCCGGGACGCCTCACTTGCGGGCCGGTGACTCCGGCCGGGCGGCTGCGACGCGCGGTGGACGCCCCCTCCCGGGTGACCGGGTGTCCCCTCTTTAAGGTGGGGGCCGCGTACGCCCGGCGCCGAAGAGCGTGAGGGCGGCGTGAGACCGGCGCGGACCCGCGCCGGGCGCGCGACGAGCCGGGGGTACGGGAATGAGCCGGGTGCGGGGATGAGCTGGGTGCTGGGCGTCGACTCGGGCGGCTCGGGGCTGCGGATCGCGCTGCGTTCCACGGAGGACCCCGCACGCGTCCTGCTCGCGGATCCGGGTGAGCCGCTCCGTACCGGCCCCTCGGGCATCGACGCCGGCCAGCTGCTCCGTCAACTCCTCCCCGCCGCAGAGAAGTTGCTGGTACGGGCCGGGGCGCGGGGACCGGTGGCCGCGGCCGTCGGCGCGGCC
>NZ_WWJY01000783.1 GCF_009865405.1 Streptomyces sp. SID3212 | reverse complement strand
CGCCGCCGCCCCGGGGCCGGACGCGGCGGGCGCCGGTGTGGACCCGGCGGAAGCCGAGGAAGCGCTGTGGGCCGCCGCCGAGGCACGGAACGGCCGGGATGGGGCCGCCGCCCCGGATCGCGACGCGGACGCCGACGAGGAGGCCCTGTGGGCCGCCGCCGAGGCGCGGAGCAAGGGGGCCGGGGCCGTCACGGGTGCCGTGCCCGCCTCCGCCGCGATCGACGCGTTGAGCGAGGCCCTCAACCGGCTGAACGCCGAGGACGCCGCCGCTGCCGCCGCCGCGGAGGAGGCCCTCTGGGCCGCCGCGGAAGCGCGGAGCGCCGCGAGCGGCCAC
>NZ_WWJY01000782.1 GCF_009865405.1 Streptomyces sp. SID3212 | reverse complement strand
CTGCCCCAGGTCGGCGTGGACGACAACTTCTTCGAGCTGGGCGGCCACTCCCTGCTCGCGACCCGGCTGGTGAGCCGCGTCCGGTCGGTCCTCGGGGCCGAGGTGCCGATCCGGACCCTGTTCGAGGCGCCCACACCCGCCGCGCTGGCCGAGCGGTTGACGGCCTCCGGAGCGAGGCGGCCACCGCTGGTACGGACGGAGCGTGCGGGGCGAGTCCCGTTGTCGTACGCGCAACAGCGGTTGTGGTTCCTCGGCGAGCTGGAGGGCCCGTCGGCGACCTACAACATTCCGGTGGCTCTGCGACTGACCGCGCCCGTGGACGTCGGCGCTCTCCGGGCCGCCCTGCGTGACGTGGTCGGCCGGCACGAGGTGCTGCGCACCGTGTTCGCGACGGTGGACGGGGAACCGTACCAGCGGATCCTTCCGGCCGAGAGCGCCACGGTCCCCTTCACGGTCGAGCGGGCGGCCGATCTCGGAGCCGCGATCACGAAGATCGCCGGTCACCGCTTCGACCTCGCCGAGGAGATCCCGCTACGGGCCTGGCTGTTCGAAACCGGTCCCGGCGAGAACGTCCTGCTGATCATGATTCATCACATCGCGGGTGACGGGTGGTCCCTGGCCCCGCTGACGCGGGATCTGACAACCGCGTACACGGCCCGATCCGCCGGCCGTGCCCCGGAGTGGGCGCCGTTGCCGGTGCAGTACGCCGACTACAGCGTGTGGCAGCGCGAGTTGCTGGGTGAGAAGGCCGACCCCGGGAGCCTCCTGAGCGGGCAGTTGGCCCATTGGCGCCAGGCACTGGCCGGCCTGCCGGAGGAGCTGGCGTTGCCGTTCGACCGGTCGCGTCCCCCGGTCGCCTCCCATCGGGGCGGCAGTGTCGAACTGACCGTCGACGCGCGGGTGCACCAGGGATTGGCCGAGCTGGCCCGAGCGCAGGGCGTGACGGTCTTCATGGTGGTGCAGGCGGCCCTGGCCGTCCTGCTGCACCGGCTGGGGGCCGGGGACGACATTCCGGTGGGCACCCCGATCGCCGGACGCACCGACGAGGCGCTGGACGATCTGGTCGGATTCTTCGTCAACACCCTTGTCCTGCGCTCGGACCTGTCCGGCGATCCGACCTTCGTGGACCTGCTGGCCAGGACACGGGAAGCGGACCTCGGCGCCTACACGCACCAGGACGTGCCGTTCGAACGGTTGGTGGAGGACCTGGCCCCGGCCCGGTCGATGGCCCGCCATCCGCTGTTCCAGGTCATGCTCACCCTCCACCACGCCGCCGAGGCGCCTCTCGACCTGGCCGGGCCGGACATCGAGGCACTGCCCGCGGGCGTCCTCCCCGCCAAGTTCGACCTGGACGTCCAGATCACCGAGCGGGTCACCGACGACGGCACCCCGGCGGGCCTGACCGGACTGGTCGTCTACGCCGCCGACCTGTTCGATCCCGCGAGCGCCGAGGCGATCGTACGGCGCTTCCTCATGGTCCTGGAGTCGGTGACCGGGGACCCGTCGCTGCCGGTCGGCCGCGTCGAGATCCTGGACAGCGCGGAGCGGGAGCGAATCCTGTCCAGGGAGAGCGACACCGGCCAGGAGGTGCCGCCGACCACGCTGGCCGAACTGTTCGAAGCCCAGGTCGCCCGCACCCCCGACGCGATCGCGGTGGTCTTCGACGGCACCGGGACGACCTACGCGGAGTTGAACGCGCGGGCCAACCGGCTGGCCCGCGTCCTCGTGGGCAGGGGCGCCCGGCCGGAAGAACAGGTGGCGGTCCTGATGGACCGCTCCACCGACCTCGTCGTCGCGCTCCTCGCGGTGGTCAAGACCGGAGCCGCGTACGTCCCGATCGACCCCGCTCACCCCGCCGACCGCATCGCCCACATGCTCGACGACGCCCGGAGCACACTGCTGGTCACACACCAGGGCATGACAGGCGCGGCGGATGACAGCGCCGGTGTGACACGCGTCGTGACGGATGCCCCGGACACCGTGGCGGCCCTGTCCGCCATGGCCGGGGAGAACCTCACGGACCGCGAGCGGGGAGCGGCGCTCCTGCCCGCGCACCCCGTCTATGTGATCTACACCTCCGGCTCCACGGGGCGCCCCAAGGGCGTAGTGGTGAGCCATGCGGCGGTCTGCCACTACCTCACCTGGGCGAGCGGCGCGTACCCCGGGTTGAGCGGCCGGACGGTGCTGCACTCGTCGGCGGCGTTCGACCTGACCGTCACCCCGTTGTACGGCACGCTGATCTCGGGCGGCGCCCTGTACCTCGCGGACATCCGGGACGGGCTTCCCGACGGAATGGCCCCGACCTTCTTGAAGGTGACGCCGAGTCACTTGAATCTTCTGTCCGAGGACCCCGCCGGATCGTTCACCCAGGGAGACCTTGTTGTCGGCGGCGAGAGCCTCGCGGGCGAGCAGCTCACCCGGTGGCGGTCCGCGCACCCCGACGTCCTGATCACAAATGAGTACGGTCCGACCGAGGCGGCCGTCGGATGTGTCATCTTCACCGTCCGTCCCGGGGACCCGGACCGAGTGGGTGGCGTGCCCGTCGGCCGTTCCGTTCCGGACATGCGAGCCTTCGTGCTGGACGCGGCGTTGCGGCCGGTGCCGCCCGGGGTGGCGGGTGAGTTGTATCTCGCCGGCGCGCAGCTGGCCCGTGGTTACCTGGGGCGGCCGGGTCTGACGGCCCAGCGGTTTGTCGCCTGCCCGTTCGGTGGTCGGGGCGAGCGGATGTACCGCACGGGTGACCTCGCCCGGTGGAACGCCGAAGGGCAGCTGGAGTATCTGGGCCGTACGGACGACCAGGTGAAGGTACGGGGGTTCCGGATCGAGCCGGGCGAGGTCGAGGCCGTGCTGACCGCGCACCCGTCCGTGGCCCGGTCGGCGGTGGTGGTGCGTGAGGACCAGCCCGGCGACAAGCGTCTGGTCGGCTACCTCGTCCCCCATGGGGGCGACACTTCTCAGGTGGACGGAGCCGCCCTGCGCGTCCATCTCGGCGCCTTTCTGCCGGAGTACATGGTGCCGTCGGCGCTGGTGGTCCTGGATGCGCTGCCGTTGACGGTGAACGGCAAGCTGGACCGGGGGGCCCTGCCCGCTCCGGACCATCACGTGCCCCTAGCCGAGCAGGGGCCCTTGACGGTGCGGGAGGAGCTTCTGTGCACCGTGTTCGCCGAGATCCTGGGACTGCCCCAGGTCGGCGTGGACGACAACTTCTTCGACTTGGGAGGCCACTCCCTGCTCGCGGTGCGCGTGGTGAGCCGTATCCGGTCGGTCCTCGGGGCCGAGGTGCCGATCCGCACACTGTTCGAGGTGCCCACTCCGGCAGCCCTGGCCGGCCGGTTGACGGCCTCCGGTACGAGGCGGCCACCGCTGGAACGCGTGGAGCGGGCGGAGCGGGTGCCGTTGTCGTTCGCGCAGCAGCGGTTGTGGTTCCTGGGCGAGTTGGAGGGGCCGTCGGCCACCTACAACATTCCCGTGGCTCTGCGGCTGACCGGTGACCTGGACGTCGAGGCGTTGCGCGTGGCGCTGGGCGATGTGGTGGGTCGGCACGAGGTGCTGCGGACGGTCTTTCCGACCGATGCGGGCAGGCCGTATCAGCGGATCCTGACTGCGCCTTCGTCCTTTGATCTGCCGGTGGTCGAGGTGGGACAGGAGGGTCTGGCGGAGGCGGTGGCCGGGCAGGCGGGCCACGCGTTCGATCTGACGGCCGAGTTCCCCTTGCGGGCGTGGCTGCTGCGGGTGGGGCCGGGTGAGTGTGTGCTGGTGATGGTGGTGCATCACATCGCCGGTGACGGGTGGTCGATGGGTCCGCTGGCACGGGATGTGTCGGTCGCGTATGCGGCACGGTCCACGGGCCGGGCGCCCGACTGGGAGCCGTTGGGGGTGCAGTACGCGGATTACACCTTGTGGCAACGTGAGTTGCTGGGTGAGGAGACCGACCCCGACAGCCTCCTGAACGAACAACTGGGCTACTGGCGCAAGGCTTTGGGCGGGGTACCCCAAGAGCTGGTGCTGCCGTTCGACCGGCCGCGCCCCACGGTTGTCTCGCATCGCGGCGGGCACGTGGAGATCCGTGTGCCGGCCGACGTGCACGCCCGGGCGGCCGAGCTGGCCCGTGCCGAGGGCGTGACCGTGTTCATGGTGCTCCAGGCGGCGCTCGCCGTGCTGCTGTCGCGGGTCGGCGCGGGCGACGACATTCCCGTCGGCACCCCGGTAGCCGGACGCACCGACGAGGCGCTGAACGATCTGGTCGGGTTCTTCGTCAACACCCTGGTGATACGCACCGACCTGTCGGGTGACCCGTCGTTCGCCGGCCTGCTGGAACAGGTCCGGGAGAACGGCCTGGCCGCGTTCGCGCACCAGGACGTCCCCTTCGAACGACTGGTGGAAGACCTCGCACCGGCCCGCTCCATGGCCCGCCACCCCCTCTTCCAGGTCATGCTCGCCTTGCAGAACAACGCCGAGGCCGTCCTCGACCTGCCAGGTGTCGACGCCGTACTGTTGCCCGCCGGCGAGCCGGTGGCCAAGTTCGACCTGTCCTTCGCCCTCGCCGAGACCTTTCACCCCGATGGTCGTCCGGCCGGTCTGCACGGCGGCGTCGACTACGCCCTCGACCTGTTCGACCACGAGACGGTGGAGACCCTGGCCGAACGGTTCGTCCGCGTCCTGGACACCGTCACCGCCGATCCCCACCAGCACCTCACCGCCGTGGAGGTTCTGGCCCCGGCGGAGCGGCAGCGGATCCTGGTCGAGTGGAACGACACCGCCCGCGACGTGCCCGCCGTAACGCTGCCGGAGCTGTTCCAGGCGCAGGCGGCCCGTACCCCGGACGCGACCGCCGTCGTCTTCGCCGACATCGAGGTGACCTATGCGGACCTCAACGCGCGCGCCAACCGCCTGGCCCGGCTCATGATCGACCGGGGCGTGGGACCCGAGTCGCCGGTCGCGGTCATGATGCACCGCTCCGTCGACCTGGTCGTCGCGCTCCTCGCGGTGGTCAAAGCAGGCGGCGCGTACGTCCCCGTCGACCCGGGCTACCCCGCCGAGCGGATCACCTATCTCCTCACCGACGCCGAACCCCTCCTCGTCCTCACCAGCACAGACCTGGCCTCCCGCCTCACCGGCGGAGAGCTGTCGTACCTGGCCGTCGACCACCCCCGCACCACCGCCGCGCTCGACGACCGTGAAGACACCGACCCCACCGACAGCGAGCGGCACACGCCCTTGCTGCCCGCCCACCCCGCCTACGTCATCTACACCTCCGGCTCCACCGGACAGCCGAAGGGAGTGACCGTCACCCACCGGGGGCTGTCGAGTCTGACCGCCGTACAGGCGGAGGAATTGACGATCACCACCCGCAGCCGGGTGCTCCAGTTCGCCTCGGCGAGCTTCGACGCGGCGATCTGGGAAACGGTCATGGCCCTGTGCAACGGCGCCTGCCTCGTCTCGGCCCCCTCGCACGACCTCCTGCCGGGCCAGGCGCTCGTCCGCCTGGTCGCGGAGCGGTCGGTCACCCACGCACTCCTGCCCCCGGCCGTTCTGGCTCTCCTGGAACCGGACAGCCTGCCGTCGCTCACGACTCTCGTCACCGGCGGTGAAGCCCTCAGCCAGAACCTGGTGACGCGGTGGGCCGACGGCCGCCGCCTCGTCAACGCCTACGGACCGACGGAATCCACCGTCTGCGCCACCACCACCGACCCCCTGCCGGCCGACGGGAACAGGACTCCGACCATCGGCACGCCCGTCGCCAACACCCGGGTCCATGTGCTGGACGCGGCGCTGCGGCCGGTTCCGGTGGGTGTCGCGGGTGAGTTGTACGTCTCCGGCGCGGGCCTGGCCCGCGGCTACCACGCCCGGCCGGGACTGACCGCGCAGCGGTTCGTCGCGAACCCGTTCGGGGGCCCGGGTGAGCGGATGTACCGTACCGGCGACGTGGCCCGGTGGAACACCGACGGGCAGCTGGAGTATCTGGGCCGTACGGACGACCAGGTGAAGGTACGCGGGTTCCGCATCGAACCGGGAGAGGTCGAGGCCGCGCTCCTCGCCCACCCGTCCGTGGCCCAGGCAGCGGTGACCGTACGGGAGGACCACCCCGGCGACAGACGTCTGGTCGGCCATGTCGTCCCCACCGCCGGGCACGCAGGCGTTGTCGATACGGCCGCCCTGCGCGCCCACCTCGGCGCGACGCTGCCGGAGTACATGGTGCCGTCCGCCCTGGTGGTCCTGGAGAGTCTGCCGCTGACGGCCAACGGGAAGCTGGACCGACGGGCTCTGCCCGCTCCGGACCATCAGCCGGCCGACAGCGGCCGGGGGCCGGCCACGGTGCAGGAGGAAATCCTGTGCACCGTGTTCGCCGACGTCCTGGGCCTGCCCCAGGTCGGCGTGGACGACAACTTCTTCGAACTGGGCGGCCACTCCCTGCTCACGGTGCGCGTGGTGGAGCTGCTGCGTGCCCGGGGAATGGCGGTCGACGTACGGTCGTTGTTCGCGGCGCCGACGGCTGCCGGACTGGCCGCGTCGGACGGTCGGGCCGAGGTGGCGGTGCCGGAGAACCGGATTCCGGACAACGCCCTGACCCTTTCTCCCGACCTGCTTCCCCTGGTGGATCTGAACCGCGAGGAGATCGACCGGATCGTGGCCCGGATTCCCGGCGGTGCGGGCAACGTGGCGGACGTCTACCCGCTCGCTCCGCTCCAGGAAGGGATCCTCTTCCATCACCTGATGGGTGACTCCGCTGACGGAACCGATGTGTACGTGCTGCCGGTGCTGTTGGGGTTCGACTCCCGGCAGCGGCTCGACGGGTTTGTCGGCGCACTCCAGAAGGTCGTCGACCGGCACGACATCCTGCGGACCGCCGTCCTGTGGGAAGGACTGCGCGAACCGGTCCAGGTGGTCGTACGCCGTGCCGCGATCCCGGTGGAGAGCGTCGATCTGCCCGAGGGGCCGGACGACGAGGTCACCGTCCGGATGCTGGCCGCGTGCCCCGCGTCGATGGACATCGGCCGGGCACCCCTGATCCGTGTGTACACGGCGGCCGACCCGGTGAACGGCCGGTGGCTCGGGCTCGTCCAGGCCCATCACCTGATCGCGGACCACACCACCCTGGACGTGCTGCTGGACGAGGTGCGCGCGTTCGTCGAGGGCCGCGAGGACACCCTGCCCGCGCCTTTGCCGTTCCGGAACTTCGTGGCCCAGGCCCGCCTGCGGGTGGCGGAGGAGGAACACCGGACGTACTTCTCCACCCTGCTGGCGGATGTGACCGAGCCGACCGCGCCGTTCGGACTGCTCGACGTCCGCGGCGACGGCACCGGCGTGACGGAGTTCCGCCGCGTGATGGACGCGGGACTCGCGCGGCAGCTGCGGGACCAGTCACGCCGGCTCGGCGTGAGCCCGGCCACGGTCCTGCACGTGGTGTGGGCGCGGGTTCTGGCGGCCACGGCGGGCCGGGACGACGTCGTCTTCGGTACCGTCCTGTTCGGCCGCATGGCCGCGGGAAGCGGCGCGGACCGTGTGCTGGGCCTGTTCATCAACTCCCTGCCGGTACGGGTGCGGACTCACGGCGCGGAAGTGAGGGACACGGTCCGGTCGGTGCAGAACCAGCTGGCGGATCTGCTCGTCCATGAACACGCCCCGTTGAAACTGGCCCGGCAGGCCAGCGGTATCAAGGCGGACACACCGCTGTTCACCTCCCTGTTCAACTACCGGCACTCCAGGAGCGCCGAGCCGGGGACGGACCACAGCCTCGACGGCGTCACGGTGCTGTATGACAAGGAGCGGACGAACTACCCGGTCGCGCTGAACGTCGACGACGCCGGTGACGGATTCACCCTCACCGTGCAGGTCGCGGAACCTGTCTCGGGTGAGGCGCTGTGCGCCATGGTCCATACCGCCGCAGAAGGCGTGGTCTCCGCCCTGGAGACAGCACCGCACCAGCGGATCAGTGCGGTGGACGTCCTCGGTCCCGAGGAGCGGCAGCGGGTCCTGGTCGAGTGGAACGACACCGCCCGCGACGTGCCCGCCGTAACGCTGCCGGAGCTGTTCCAGGCCCACGCCGCCCGCACTCCCTCCGCGACCGCCGTCGTCTTCGAGGGCGTGGAGGTCGGTTACGCGGAGCTCAACGCGCGAGCCAACCGCCTCGCCCGGCTGCTCATCGACCGGGGCGTCGGGCCCGAGTCGCTGGTCGCGGTCATGATGCACCGCTCCGTCGACCTGGTCGTCGCGCTCCTCGCGGTGGTCAAGGCGGGCGGCGCGTACGTACCCGTCGACCCTGACTATCCGGCCGAGCGGATCGCGTACATCCTCACCGACGCACAACCCCTGCTGATGCTCACCACCACCGACCTGGCCTCCCGCCTCACCGACGGCCACCCGCCGTACGTGGCCGTCGACGACC
>NZ_WWJY01000781.1 GCF_009865405.1 Streptomyces sp. SID3212 | reverse complement strand
GCGGCGGCCTCACCACCGGCGGCGGCCAGCCGCAGCAGGCCGAGGGCGCCGGGGTCGGTCTCGGCGATGACGTTGAACAGCGCCGTGGTCAGGAAGGCGGCCGTGACGCCGTACAGGGCGACGAGGTCGCGGAGCACGGCCGGCTGGAGGCTGCCGTCGGGGGCGACGACCACCCGGCCGCCGTTGAGGAGCGGGGCCCAGATCTCGAAGGTGGAGGCGTCGAAGACGTA
>NZ_WWJY01000780.1 GCF_009865405.1 Streptomyces sp. SID3212 | reverse complement strand
AGGGCAAGGTGCTCGCGGGCGAGCGGGCCCCGTGGCTGACGGTGGGCCCCGATCCGCTGGTCGGCGAGCGGGCGTACGACCTGGCGCGGCTGGTCCGGGACCGTCTGGAGGACCAGGTGGCCTCCTCCGCGGGGGCCGCGGGCGCCCGGCGCCGGGTGAACAAGCTGGCGGACGCGCTGGAGGTGGACCGGGAGCGGCTG
>NZ_WWJY01000779.1 GCF_009865405.1 Streptomyces sp. SID3212 | reverse complement strand
ATCCCGGATGCCGGACCGGCTGGCGTTCGGGCTGCAGAGTTCGAGCCGCTTGGGGTTGGTCCGGGTGAAGCGGGGATCCCGGATGCCGGACCGGCTGGCGTTCGGGCTGCAGAGTTCGAGCCGCTTGGGGTTGGACCGGGCGAAGGCGGGATCCCGAAGGCCGGACCGTTCGGCGTTCAGGCGCCGGAGTCCGAGCTGCCTGGGGTCGGTCCGGGTGAAGCCGGGATCTCGGGAGCGGGACCGGTTGGCGCTCGGGCGCCGGAGTCCGAGCTGCTCGGTGTTCGACTCGCCGCAGCCGGGATTCCCGGAGCCGGGCTGCCCGAGGTCTTCGGGCGTGTGGTGGACGGGCTGGTCAGGGACCGCGTGGTGACCGTTGATCGGTCGGGCCGCATCACGTTCGCCGTACCCGCGCTCGCCGTGGCGCTGCGGGCGCTGCTCGGGTGTCGCGATGTGCGACCGTTCCACGCCACGATCACCAGAGTGGTGACCGACCGGCTCGGCCCCGTCGCGGCGGGCGCAGCGCACCCCCGCCTGGCCGACCACGTCGCGGCGGCGGGCTCTGTCCTCGACGCCTCACTCGCGGTGCCGTTGCTTCTGGCCGCCGCCCGTACGAGTGCGAAGTCCGACCCTTCGTGGGGGGCCCGCGCCTACCACTCGGCCTTGCGGCACCTGTCGCCGTACGACCCCCGAGCGACCGGCGTGCTGCGCGAATCCGTCGCGCTGAGCCTGCGGAACGCCGACCACGTCGGCGTACTCGCCCTGGGCGAGCGGGTGTTGGCGAGCCTGGAGGAGTGGTACCACGGAGACGGGCGGGACGGCGAGCGAGGCGGCGGGAAGGGTCAGTACCGTTCCGACGAGCCTCGCGTCGAGGACCTGGACCACCTCGAATGGGTCACCCGGGCCTGCACCCTGTCGACCCTGCACGAGCACCGATCTCCGCAGACCGACGACGTCGACCCCCGATACGGCGTGGCCCTCGCACAGGTACCCGCCGCCACCGCGCTGGCGGCGCTCGGCGGCGCGTACGGAATCGGCCCCATCACACCGATCACGCCGATCACACCGATCACACCGATCATGCCGATCACACCGATCGCAATGACAACTCTTCCGGATACGGGACTGCCGAGGGCGTCCCGGCCGCCCGGACCACCAGCGCGCCACACCTCGGACTCAAGCCTCAACCCAGGCCCCGATCCCGACCCAGGCCCAGGCCCCGCCCCCGACCCCCTCCCCTCCCTCGCCGAAGTGCGCCTCCTCGCCGCCGCCGTAGGCCCCCGCGCCGAGTTCGAACGTACCCGCCAGGCCCTCGCGCAGGACGCCCCAGCTCACGCACTCAACGCCGCCTCCCTCGACCGGCTCCGTAACGCCGCCGCCTACGGAGACCTCGTCGGTGCTCTCGGCGCCGTGCTCGGTGAGCGGTACGCCGGGGTGGGGCAGAGCACGGCCGTCCAGTACCACGCCATGGTGCGCGACTACCTCACCGGCCGGTGGGACAGCGCGCTCTCGGCCGCCCGCCGCATCGAGACGCGCGGCCGGGCCGACGGCGCGCCGGGTGTGGCACAGCCGGCCCGGGCGCTGGCGGCCGAAATCCAGCTCGTACGGGGGAAGTTGGGACGCGCCCGCGAGTGGCTCGACCTGATCCCAGACTCCGTAAGCCATCCGCTGGTGGCCCGGGCGCGGCTGGGCGTCCGCTACTGGTCGGGCCACGGGGACCAGGCCATGGAGGCCGAGGCGGTGGCAGCGGCGTGGCGGGACGTGCGGCGGGCGCGTGAGGACGGACTGCTCGCCGGCCTCGACCGTGTCCTGCTGCGGATCCTGTCGATCGCCGTGGAGCGGAATGACCCGGAGGCCGTACGCCACACCATGGCGGAGATCGAGAACCTGCACGAGGAGGCCGCCTCGCCCATGACACACGAAGTGCTGCTCGTCGGACGCGGCATGGCACACGCCGACGCGCAAAGCGCCCTGTCCGCCTACGAGTTGGTACGGGAACGAGGCGACGTCCCCCTGCTGGTCGACTGCTGCGGCTGCCTGGCGGAAGTCGGCGACGACCCGGAACGGTGGCTGGCCGAGGCGACCCGGAGCGGGCACGCGCTGGGCATGGGCCGGCCCGTCCGCAGCCGGCTCGGCGCCGCGGCCCGCCGACGGAACGTCTCGCTCCCCAGGCGCCGCGCCGCCCGGGGCGGGCGGAGTGAACGGGACGAGCGGGGCGAGCGGGACGTACAGCTCATCGACTTGGTCAGCGACGGGTCCACCAACCGGCAGATCGCCGCCCGGCTGGGGTGCAGTGAGAAGACGGTCGAACAGCGGCTGACCAGGCTGTTCAAGCGGACCGGCTGCCGTTCCAGGGCGGAACTGGCCGCGGCCTGGCTGGACGGCAGCCTGGTCCGGCAGGGGCTGGTGCCCGGCACCGGTGCGTCAGAACGGCACGGCGGGGACGGGCCGGCGCTCCCGACCGGTTGAGCGGTACGGGGAGGCAGGAGGCGGCTTCCCCCGTTACCGCACCCCCGTCACCGCACCCCCGTACCGTCAGTACTCCGGCTAGCTCTCCGACCCCTCCTCCCGCTCGCGTTCCCGCTCCCACTCGTCCTCGTCGAAGTGCGGCCTGCGCAGATGCACCGTGTCGAAGGCCCCCGCACCGTGGTAGGTGAACCTGACCGTCGGGCTCTCGTGGTGACTCTCCTGGTATCTGGCCCAGTCCACTCGGGGATCGCGCCGGGCAGCATCCTCCCGGTGAGCCACCTGCTCCCGATCGGGGGGCAGTTGGGGTCTGTGCGGCGCGTAACCCGGATACGGCGGTACGCCCGCCCCCGCCCCCGCCCCGTACGAGCCCCCGTACGGGCCCGTGTAAGTGCCCCCGTACGTCTCCGTGTTCGTGCCCGGGTACGACCCCGGGTACGTCCCCGGCCCCGTTGTCACCGCCACCGCCCCTTCCGCGCCGCCGCTCGTCAGCACGACCGTCACGCCCACGATGATCAGCAACAGCCCAGGCACCGTGGCTAGTTCGATGTGCTGCCCCATCAGCCACCACGCGATGATCGCGGCCACGGGGGTCTCCAGCAGGAGGAGGACGCTCATGGACGTCGCCGACGTCCTGCCCAGGGCGAAGTTCAGTGCCCCGAGCCCCAGAAGCTGAGGGAGGACGAGCAACCCGAGCAGCGACCACTGCGTGGCCCTGTCGAAACCGGTCAGCGGGATGTCGACCAGCCAGCAGACCAAGAGGAGTTCGAGACCGCAGACGAGCGACGTGAACGTCGAGTACAGCGGCGTGCTCACATCCGCCCGCGACTTCTCGCTCAGCGCCGTGTACCCGGCCTGCGCGAGGGCCCCCGCGAGGGCGAGCAGGTCGCCCAGCAGCGCCGTACCACCGGCCTTGATGTCCAAGCCGGCGGCCGCCGCCGCCCCCACGACCGAGAGTGTGAGACCCGTCCACGTCCTGCGGGACGTCTTGGCGCCCTGGCCCGCGGCGATGAGGGCCTGCCAGACGGGCTGGGTCGCGACGAGGGCGGTGGACATGGCGACCGTGGTCAGCCGGGTGCTCGTCATGAACGCCGCGAAGTGGAGGGCGAGCGCCGTGGCCGCGAGGAAGCCGAAGACGAGGGGCCGCCACTGTTCCCGGCGCAGCAGCGCGCGTTCGCCGCGCGCGACCCGTACCACCTCGCGGCGGCGCAGGAGCAGGAGGAAGGGCCCGAGTACGGCGAAGCCCAGGCAGTTGCGCCAGAAGGCCATGGCGAGCGGCGACGCGGTGGCGGCGGCGGTCAGCGGGGCGGTGGTCGCGACGGAGACGATGGTGACGACCATCGCGGTCACGGTCAGCGGATCGAGTTTGGTTTTCACGCCCGCGTAATCCCGTTCACGTTTCCGTATCCGTTTCCATATGCGTATCCATTTACTACGAGAATGATCAATCGAATTCGACCGTCCCGCGCGCTCCCCGTGCGCGCGGAGGACTTACGGGCAAAGGAAAGAATTCGCGCCGCCGTAATCAGGTGCTTCGAACAACCGTCATCTCCGCGCGCGATTGACCGCCGAGGTAACGGCCTTGAGCGACGCCCAGGTCGCACTGGCGTCGATGCCGATGCCCCACAGCACGTGGCCTTCCACGGCGCATTCGACGTACGAGGCGGCCTGCGCGCTCGCGCCCTCGCTCATGGCGTGCTCGCTGTAGTCCAGCACCCGGGCGTCGATTCCGACGCCGGCCAGCGCGTCGACGAAAGCGGAGATGGGGCCGTTGCCCCGGCCGGTCAGGGTGATGTCCTCGCCGTCGAGGACCGCCTCGACGGTGAGCGCGTCCGACCCGCCGGTGGAGACCGAGACGGGGGCGGAGCGCAACGCGAGCCGCCCCCAGGGGTGGTGGGCGGAGGCCAGGTATTCGTCCTCGAAGACCGACCAGATCTGGCCCGGGGTGACTTCGCCGCCCTCGGCGTCGGTCTTGGTCTGGATGATCCGCGAGAACTCGATCTGCATGCGGCGCGGCAGGTCCAGTTGGTGGTCGTTCTTGAGGACGTACGCGACACCGCCCTTGCCGGACTGCGAGTTGACCCGGATGACCGCCTCGTACGAACGCCCCACGTCTTTCGGGTCGATCGGCAGGTACGGCACCTCCCACTCGATCTCGTCCACCGCGAGCCCACGCGCCGCCGCGTCGGCCTCCCTCGCCTCGAAGCCCTTCTTGATGGCGTCCTGGTGGGAGCCGGAGAAGGAGGTGTGGACGAGGTCGCCGACGTACGGGTGGCGGGGGTGGATCTCCATCTGGTTGCAGTACTCCCACGTACGACGGATCTCGTCGATCCGGGAGAAGTCGATCTGGGGGTCGACGCCCTGCGAGAAGAGGTTCATGCCGAGGGTGACCAGGTCGACGTTGCCCGTACGTTCGCCCTGCCCGAACAGGCAGCCTTCGACGCGGTCGGCACCGGCCATGAGCGCGAGTTCGGCGGCGGCGACGGCCGTACCCCGGTCGTTGTGCGGGTGCGCGGACAGGCAGACGAACTCCCGCCGGGACAGTTTCCGCGACATCCACTCGAAGCGGTCCGCGTGCGTGGACGGCGTCGAACGCTCCACGGTGGCGGGCAGGTTGAGGATGATCTCGCGGCCGGCCTCCGGCTGCCAGACGTCCATGACCGCCTCGCAGACCTCCAGTGCGAAGTCCAGCTCGGTGTCGGTGAAGATCTCCGGCGAGTACTGGTAACCGAGGACCGCGTCGTGGCCCAGTATCTTGTCGGCGTAGTCCATCACCAACTGGGTTCCGCCCACGGCGATTTGCTTGACCTGCTCCTTCGTACCGCGGAAGACGACGCGGCGGAAGGTGGGCGCGGTGGCGTTGTAGAGATGCACGGTGGCCCGCCGAGCACCTCTCAACGATTCCACCGTCCGCTCGATCAACTCCTCACGCCCCTGCGTCAGTACGGAGATCGTCACGTCGTCCGGGATCGCGCCCTCTTCGATGATCGACCGTACGAACGCGAAGTCGGTCTCACCGGACGACGGAAAGCCGACCTCGATCTCCTTGTAACCCAACCCCACCAGCAGGTCGAACATCTCACGCTTGCGCTCGGGCGACATGGGGTCGATGAGCGCCTGATTGCCGTCCCGCAGATCGGTCGACAGCCAGCGCGGAGCCTGGGTGACACGGGCGTCCGGCCAGGCGCGGTCGGCGAGGTCGACGGCTTCGTACGGCCGGTACTTGTGGACCGGCATCGCGCTCGGACGCTGGGGGAGGGCGGCGGCGGTCAGGGGCGTGGGGCGGCGCACAGAGGGGTCGGACATGGGGGGAGATCTCCTGGGGTGCTGTTCGCCGGCCCGGACGGCCCGGTGCGGAAGGGAAGGGTGGCCGCCCGCCGGTTCGCCGGCCGACCAACACCGCACCGGGACGCCGACTGCGCGACGGGATCGCCGACACGCTCCGAACGGCCCGGTTCGTGGCCGCGCTGCCACGGAGAATCCATGCGGTACGGATGGGGCGCCGCGAGATCACACGTGACCCGTCCCCTCATCCTCAACCACACCCCCACCCACAACCCCCGCCCCGCACGGACGTTGCCCCCCGGTACAACCCCCAATGCCCGCCCGTCCCCTCACG
>NZ_WWJY01000778.1 GCF_009865405.1 Streptomyces sp. SID3212 | reverse complement strand
CGGGGGCCGCGGTGGCCGTGGTCGCGGGGCCGGCCGCGACGGCGCTCGCGCAACACAGGAGGGCAAGGCCGTAGAGCGCCATCCGGCGCCGCAAGGGGGTTCGCACAGGTCATCACTTCACTTCATGTGGGGGGCATGCGCATGACATTCCAGACGCCGAGAGGTGTGAAGATCAGGGATGCCGTCTCGGGCGCTTATTTCAATACTTGATTTAAGGGAGAGGAGGTGGGGCCGTCAAGGGATAGGTATGGACCAAAGTTCGGCGGATCCGTGGCCGCCGCCCTTCGATATGGCCGCAGACCAGCCGCAACCGGGCACCCGGTCGCCGCTCCCGGTACTGACGGGCCGTCACAGGACACCCTCCCACCCCACCCGCCTCATAGATTTGACCTGCACATGACCAACACGGCGCGTTCACTCCAGGTCCACAGGTCCTGTGGAAGGCTCCCGCTGAACCGTTCCGCACGACCACCACAGTGCCACTCCCGACCCTGTGAATCGTGCGCCGTGGTGGTCCCGCCCGAAGGGAAACCCCCACATGGTTCGTCGCCGACACACCGTCAGGCACACGCTGCTGGCCCTCTGCGCCGCCACCGCGGTGCTCGCCACCACCGCCGCCGCGGCCCCTGCCGCGCCCG
>NZ_WWJY01000076.1 GCF_009865405.1 Streptomyces sp. SID3212 | reverse complement strand
GCCGCCCTCGCGGCGGGCGGCGAGGTCGCCGCTCCCCCGTCGTCCCCGCCGACCGGCCGGGAGGCGACGCTGCGCGACCCGGACGGCGGCATGTTCACCGTGGTGAGCGACCGTTAGCGGGATACCGGGAGGCCCGCCCCGAGCCGGCGGGCCTCAGGCGTCGGACCCGCTGCTCGCGAGGCGCCTGTTGCGGAGGACCGAGGACCAGAACGACCAGCCGATCAGGACCACGCCGACGAGCCCGGTGATGAGTTCGCTGATCTGGTACTGGATGGTCACGATCAGGATCACGGCGAGCGCCCCGATCGCGTAGTGCGCGCCGTGCTCCAGGTACACGTAGTCGTCCAGCGTGCCCTTGCGCACGAGGAAGACCGTGAGCGACCTGACGTACATCGCGCCGATGCCGAGGCCCAGCGCCAGCAGCACGATGTCGTTGGTGATGGCGAAGGCGCCGATGACCCCGTCGAAGGAGAACGACGCGTCGATGACTTCCAGGTAGAGGAACATGAAGAACGCGGCCTTGCCCGTGACGGCCGCCGCCGAGCGCGCCCGGCCGACCTCCTCGGCCTTCTCGGTCTCGCGTTCCTCTTCCTCCTCCAGCCGGCCCTCGAAGAAGCTGGAGAGCCCGCCGACGATCAGATACGTGATGAGACCGGCGACCCCCGCGGTGAGCACCGTGGACGCCTTGTCGGCATGATGCCCGCCGTGCTGGTGGGCGCTCGTGGCGACCGTCATGGACGCGATGAGCAGCGCGATGAGCGCGAGGCAGACGGCGAGCATGTCGACCTGGCCGAGCTTGGCCAGCGGCCGCTCCAGCCAGGCCTGCCACTTGATCTCCCGGTCCTCGAAGATGAAGTTGAGGAAGATCATCAGCAGGAACATGCCACCGAAGGCCGCGATCGACGGGTGCGCGTCGGTGACCAGCTGCTGGTAGCGGTCCTTGTCGTTCAGGGCGAGCCGTACGGACTCGATCGGACCGATCTTGGCCGTGACGGACACGATCAGGACGGGGAAGACCAGCCGCATGCCGAAGACAGCGATCAGCACACCGATGGTGAGGAAGATCTTCTGCCAGAAGGCGCTCATCTTCTTGAGGATCCCGGCGTTGATCACCGCGTTGTCGAAGGACAGCGAGATCTCCAGCACCGCCAGGATCGCGACGATCCCCAGCGCTTTCGTACCGTCGTAGAGGACCCCCAGCCCCAGGCCGAGCGCGGTGACCACGAAGGCCCACCGGAAGGTCTTCAGAATCACTGGCTACCCCATCATCCGTGTCATCCGTGTACGAAGGCGCGTCATCCGGGTACGACGGCGCGGATCTCCGGCCCAGTGAATCATCATGCGTCGTACACCGTCCTGGCGGGGCGCCCGTCGGGCCCCCGACCCGGATGTTCATGCGACCGTCCCCGCCGGTCGGTCTTCCGGGGGTCAGTTGTCGGGGTACCGGTCCGGGTCGAAGCCGGTGCGCTCGTCGCGGTTGAGCGCCGAGATCTCCGCCATGTCCCCCTCGGTGAGGGTGAAGTCGAAGAGACGGAAGTTCTCCTCGACCCGTGCGCGCGTGACCGACTTCGGGAAGACGATGTCGCCGCGCTGGATGTGCCAGCGGAGGGTCACCTGGGCGGGGGTGCGGCCGAGGCGCTCGGCGATGGACGTGATGGTGGGGTCGCCGAGCACCTTGCCCTGGGCGATCGGGGACCAGGCCTCGGTGGCGATGTCGTGCTCGGCGTTGAAGGCCCGTACGTCGTCCTGGGTCAGGTAGGGGTGGATCTCGATCTGGTTGGCGGCCGGCACGATCACGCTGTTCTGGAGCAGCCGCCGCAGGTGGTGCGGCTGGAAGTTGGAGACGCCGACGGCCCGGACCCGCCCGCCGCGGTACATCTCCTCCATGGCGTGCCAGGTCTCCACGAAGTCGCCGACGGACGGCATCGGCCAGTGGATGAGGAAGAGGTCGAGCGGGCCGATGTCGAGGACCTCCAGGGTCCGGTCGAAGGCCCGCAGGGCGTCCTCGGGCGCGTGGGCCCGGTCGTTGAGCTTGCTGGTCACGAAGATCTCGCTCCGGTCGACGCCGGAGTCGCGGATCGCCTGGCCGACCTCCCTCTCGTTCCCGTAGGCCTCGGCGGTGTCGATGTGCCGGTAGCCCGTCTCCAGCGCGACGAGCGTCGCCGCGCGGGTCTGCTTAGGCGGGATCTGGAAGACACCGAATCCGAGCTGCGGGATGGTGACGCCGTTGTTGAGCGTACGGGTGGGGACTGCGGGCATGGGGGTTCCTCGATCCGTCTCGGCCGCCGGCGGGAAGATATCCGTACAGAAAGTGACTCGATCTCCCCGGACAGGACAAAACGTACCCATGATCCGGGACCCGAGCCGTGATTGATGGGGCCGTCCCGCGCATCGGACCCGCCCTTCCGGGAACCGCGGGTGGCTGACAGACTCCTCCCGTGCCCGACTTCGACATGCTTGTCATCGGATCAGGACCGGGCGGCCAGAAGGCCGCCATCGCCGCGGCCAAGCTCGGTCGCCGGGTGGCGATCGTCGACCGCCCCGACATGGTCGGGGGCGTCTCCATCCACACGGGGACGGTGCCCTCCAAGACGCTGCGCGAGGCGGTGCTCTATCTCACCGGGCTCAGCCAGCGCGACCTGTACGGCCAGAGCTACCGGCTCAAGGAAGAGATCACCGTCGCCGACCTGACGGCCCGTACGCAGCACGTGGTCAGCCGTGAGGTCGACGTCGTCCGCAATCAGCTGGCCAGGAACCAGATCACGCTGCTCTCCGGCACCGGGCGGTTCGTGGACGACCACACCGTGGCCGTACGGGACGGCTCCGGCCAGGACCGGCTGCTGACCGCCGGCCACATCGTCATCGCGACAGGCACCCGTCCGGCCCGCCCGGCGACCGTCGAGTTCGACGACCGTACGGTCATGGACTCGGACAGCGTCCTCAACATGGCCGACGTGCCGCGGTCCATGGTGATCGTGGGCGCCGGGGTCATCGGCATGGAGTACGCCTCGATGTTCGCGGCCCTCGGCAGCAAGATCACCGTGGTGGAACAGCGGGACGGGATGCTGGACTTCTGTGACGTCGAGGTGGTCGAGGCGCTCAAGTACCGCCTCAGGGACCTGGCCGTCACGTTCCGGTTCGGCGAGACGGTCGCGGCGGTGGAGCGGCACGAACACGGCACGCTGACCGTCCTGGAGAGTGGCAAGAAGATAGCCGCCGACGCGGTGATGTACTCGGCGGGACGCCAGGGGCTGACGGACGAACTCGACCTGGACAAGGCGGGGTTGAGCGCCGACAAGCGCGGACGCATCAGCGTGGACGAGCACTACCGCACGACCGTGCCGCACATCTACGCCGTCGGTGACGTCATCGGCTTCCCCGCGCTGGCCGCGACCTCCATGGAACAGGGCCGCGCCGCCGCGTACCACGCGTGCGACGAGCCGGTGAACGCGATGCACCACTTGCAGCCGATCGGGATCTACACCATTCCCGAGATCAGCTTCATCGGGAAGACCGAGGACCAGCTGACCGACGAGAAGGTGCCCTTCGAGGTCGGCGTCTCGCGCTACCGCGAACTAGCCAGGGGCCAGATCATCGGGGACACGCACGGCATGCTGAAGCTGCTGGTGTCACCGGAGGACCGGAAGCTGCTGGGGGTGCACTGCTTCGGCTCCGGCGCGACCGAGCTGATCCACATCGGCCAGGCCGTGATGGGGTGCGGCGGGACGGTCGACTACCTGGTCGACGCGGTGTTCAACTATCCGACGCTCGCAGAGTCCTACAAGGTCGCGGCGCTCGACGTGACGAACAAGATCCGCCAGATCGACCGTATGGAACGCTGACCGGCCCCCTCCCGCGCCGTTTATTCTTCAGGCTACCTGCGCATTTGCTGTACGATGCGGCCCATGACCGGTCGGAGGAACGAGGCGGCGCGGGCGGCGGTGGGCCTGTCGCTCGCCCTGGGCAGACTGCGGGGGCGGCTGCGCGCGGAGGGCGGCCCCGGCTCCTCGGTGTGGACCAG
>NZ_WWJY01000777.1 GCF_009865405.1 Streptomyces sp. SID3212 | reverse complement strand
AACTCCCGCTTGAGCGCGGCGGGAGAGAACCGCATCGTCGCCCCGCTGTCCAGCTCACCGGCGCCGAAAGGCTCCGCCGCCGGGGGAGCCACGGGAGCGGCAGGGCCGGCAGGAGTGGCAGGGGCGGGGCTGGCAGGGGTGGCACCGGCACCCGGGCCGGTGCCGGGCCCGGAAGCGGACCCGGAGGCCGGACCGGCGGCCACGACCGGCCCGGGGCCCGGCGCGCCGGCCGGGGGCCGACCAGCAGTCGGAACCGGACCGGCGGCCGTGGCCGGCACCGGTCCGGCGGCAGCTACGGGACCTCCCGTCCCGACCGGACCGGTGACGGGGTCGCCGGCGGATACCGCGTCGGCGGCCGGGACCGCGC
>NZ_WWJY01000776.1 GCF_009865405.1 Streptomyces sp. SID3212 | reverse complement strand
CCTGCTCACCCATCCGCACGACGGTCCCGCCGTGGAGCTGCCGGCGGGGCTGCCGGCGGCGGGGCGGGTCGCGGACGGGCGGGTGCTGACGCTCCTGGGCGGTCACCGGGTCAGGGCGCTGGCGATGGACGCGCCCGGCACCGGGTACGAGGTCACGGCGCCCGGCGGCGAGCGGCTGCTCTACCTGCCGCCTGGCGGCGCGCCCGCCGGGCTCCCGGACACTTCCGGCCGGGACGCGACAGCTCCGTACGACCTGGTGGCGGCCGATGTGACCGGCCGGCCCGACGCAGTGGCGCGGCTGCGGGCGAGCGGGGCGATCGGGGCGTCCACCGACATCGTCGCCGTCCACCTCGACCACGACGTACCGCCCGGCGCCGAGCTGGACCGGCGGCTCGCGGCGGCGGGCGCGCGGGCGGTGCCCGAC
>NZ_WWJY01000775.1 GCF_009865405.1 Streptomyces sp. SID3212 | reverse complement strand
AACGCGTCGGCCCCTCGGGCGCGCACGAGGGCCAGGGCCCTGGCCCCCACCCGGCAGGCGGTGTCCACCTCGCCCAGCACCAGGGCGGCGACCCCGGCCCTCAACAGCGCCGCGGGGTCACCGGGCTCGTCGGGCCCCGCAGACTCCCCGGGATATCCGGGATCCGCTGACTTGCCGGGCCGTACGGGCTCACCCGGGCGGACGCCTTGTCGTGTGCCCGGCCGTGGCTTGGCGCTGATCCCTGCACCGGTCCCTGGGCCGGTTCCTGTGCTGCTCTCCGCGCCGATGCCCTCGTCCCTTCTCGCGCGCGTCCGCGAGCCGGTCCGAGCCCGGGTTCCGGCGCCCTCCCCGACACCGGTGAGGGGCGGCGAGTCGTTCCCCTCGCCGATCCGGGGGCCGACCGGCGCATCGATCCGCCGGGCGCCCTCGGCGGGCGGC
>NZ_WWJY01000774.1 GCF_009865405.1 Streptomyces sp. SID3212 | reverse complement strand
CACCACCGGTCCGCGCGGCGAGGGGACGGCCGCCGCGACCGCCCAGGCCAGCACCTCTTCCGGGGCGACCTCCCGGACGTGGCGAGCGCCCAGCAGGGCCGTCAGGCCCGGAGTCACGTTCGGCTCCAGGCCGCCGGGCCTGCGGTAGAGCGGGCGGATCCGGCCGGGACGCCCGGCGGGCGACGTGCCGTCCGGCAGCAGGGCACTGATCAGCAGCGCGGGGCCGCCGGCCCCGGGAACGTACCCCTGCTCCACGGCGAAGACCTGGTGGGCGCCGGCGACCCGCCACAGCTCGGGGCGTGCCGCGTCGATCAGCCGGTGGTCGGGGATGAGCCACTGCTCGTCGAACGGGCCGTGGAGCACCCGCAGCGGCTCGGGACAGCGCCCCGACTCCCGTACGAACCGTCCCGTGCCCGCGACCTGCCCCGCGCCCGCGCCCCCGGCCTGCCCCG
>NZ_WWJY01000773.1 GCF_009865405.1 Streptomyces sp. SID3212 | reverse complement strand
CCCCGCAGGCGGCGCGCCCGCCGGCCCCGGTCCGGTCGGTGCCGTCGCGTGGCCGTCGGCCGCCGAGACGGACAGCTCTAACGTGCCCGCGCCCGTCCATGTGCCCAGCGAGCTGCCGGGTCTGGACTCGTCGGGCTCCCCCCTGTCGGTCCACCCGCCCACGCCCCCGGCCGGATCCCGGCGGCCGGACCCGTCCGTGGCCGCCCACCCCCCCGTACCTCCGCACCCGGCCCAGCCGGTCGCCTCCCACCCGCCCGTACCCCCGCAGCCGCCCCACGACCCCGCCGCCGCCCACGCACCCGTACAGCCCGGTCCCTACGCATCGGCCCCGCCCCTCGCGGGCCCCCCGCAGACCGCACCACCCGCGTCACCTGCCACCGGTCCGTCGGCCATGCCGCCCGTCCCCCCGCAGCCGACCCAACACCCGGCCGCCGCGCACCCGCCCGTACCACCCACACCGCCCGGACCGCCAACTCCGCACGCGGGCCCCCCTCAAGCCGCACCGCCCACCGCCGCCGCACAGGTGCCGGCCACCGCGCAGGCCCCGGCCGCCGGTACGGCCCCGCACGTCGGTGACTTCGAGCTGCCCGCGCCCCACCCGCCCGTACGGTCCGACGCTCCCGGC
>NZ_WWJY01000772.1 GCF_009865405.1 Streptomyces sp. SID3212 | reverse complement strand
GACGGCGGCCCGCGCCGCCGACGCGGCCCTCGCCGCCGAGCACGCGTACGACGCGGAGCGCCGCGCGGCCGAGTCCCTCGCCCAGGACGAACGCCTCGCGGAACTGCTCAGCCTCCCCCCGACCCCCCAACCAGGAGTCCCGGCCCCCCGCACGAGCGCCGCGACCCACGAACGCTCGTCCCGCCCCACCAGGGTCACCGCGAAGGTCCCCACGCCACCGAGGAGCCCGCTGGGGGAGGTCACCCCGGAGACGACGCGAGTCGAGGGCGGGGCTTCCCCGATCCCCGGCGAAGCCCGGGGCGTTTCGTCGGGTACGACGTCGGCTGCGCACGCCGGGTCGGTCGACCGCCCGTCCGGCACCGTCGGCGAAGCCGATCCGGGAGGGCAGAGCCGTTCCTCGGCTGCGCCCGGCGGTGCCGGAACCGTGGCTCACGGCGGCAGTTCGGTCGTGCCCGCCGCTGGCGCGGGTGGTTCCGGTGAGAGTGGGGTCGCGTCGGACCCCGCTGGGGCGGCCTCGGACGGAGGTCGGCCTCTCGGCAGGGGTGGTGAGCCGGGTGGCATCGCCCCCGGCTCGTACGACGCCGCAGGCGCGGCCGGTACGGCGTCCGGCGGGCGACGTCGTCAGGCTCACGACGACCTCGCGGGCGCCGGCGCGGCAGACGGCACCGCCCCGGTCGGCGACCCCGACCTCCAGGGCCCCTCGGCCGAC
>NZ_WWJY01000771.1 GCF_009865405.1 Streptomyces sp. SID3212 | reverse complement strand
TCCAGCACGGCGCCGCCGGGGCGGGGCCCGAGGTCCGCGACGGCCGCAGCGTAGGCGGGGCCGTCGTCGGGGAAGCGGCTGTCCCACTCCGCCGCCCTCGCGCCGAAGAACTGCTGCACATGCGTGTGGTCGTGGGCCATGCCCCCATGATCCCCCAAGCGGCGCGCCGGGGCGCCGCAGGTGTCCGGCCGATGCGGTTACGCTGGTCGTTCCACCGACCCGCACGTCCCGGGAGACCGCCCTGTCCGAGATCCAGCGCCGCGAAGCACCGTCCGTCGGGCCGCCCGGCGCGCCGCGCCCGGGAGTGGTGGATCTCTGGCTGCTGGACATCTCGCGGCAGGCCGAGGACACCCTCGACCTCTCCGTACTGAACGCCGAGGAACGCCGGCGGGCGGGGGCCTTCGTGCACGGCCGTGACCGGATCCGGTACGGCGTCGCGCACACCGCGCTCCGGCGCGTGCTCGGGGCGTGTGTGGGGCTCGCGCCGGAGGCGATCGTGCTGGGCAGGGACACCTGCCCGTGCTGCGGAGGCCCGCACGGCAGGCCCGTACTGACCGATCCGCCGTTCCCGGTGCACTTCTCGCTCTCCCACGGCGGCGACGTGGTCATGATCGGTGTCGCCTCCGAGGCCATCGGCGTCGATGTCGAGCCGGTGGCCCTGCGGCGCGCGGTCGGCGACCTCGCCGCCGCGCTCCACCCCGCCGAACAGGCCGAGCTGGCGGCACTTCCCGCCGAGGACCGGCCGGCCGGGTTCACCCGCGTATGGACCCGCAAGGAGGCCTACCTCAAGGGCATCGGTACGGGCCTCGGGCGCGACCTGGCCGCCGACTACCTCGGGACGACGGAGCGCGCGGCGCCGCCCGCCGGCTGGACCGTCGTCGACGTGCCCACGCTCCCGGGCCACGCGGCGGCCTGTGCCGTACAGGGCCCCGCGTTCACGACCCGGACGCGGCAGCCGCCGACGACGCTCCAGGCGGCCGGGAGTGTGTCCTCGCTCCGTCGGGGACGGGACGAGGACACCGCCGGTCCGCTCGCGTGAGTGTCCTTCAGGTCAGCCCGCGATGTCCGCCACGTTCACGACCTTGTCGACCCGTACCCGTACCAGCACTTCCCCGGGTCCCGAGTTGCGCTCACCGACCGCCTGCGCCTGCTCCTCGCCCATGTACCGCGCGCCGAGGCGGACCGCCCACTCCAGCACCTCCTCGGGGTCCTCGCTGAGTTCGGCCCGGCCCTCGACCAGGACGAAGGAGAACGGCGGCCGCTCGTCGTCCACGCACAGCGCGACCCGGTTGTCGCGCCGCAGGTTGCGGCCCTTCACCGTCTCCTTCCCGGTGTTGAAGATCAGGTCGTCGCCGTCCAGGAGGAACCAGACGGGGGCGATGTGCGGGCTGCCGTCGGCCCGTACGGTGGACAGCTTCGCGGTCCGGGTGCCCTCGCTGACGAACGCGTGCCATTGGTCCTTGCTCATGTGTGATGCCATGACGGCATTTTCGGCCTCCGGGGCGGCGGGAGCGCGGCGACGCCCCGGAGGTGTGCCGATCGCTTGCCCACGTGCGGTGGGTGAGGAAGGCTACGGGCGTAGCAGGCATCGGGGATCACAGGAACGCGGAGGACCGGTAATGCCGCTGGACGAGGGACTCGACGGACTGCTGAGCGATCTGACCGAGCGGGTGGACCACATACGGCACGCGCTGGTGCTGTCCAACGACGGTCTGGTGACGGGCTCCAGTTCAGGTCTGGCGCGTGAGGACGCGGAGCATCTGGCGGCGGTCTCCTCGGGGTTGCAGAGCCTGGCGAGGGGATCGGGGCGTCATTTCGGCGCGGGCGGGGCCCGGCAGACGATGGTCGAGTTCGACGAGGCGCTGATGGTCGTCACGGCGGCCGGCGAGGGCAGCTGTCTGTGCGTCCTGGCCACGGCGGAAGCCGATGTCGGGCAGGTCGCGTACGAGATGACGCTGCTCGTCAACCGGGTCGGGGAACGGCTCGGGGTCGCCGCCAGGCAGCCGGGCACCGCCACGCTGAGCGGTCTCTGACCCCCCTCCGCCCCGCTCTCCGACCGCCTCTCCGACCTCTCGCCGAGAGTTATCCACAGGCTGAGCGGGAGGGGCGCGGATCGCGCTACGGTCGTCACCGAGAGTAAGCAATGCTCACGGGGGAGGACCGTCATGGACATCAGGATGTTCGAGAAGCACGGAGTGACCGCGGAGACCGTGGCGGCCGGGCGGGCCGCGCGGGAGCTGGAACTGAAGCGGGGCGAGTTCGAGCTGGCCGCCCAGCTGGGACACGTCCGCACCACGGTCGTGGCGGGCGCGGGGCGGCGGGCGGTCGGCCGGCGCGAGGTCGAGCGGCGGGAGATCGAGCGGCTGCGGGCCGCCGACGGGTTCCCGGACGTGTTGCGTGAGCGGGTACGGACGGTGGGCACGGCCGAGGGGGCGGCGCTGATGGGCATCAGCCCCGGCCGCTTCACGCGGCTCGCCAAAGCCGGATACCTCACGCCGGTGAAGTTCTACCTCAACCGCTATCGCGCGGTGGTGTGGCTGTATCTGGCCGACGAACTGGTGGCGTTCGCCGCCAGAGAGGAGACCCTCCTGGTCGGCCGCTTCCCCAGGACGCTCACCGCGGGACGGGACCCGGACGACGACGTGCGGCCGCGCAACTGGCGCGGCCGGCGGATCGGTCACCTCCTCCACCTGAGCGAGGACCCCTGGGAGCGGGCGGCGATCACCGGGTCGGTGCTGGACCCGGTGGAGCGGGCCGAGCTGGTGGCCGATCCGTGCGAGCGGGCGTATCTGAGCAGGCTTCAGCCCGACCTCGCCTACGGCCGCTCCGAGTCGGAGGCGGCGCTGGCGGCGGTGCGCCCGCTGCTGCTGGCCGACCATCCGGACGAGATCCGCTGGCACCGCGCCAGTCTCACCGCGCTGCTCGACGAGGCCAGACGCACCCGTCCCGCCCCTCGTCCGGCCCGGCCCGGTGACGTCCCACTGCGGCCCCG
>NZ_WWJY01000770.1 GCF_009865405.1 Streptomyces sp. SID3212 | reverse complement strand
GGGCTGCCCGGCGAGGGCCGCGCCGTCGGCCTGCCAGACCGAGGTGAGGTCGCGCCGGGCCCGTGCGACGCGCGAACGGACCGTACCGACGGGGCAGTCGGCGGCGACGGCGGCCTCCGCGTAGGACAGGCCCAGGAGTTGGGTCAGGACGAAGGCCTGGCGGCGTGGCCCGTTCATCGTGTCGAGGAGGTCGTAGACCGCCACGCTCTCGTCGAAGCCGGGCAGATGGCGTGGCTGGGCGCGCTCGGCGGCCAGCTGCCAGTCCGTGGTGTCGGCGACCCGGGGTCTCGCGGCGGCGCTGCGGTAGCGGTCGACGACCACACACCGGGCGATCGACAGGAGCCAGGTCCTGGCGCAGGAGCGGCCGGCGAACTTGGCCAGGCCGGTCAGGGCCCGTACGTAGGTCTCCTGGGCCAGGTCGTCGGCGCCGGGCACGTCACCGCTGAGGTGGGCGACGAACCGCCGTACGTCGTCGTACGTGGCGCGGACGAAGTGCTCGGCGGCCTCCCGGTCGCCACGTCCGGCGGCCAGCGCCCACGCCGTGACGCGCTCGTCCCGGTGGCTGTCGTGGCGGCCGGTGGTGCGGACCCGGGCGGGAACGGGCCTGACGGGGCGGGCGGTGGCGGGGGATGTCGTGGGGGATGTCGTGGGGGGAATCGTGGTCGGGGCAGTGAACATCGCAAAGAGTCCTTCGCGTCCTCGTGGGCCGTCCCGGACGGGATCGGGCCCCCTCGGTGGCCGGGCTCCGGGCCGTGCGGGTCACCGGTGCGCGGCATGACGGTGTACTCCCCCGGCCGCACGCGGACGGACGCCGGCCGCCCGGCGGTGTGCCGGGCCGTGAACGGGCAGGGGGGTTCAGCGGCAGGACGGAAGGAGCGGTGGGCCACGCCGGGAGGCGGAGTCCAGCACGACGCGACGCCCGGGGCGCCGGGGCGCGCGGTACGGGACGGCGGGACGGGCGGTGGGCAGGCGGTGTCCGGTGCCGGAGCGCGACAGGACCCGCCAGGCGAGGCGGAGCGGGAAGCCGACGAACAGGGCCAGGCTGCGGGCGAGTTGACCGACCGCGCTCTCGCCCCGCCACAGCCACCAGCCGCACAGCAGACCGGCGAGCACGTGGGCCGCCGCCATGCCGGCGGTCGGGGAGTGACCGTCGTACGCCGTCGTCAGCGCCATCAGGTCGGCGGACTCCGCTCCCATCCCCTGGTGCGCGTGGGCCATGCTCATCGTCATGCCGGACCGGCCGCCACCGGAGGCGCCGGTCGTCCCCGCCGTACCGGACGCGGGCAGACAGAGCGGAAGCACACCGAACAGGTGGTGCAGGACCGCCTGTCCGGCCGCGGACGCGGCCACGACCACCGGGGCGCCGCGGTCCCGGCCCGTCAGCCACCAGCCCGCGCCGAGCGCGAGCACGAAGGCACCGCCCAGCGCGGGTAACGGAACAGGTCCGCCCGAACTGAGCGCGTGGCCGAGTCCGGACACCGCGACGCACACGGCAGCGAAGATCGCGGCACGTGTGAGACGGAGTGCGGGCCCGGCTCTCATGGCGGTCATCGTGCCACCCGCGCGGGAGCCTCGGAAAAGGGCAGCCGATCCTGATACGTCGCCAGTTCGCCCACTAAGCAAGGACAACACTTCTGTGTGATCCATGTCACACAACGGGGCGGGGAACTTTTCCGGTACGCGGGCCGACTCCTCGGAGGACGCGCGTGTCCCCACTCCGCCCCACGCCACCGAGAAAGCCGTTACCCATGAAGCCGACCCCAGCGCCTGCCCCCGATCCGGCCCGCCGCTCCGCGGAAGCCGACACGGCCGCGGAATCCGACACCGCCACCGGGTCCGACCCGACCGTCGAGGCGGCCGAGGCCGAACGTACCTCGGGCCGCTCGCAGGGCCGGATCACACTCCGCTCGGACCTGCGCGCCTCCATACCCGACGGCCTGATCGCCCTGGTACTGACCGCGGCGGTCTTCGCGCTCATCTACGCCCGTATCAAGGCGAAGACGTCCTCGACCGTGACCGTCATGCCGTTCATGGCCGACGCGGGCGGCTTCTGGATGTACTTCCTCAGCCAGGCCTTCGGCTGGACCGCGCTGCTGTGGGCGTGGACCACCGTCGTTCTCGGACTGCTGCTCGGCGGCTCCACTCCCCGGTGGCTGCCGATGTCGGCCCCGCGCCTGGAACGTCTCCACCGCACCACGAGCCTCAACACGATCGCCCTGATCTTCGCCCACGCCCTGCTGTTCGCGGCGGAGTTGGTGCGCCACGACACCGCGCGCTGGAACTCCGCCGTCTACACCGCGTTCGTGGAGGCGTTCGTACCGGGCGGGTACGACTCCGGGACCGGCGTGTGGGCGATGCCGATCGGGCAGGCCGCGCTCTACGTGGCGATCCCTCTCGGGCTGCTCTTCTACGTCAGGCACCGCATCGGCCCGAGGACCTGGCGGGTCCTGCACCGCTTCGTGATCGTCGTGTACGTCCTGAGCGTGTGGCACACCCTCCTCTACGGCACCAACGTCTGGTACGACGGGTGGTTCCGGACGACGGTGTGGCTGCTCCAACTGCCCATCGCCGCACTCCTGCTGGTGCGCCTGCTGCGTCCCGCGCGACGCTCCGAGAAGCTGGCGCGGCCCGGTGCCCACACCGGCTCCGCGGCGGGCTGGGCCCTGCGGTTCACGGGCCGGTTCGCGGCGGCAGCCGTCATCGCCGCTCTGCTCGCCATCATGATCAGCGGCAGCGACGGCGGTCGCACGGTCCCGCCGGAGGACACCTCGTCCACCCACAACCACGACTGAGGCAGGGGCTCCTGGGGCGGTCTCCCCACCCGCGCCTCATGACCCGGGGGTTACGTCCCGGTCGTCGAGGAGCCCGTCCAGCGCGGCGGCGGAGATCGCGTCCGCCTCGCTCTCGCCGAGCGGCGTGTGCCCGGTCATCAGGCGGAAGACCAGCGGTCCGAAGAGGAGGTCGGCCGCCACGTCGGCCGTGACGGACGCGCGCGCGATCCCCTGCGCCTGGGCGCGGCCCCACAGGTCGGCGACGGCGTCGCGCCGGCGCTGGAGGAAGTGGCTCCTGAAGTAGGGAGCCGCCCCGGGGTCGGTGACACAGGCGGCGAGGAGCTGGGCGAACACCACACCGACGGGTCCCGCGTAGAACGCGCTGACCCGGCGCACCTGTTCGCGCAGATCCTCGCGGGCGTCGCCGCTGTCCGGCAGCGGGACGGCGTGGGCCATCAGCCTGCCGAACGCCTCGGCCGCCACCGCCGTACGCGACGGCCAGTGTTTGTAGACGGTCGCCTTGCTGACCCCGGACCGGGCGCTGACCGCGTCCGCGGTCGCCGCGGGCAGGCCGCCCTCGGCGAGCAGTTCGGCCGCCGCCGCGAGCACGGCTTCCCGGGCCCGCACACTGCGGGGGTGGGCGGAGGCGGCCGGCAGGGCGGACGGGGCGGCAGGAGCGGGCGCGGGGGTTGTCGCCGCCGCGCTCCGCTCAGACGCCGGGGACGACATCGTCGTGGTCGGTCGAGAGGGAGACCTCACGCCAGGTGGCCAACTCGTCCCGCATCTGGTCGAGTTTGGCCTCCACCCGCACGACCGCGTCCGCTCCCAGCTGGAGGCGGTGCGGGGCGTCGGGGTGCTGCCCGAGGCCGACGATGACACGGGCGGCCTTGACGGGGTCACCGGGCTGGGCGTGGTTGCTGCGAAGGGCGCGCTCACGGCTCACCCCCACGGTCGCCGCGTAGTCGGCGATGACCGTCTCCTCCCGGCGCAGGCTCGACGCGTCGAGGAAGTCCGTGCGGAAGTAGCCCGGTTCGACGATGGGCACCTGCACCCCGAGCGGTTCCGTCTCCCGTCGGAGGGACTCGGAGAAGCCCTCCATCGCGAACTTGGTCGCGGCGTAGAGCCCCCACCCCGCGACGCCGTCGAAACCGCCGACCGAGGTGATGGTGATGACGTGTCCGGAGCGCCGGGCCCGCATGACCGGCAGGACCGCGCGCAGCACGTTGAGGGTGCCGAACACATTGGTGTCGAACACCGCGCGGGCCGCCGCGTCGCCGACCTCCTCGACCGCGCCGAGCATGCCGTGTCCGGCGTTGTTGACGAGGACGTCGATGCCGCCGAACCGCTCGACCGCCTCGGCGACCGCCGCCTTCGCCCGCGCCTCGTCCGTCACGTCCAGCGGGAGGGCGAACAGCGCGTCGCCCGCGTCGGGGAACGCCGAGCTCAGGGCGGTGGTGTCGCGGGCGGTGGCGGCGACCTGATGTCCTTCGGCGAGCGCCGCCCGGGTGATCTCCAGGCCGAAGCCGCGCGAGGCTCCGGTGATCAGCCAGATACTCATGGCCGCGCCTCCTTGCTCGCGGTCCCGCCGGGACCACCAAGTGAACTGTACGTTCAGTTTATCTGCTGTCGCGCCATTCGCGCGGGGACATGCCGTACGCCTCCTTGAAGACGCGCCCGAAATGGCTGGCGTTGCCGAACCCCCAGCGCCGGGCGACCGACGCGATCGTCACGGCTCCCGCGCCGGGCCGCGCGAGGTCCCTGCGGCAGTTCTCCAGGCGGTGGGTCCTGATCCAGTCGCCGAGGTGGACGCCGGAGCGGGCGAGGAGCGCGTACAGATGCCGTACGGATACGTTGTGCTGCCGCGCGATGCGGGCGGCGGTCAGGTCGTGGTCGGCGAGATGCGCGCGTACGTACTCCATGATCCGTACGTCCAGGGTTGCTTCGAGCGCCTCGCGCGCCGGGCGCGGGTCGGGCAGCCGGGAGGTGAGGGCCGCGCGGATCAGTTCGATGCTGGCGGTGCCGACGGCGTCCGCGACCGTGAGGTCGGGGACCTGCGGAGTCTCGGCCAGCCGGCGCAGATAGGTGGCCGCGAGGTCGGCCATCGGGTGCTCCGTACCGAACCGCAGTGCGGTGAGCCGCCCGAGCGCGTCCGCCGGGAGGGCCAGATCGCTCTGCGCCATGCGGAAGAAGTGCTGGTGGATCCCCTGCGGCTGGAGCAGCGTGTACGGGACGGTCGTGTCGTAGATCGCGAAGTCACCGGGCCGCAGCACCGCCTCGCGGCCTCCCTGGACCACCATGCTGGTGCCGGACACCTGGAGGCCGAGGAACACACTGGGCGGCAGGTCGTCCCGGGCGAGCCGGGGGGTGCGCCGGACGGTGGTGGCGTTGGCCGCGACGGAACAGACGTTGAGCCGTCCCACGTCGCTGATCACCCCGCACACGGCGATCCGGTCGGGCTCCGGCTGGTGCTCGATCTCGACCCGGACGACTGTGTTCCAGATCGCCTCACGGATCGCCTCGGCCCGCTCGGCCGGCGCCACCTGCTGCACATCGAGGATGACCACCATCCGGCAACCACCTTCTGAACTCGCTCCACGCTGTCGGCCAGGGCGGGCCGAGTCTATCCGGCGAGGGGGCGGGCGCCGGGGGGCGGAACCGTCGCGGCCCCGCCCCGCGTTCTCGTCACAGCGCCGCACGAACCGGCGCGTCGGGCGAACGGGACGGGTGGTGCCGATGACCGAGTTGGTTCCCGGGGGGAATCTGCCGCTGCCGGACGGCGCGCTGACGATCCAGGTGCCCGGCCCCTTCGACCTGTCCGTCCTGATCACCGGGGAGGGCGGGAAGGTCGCGGGTGACGAGGACTTCGTGTTCTACAACCAGCC
>NZ_WWJY01000769.1 GCF_009865405.1 Streptomyces sp. SID3212 | reverse complement strand
CGACGCGGTCGGTGCGGCGCGCGGTGTCCGTACGGCCGACACCGCCGGTCTCCCCGACGCCGTCCAGGGCACGGCCCGTACGCCTGCCGCCCTGCGGACCGCCTGGGCCGCGCGCCTGGCCGCTGTTGTCGGCACCGCACCCCACGTGGCTACGTCCGGGGTCACCCAGGTCGTCGGGCCGGTCGCCGCGACGGACGCCGTCGGTGTGGCGGGGGTCCGCCGTACCGCCGGCACGGTCCGCGTCTCCAACAGCGGGGACGCCTGGGTCGCGCGTGTGGTGGCGCTCGTCAGGGCCGCCCGGGACGTTCGTACGGCCGGAGGTGACGGCGCGGCTCGTCGGCGCGAATCGAGCATGGGTAACGCCCCGGGCGTCGTCGGGGCCGCCCGTGTTGCCGCAGCCGCGCCCCAGGCCGATCGGCAGCCTCGTTGCGGGAAGGCGTCCGATCCCGACTTTCCCATCGACACGCGGATCCACGGGGGTCCGCGCGCCTACCGGCCCGGTGGCGGCGCGGGTACCTGGTACCTCGATCTCACCAACACCACCGCCGACGCCTGCCACGACATCCACCCCGTGATCGTCCTCGTCGACCGGGCCAGGATCCTCAAGCCCTCCCAGGTCAAGCTCCAGATGTCCGAGGGCGGGGGCCGCTGGCGGACCCTCTCGCTGGAGCGGTCCGACGAGGACGAGACGCTCGGCATTCTGGATGACGGTTCGCCCGGGTTCGCCGTCCCGGCGGGACGTACCGTCACCGTCCGCGCCCGGCTCACCTTCGCCAAGGGCACCCGCGCCAACACGATCGAGATCAACTCCGCGACCGTGCAGCGCCGTGGCGACGACGGCGACTGGGTCGGGAAGTCCAACTCCTACCGTTTCTCCGTCGGCCGCGTGGAGCAGAACAGCGACCTGGGCCTTGACCCCGACATCGACCTCGACCCCGACCTCGATCCCGGCGCGCCCGTCGAGCGGCCCCGTGGCCAGTCCACCGATCGTCCCCACGGCCGTCCGAGCTCCCGTCCGGACGGGGGGCGCGACACCGACCGGCCCGCCGACAACGGCGCAAGCACCGGCGGCACCGGCACCGATACGAGCCCCGGCACCGACACGGGCACGAGCCCCGGCACCGACACGGGCACGAGCCCCGGCACCGGCACGAGCCCCGGCACCGGCGCCCACCGCGAGGAGATCTCCGGATCCGGGCGGCCACCCGGCGACATCCCACCCGCACCCGCCCTCCCCGAGGAACCCGAACTCGCCGCGACCGGCCCCGGCAGCACCCTGTACCGCACCCTCGCCGCCGGCGCGCTGCTCGCCGTCGGGGGCGTCCTCTTCGGCGCCTTCCGGCGTCTGCGGAGCCGGCGGGGTTGAGAGGTGGGCCCGAGGCGCGTGCGGTACGCGGCCCCCGCCGCCGAGGGCCCGCCAGGGGAACCTCCAACCAACCCTCTCGTAAAGGGAGTTGGACATCCCCGCCGCACCCCGCCTCCGCCCCGCACCGCTCGCCCCGGACGCATGCGCGGCCCCGCCGTCCGCTCGTTACGCTGGACGGGTCGGACCGAGCATCATTTTGGCCACCGCAGAGCGGAGAACAATCCAGTGGCAGAGCGCAAGCCGATCGAATCCTGGCTCACCGACATGGACGGTGTCCTCATTCACGAAGGGGTTCCGATCCCCGGCGCGGCCGAGTTCCTCAAGGCGTTGCGGGAGTCGGGGAAGCCCTTCCTCGTTCTCACCAACAACTCCATCTACACCCCGCGCGACCTCCAGGCCAGACTCGCCCGCATGGGGCTCGACGTACCGGTGGCCAACATCTGGACGTCGGCGCTCGCCACCGCCAAGTTCCTGGAGGCCCAGCGGCCCGACGGCACGGCGTACGTGATCGGTGAGGCCGGACTGACCACCGCCCTGCACGACATCGGCTACATCCTCACGGACCACGAGCCGGACTACGTGGTGCTCGGCGAGACCCGTACGTACAGCTTCGAGGCCCTGACCAGGGCGATCCGGCTGATCAACGGCGGCGCGCGGTTCATCTGCACGAACCCCGACGAGACCGGCCCCTCCACCGAGGGCCCGCTGCCCGCCACCGGCGCGGTCGCCGCGCTGATCACGAAGGCGACCGGCAAGGACCCGTACTTCGCGGGCAAGCCGAACCCGCTGATGATGCGCACCGGGCTCAACGCCATCGGCGCGCACTCCGAGACCAGCGCCATGATCGGCGACCGGATGGACACGGACGTGCTGGCCGGCCTGGAGGCCGGGATGGAGACCTTCCTGGTGCTCACCGGAGTGACGACACCGGCGGAGATCGACCGCTATCCGTTCCGCCCCTCGTCGGTCGTTGACTCGATCGCCGACCTTGTGGACCGTATCTGAGCAGGTCAGCGGGGTGCGCCGAGAGGTAGGCGGCTGCTGCGGATGCGAAAACCCGCCGCGCGGGTGAGCCTGGCGTCTACCAGGAGGTTCACCATGCGTTCAAGGTTGCTCGCTCTCCGTGCCACCCGTGCGGCCACCGCACTGGTGGTCGTCCCCGTCCTCGGCGCCACCGTCCTCGGTGCCACGGCCCTCGGCGCCACCGCCGCACAGGCCGACGAGTCCGTCCGCGTCACCATCACCCCCGCGACCGTCGCCCCGGGTGGCGAGGTCGCGATCCGGGTCGACGGCTGCAAGAGCCGTTTCGGTACGGCCAGGTCCCAGGTCTTCGTCCTGGAGGCCGGACTCCAGGGCCCGGTGTTCGGCCGAGAGGGCCGCGACGAGGGTCAGCCGCCCCGCGACGAGGGCCGGCCCGCCCGTGACCACGACGCGGCGGGCCGCGAAGACGGCCGGAAATCATCCCTGTTCGGGCAGGCGGCCATCAAGTCCGAGGCCGCTTCAGGCACCTACGAGGTCAAGGTCAGGTGCGACGGCCACGGCCGCTCCGGCGCGGGCATCGTCCAGGTCGTCCACTCCCGGCCGACCCACCACCGGCCCACCCACCACGCCAGCCCGGTCGCACCGGTCCGCGCGGGCGGCGGCGGTACGGCGGTCCTCGCCGCGGACGGACGCGACGCGGACCAGGCGGAGGGCCCCGGCGCCCGTCAGGCGGTGATCGGTCTGGTCCTGGCCGGTGTCGCCGCGGTCGCGGTGGCGTACAGGAGCGTGCGACGGCAGCGGTCGGCCGCGCGGGACGCGGACTGACATGTCCACCGGCGAGCGCACGACGGGCACCACGCGCGCCGAAAAGGGCACCACGAGCGCCGGAAAAGGCGCGACGGGCGCCGAGAAGGGTGCGACGGGCGCCAAGGGCTCCGGCAGGCTGCTGACCGGAGTGGCCTGGGCCGTCCTGCTGCTGGGGCTGTGGCTCTGGGGCCGCGACGCCACCGGCGGCACCGGCGGCCAGTCGCGGCCCACGACCGGTGACGTGGCCG
>NZ_WWJY01000768.1 GCF_009865405.1 Streptomyces sp. SID3212 | reverse complement strand
TGCCGATGCCGATGCCGATGCCGATGCCGATGGTGATGGTGATGGCGACGTCCCGGACACGCCCGGCTCGTAGAAGGCGTGCGCCTGGTCGACGGCCGTGGTGGACACCATGAGCTGCGGCAACTGGAGTTCCAGCGCGTGCCCGAAGACCCGCCGGCCCTCCTCCACCGTGAGCCCGACCGCGACGTGCGCCTGGTGGCGGGCGTCCGCGTGCAGGGTGTCCCGGGCCATGCCCACCTCCCGCCACACGTCCCAGTCGATACCGATACGGAGCGTGGTCTCCGTATCGTGCGCGCGGTACCGGGCGAAGCCGTCCAGCACCCCGTTGGCCGCCGCGTAGTCGAACTGGCCGAGGCCGCCGAACAGCGTGGCCATCGAGGAGCAGTAGGCCGCGTAGGCGGGCCGATGGTCGGCGATCAGCCGCTCCATGAGCAGCGCGCCGTGCAGTTTGGCCGCCATGGCGTGCCGCATCGCCCGCGCGTCGCGGCGGACGATCAGGCCTCCGGCCGCCGTGCCCGCCGCGTGGACGATCCCACGCAACCGGGGGAGATGGGGTGCGAGCCGGGTCAGGAGTACGTCGGACGGCTCCTCGGCGAGGTCTCCCTCGACCAGGTCGACCCGGTCGGCCCAGCGCGCCAGTGTCTCCGGGAGCCGCGCCCGGCGCGCCAACAGGACCACCCGGCAGTCGGTCCGCTCCAGCAGCCAGGACGCGACACCGGCCCCGACACCGCCGGTGCCGCCCAGGATCAGCTGGACACCGGGTGCTTCCGCGGCACCCGGTCCGCCGGCCGGCAGGCCTTGGGCGGAGTCGTACGCGGCCGGCGCACCGACGGGCTGTACGGTCTGGTGCCACCAGTACCCGTCCCGGAGGGCCAGCCGCCGGGGCAGGACGGCCGGGGCGTCGGCCTCCGCCAGGATCATCGGCAGCACCGCGGCCCACCCTGCCGGATCGGACCCGGGCAGATCGAGCCAGCGGCCGGTCACGCCGGTCTCCTGGCGCACCACCTCATCCGCACCCGCCAGCAGCCCCAACTCCGGCCGCCTGACGGGGCCTTCGACCGGTTGGGCACCGTACGAGACCCACCAGACCCGCACGTCCGGGGACCCGGGCGCCTCGGCGAGGGCACGCAGCAGCGCGGCGGAGGTGTCCAGGCACGCCCAGCGGGCGCGGGCGAGTGTGCGCTCGTCCACCGCTCCCTCGACGGACAGGGGCAGCGCGTGCAGCCAGTCGACACCACCCCGGGCGACCGGTCGCAGTGCGTCGAGCAACTCCCGTATCGAGGCGGGGTCGGCGGGGTCGACCTCGTAACGGTCCTCCGCGAGCCGGGCGAAGGCGTCGGCGGCGCTGACGCGGATCACGCGGGTGTGGCCCGGCTCGAAGGCCCGCCACGGTTCCGGCCCCGACGGCGTGGCGGTCAGGACCACCAGCACGCGCCCGGAGGAGGTACGGGCCCCGGCCCCGGCACGGCGCAGCCGCACCCAGCCCGGCTGGTGCAGCCAGTCACCCTCCGGCAGCCGCCGTGGTACGGCGTTGTCGGTCGGGGCCTCGGTGGTGCCGGGCGTGATCCGGGCGAAGGTGTGGTCGGACAGGTCGAAGGCCGGCGGCGGAAAGTCCCACGGAGCCTGGGCCGGCCA
>NZ_WWJY01000075.1 GCF_009865405.1 Streptomyces sp. SID3212 | reverse complement strand
CGGTCCGCCTCCAAGGCCACCGCCGGGCCCGTCGGCGCCGCCCGCGCCCTCCCGGGCTCGACCCCCGGCCTCTACGGCGCCGCCCGCTCCGTCTCCAGCTGTGACGTGGAGCGGCAGATCCGCCTCCTCACCGAGGACCGGACCCGCTCCCGCGCCTTCGCCCGGGGGGCCGGCATCGGCGGGAGCGCCGTCCCGGCCTTCCTGCGCGGCCTCACTCCGGTGGTCCTGCGGGCCGACGCCCGCGTCACCGGCCACGGCTACCGGGACGGGGCCGCCGCCCCCTACCAGTCCGTGCTCCAGGCGGGCACCGCCGTCATGGTCGACGAGCGGGGGCTGCCACGGGTGCGCTGCGCCTGCGGGAACCCGCTGCGCGCCCCCGTCCCCGTCCGGGGCGCGGTCGTGAACCGGGGCAAGCGCTGGGCCGGTTACGCCCCCGGCCGCGTCGTCGTCATCAACCGCGCGGACGCGGCCGTCGAAGGGCTGGTGGTGGTCGACCTGGTCGAGGTCGCCTGGATGCAGCGCAGGACCGGCACGGACGGGGACGAGGACGCGCTCCCCGAGGTCCTGCCGCCGTACGGCCCCGAGGCCGACATCACCGACCCCGACACCGTACGGCCGCCGGGCGAGGCCACCCCCACCGCGACTCCCGAGCCGTCCGCCCCGGCGAAGCCGGACAGGACCCCGCGCGAGTCCGGCGCCCCCACCCGTACGACCCTGCGGCCCGGCGACACCCTGCCCCCCGAGCCCCCGTCGGAGGAGCCGCCGGGGGAGGAGCAGCCCATGCAGCCGGAGCCCGAGCCCGTCCCGACCGGCGACGACGGGATGCTCCCCGTCGAGCCCGACAGGGAACAGATCAGTGATGTCCTGACCGGCCCCGATGCCTACCAGGAATGACCGGACCACTCGAAGAATCCGACAAATGATGACAGAGTGTCCCCATGGCTGAACGGGCAGCGGGTGCCGTGTCGCTCCCTGACGACTGGCCCGCCCCTCCGGAACTCAGCATGTCCCTCAACCGGATGGGCATCTTCGACTGGGATCTCGACAGCGGGCTGCTGCACCTCGACGGCTCGGCGCTCGCCGTGCTGGACCTCACGGCCGAGGAGTACGACGGCAGGCCGAGCGGGCTCAAGGGCCGGATCCCCTACAACGAGGGCATCCGGCTCTACGCCGTCGTGGCCGAGGCCATGGAGAGCGGCAGCGAGACCTACGGCGCCTACATGCGCATGCGGCAGCGTGACGGCACGCTGCGCTGGATGCACGCCCAGGGCCGTATCCGCCGCGAGAGCGACGGCCGGCCCCACCGCGTCATCGGCGTGCTCCGCGACGCCAGCCAGGAGCTGGCCGACTCCACCGCCCGGCTGGAACTGGACGCGGTACGCCGGGTCCAGACCAGCGTCGTGGAGGGCACGACCGCCGCGCTCGCCCACGCCAGGACCGTCCAGGACGTCATCGACGTCCTGAAGGAGTCCCACGGCCTGGAGCACCTCGGCGCCACCAGCCTGGTCATGGGACTGGTCGAGTCCGGCCGCATCCACCTGGTCGCCGAGGGGCCCGAGGGGTCCTTCGTGCCCGGCACCCGTGTCACCCGGATCGACGAGCCGTACCCGATGAGCGACGTCGTACGGACGCTCACGCCCCGGTTCATCGAGTCCGCGGAGGAGTTCGCCGCGTCCTACCCGGACCTGTGGCCGCACATCAGCGAGCTGGGCATCACCGCCGCCGCGTACCTCCCGCTCATCGCCCAGGCCCGTCCCATCGGCGCCCTCGGCCTGCTCTACGGCGACAAGAACGGCTTCAGCGGCGAGGACCGCAACCTCCTCGTCGCCCTCGGCAGCAGCATCGCCCAGAGCCTCCAGCGCGCCGTGCTCTTCGAGCAGGACCACGATCTGGCGGAGGGCCTCCAGCAGGCCATGCTGCCGCGCCGGATCCCCGCCGTCCCGGGCGCCGAGATCGCGGTCCGCTACCGGTCGGCCCGGCTCGGCCGGGACATCGGCGGTGACTGGTACGACGTGATCCCGCTGCCCGGCGGCCGGGTGGGCGCGGTCATCGGGGACGTCCAGGGCCACGACACCCACGCCGCCGCCGTGATGGGCCAGCTGCGTATCGTGCTGCGGGCGTACGCCGCCGAGGGGCACACCCCGGCGACGGTGATGGCCCGGGCCTCCGTCTTCCTGCACGAACTGGACACCGACCGCTTCGCCACCTGCATCTACGCGGAGGCGGACCTGACGACCGGCGTGGTCCAGCTGGTCCGGGCCGGCCACGTCGACCCGATGGTCAGGGGCATGGACGGCAGCTGCCGGAGATTCCCGGTGAGCGGGGGGATGCCGCTCGGCCTCTCGGCGCTCTTCGGCCAGCTCGACTATCCGGTGAGGACGCTCGAACTGGACCCGGGCCAGACCCTGTTGCTGTTCACCGACGGACTGGTCGAGCAGCCGGGCGCCGACCTGGACGACGGGATGCGCCTGTTGTCCTCGCTCGTCCGCGACGGACCGCGCGACCTCCAGATGCTCGCCGACAAGCTCTGCGAGGTGGTGGACGAACGCGGCGGCGAGGACGACGTCGCCGTCCTGCTGCTGCGGCGCAGGGGCGCCCACGCCCCGCAGACCGGCGGCCGGCTCCAGCAGCACGTCGCACAGGGCGACCCGGAGGCGCTCAGTTCGGCACGGCACATGATCCGGGCGGCGGTCGGCGCCTGGGGCGCGGGCAACCGGTCCGACGAGATCGAGCTGTCCGCCGACGAACTGATCACCAACGCGCTCATGCACACCGACGGCGGCGCGATCGTGACCGTGCGGGTCCTGGCCGGGACCGTACGGCGGCTGCGGGTCGAGGTCGAGGACCGCTCCAGCGCGCTGCCCCGGCGCAGGGACGCCGGGGCAGCGGGCGTCTCCGGGCGCGGACTGCTGCTCGTGGACGAGCTGGCGGACGCCTGGGGGGTGGAGTCACGCGGCAGCGGCAAGTGTGTGTGGAGCGAGTTCCTTGTCCCGGACCGGCCGTCACGTTGAGCGGTACACATCGTTAGTTGTGCGTGAAGTGGCTGACCTTGACCGTAACTGATCGGAACGTGAGGACCCCTTGACCACCGAGCTGCTGGCACCTCTCGATCTGGCTTTCTGGCACCTCGAATCCGCCGACCACCCCATGCACCTGGGCGCGCTCGCCGTCTTCACCGCGGCCCCGGGCACGACCCCCGGCGAAGGAGTGCCCGAGCTGCTCGCCACCCGCGCCGCCGCCGTGCCCCGGTTGCGGATGCGGGTACGGGACGTCCTGCTGCCGGTCGGCGGGGCCGCGTGGGCGGTGGACAAGGACTTCGACGTCCACCGCCACGTACGGGTGCTGCCTCTCCCGGCCGGTGACTTCGCCGTCCAGGCCGAGCTGCTCGCCGGGGAGCTCATGGAACGCCCGCTGGAGCGCGGTGTCCCGCCCTGGGAGATGTACGTGCTGACGCCGGCGGACCCGGGGCCGGAGGCCGCTCCGGAGAGGGGCCGGCGGTTCGCCGTCCTCGTGAAGATGCACCACGCCCTCGCGGACGGCATGCGCGCCGTCGCGATCGGCGCGGGCATCTTCGACCAGATCGCCGACGTCCGGGCGGCCGGGGACCGGCGGGCCCGCCCGGTG
>NZ_WWJY01000767.1 GCF_009865405.1 Streptomyces sp. SID3212 | reverse complement strand
AGTCGTGCCATGAGTGCGTGTTCGACGAGGGTGATGAGGCCGCTTTTGGCGTCGGCGCGGTGGCGTGCGTCGGTGGTGATGATGGGGGTGTCGGGTCCGATCTGGAGTGCTTCGCGTACTTCGTCGGGGGTGTAGGGCTGGTGTCCGTCGAAGCCGTTGAGGGCGATGACGAAGGGGAGTCCTGAGTTTTCGAAGTAGTCGACGGCGGGGAAGCAGTCGGCGAGGCGGCGGGTGTCGACGAGGACGACGGCGCCGATGGCGCCGCGGACGAGGTCGTCCCACATGAACCAGAAGCGGTCCTGTCCGGGGGTGCCGAAGAGGTAGAGGATGAGGTCTTGGTCGAGGGTGATGCGGCCGAAGTCCATGGCCACGGTGGTGGTGGTCTTGTCTCCGGTGTGGGTGAGGTCGTCGATGCCGGCTGACGCGGACGTCATGACGGCTTCGGTACGCAGCGGGTTGATCTCCGAGACGGCGCCGACGAACGTGGTCTTGCCCACGCCGAAGCCGCCCGCCACCACGATCTTCGCGCTGGTGGTTGAGCGGGCTGCTCCTCCGCCGCTAGAGCTTCCGAAGTCCACTGAGCACCCTTTCGAGCAGTGTCACGTCTGGCTGACCGCCGGCGGTCTCGTCGCCGCCGGGCTGATGGATGGCGACAAGTCCGGCCTCCGCCAGGTCGGCTACGAGGATCCGGGCGACGCCGAGGGGAATGGAGAGAAGGGCCGAGATCTCGGCGACCGACTTGATCTCGAAACACAGCTGGCAGATCCGCTGGTGCTCGGGCAACTGCCCTTGCAGCCGGGACGGATCGGCCGTCGTACTGACCAGTGCCTCGATGGCGAGCTGGTATCGCGGGCGGGTCCGTCCACCGGTCATGGCGTACGGGCGCACCAACGGGTTGTGGGTGTCCCTGGACGGGTCGGGCGCGGACGAGCGCCGGGGCTGCTGCTGCACCGGTTGGATACGGGGCGTCCGGGGCTGGTTGTACTGGTGTTGCGGCGGGTAGGGCTGGTGTTGACCGCCCGGTCCGCCGTAACCGCCGCCCTGACCTCCCTGGCCGCCAGGATTACCCTGACCGCCCTGACCGCCCTGACCGCCCTGACCGCCCTGACCGCCCTGACCGCCCTGACCGCCCTGTCTGCTCTGATCGCCCTGACCGCTCGGCGCGGACGGGAAGTTGAAGCGGTTCCGGGCCTGCTCTCCCGTGGGCTGCCGGACACCGTCATAGGGATGTCCGCCTGGGGGTGTAGCCACGTTTCCTCCTCCGACTGCCGGTCGCCGGTCCTTTGGTGTGCCTGTGGAGCCGCGCGCCACCGCACCCTATGGTGCGGTGGCGAGAACTGCACTGTCTGTCAGTTGAGCAGACTTCCCTGGAGTTCGGCGCGGAGGTCCGGTGTGAGGACCGTACCGGCGCGGTCGACCAACAGGGCCATCTCGTAGCCCACCAGGCCGATGTCGGCCTCGGGGTGGGCGAGCACGGCCAGCGAGGAGCCGTCCGAGATGGACATCAGGAAGAGGAAGCCGCGCTCCATCTCCACGACGGTCTGGTTGACGGCGCCCCCCTCGAAGATCCGGGACGCCCCCGCGGTCAGCGAGGTCAGCCCGGACGCCACGGCCGCGAGCTGATCGGCCCGGTCGCGGGGGAAACCGTCGGACATGGCGAGCAGGAGTCCGTCGGCGGAGACCACCACCGTGTGGGACACCCCGGGGGTGTTGTCCACAAAGTTGGTGATCAACCAGTTCAGATTCTGCGCCGCCTGGCTCATCGGGCTCACACTAACGCTCCTGGTTGTAGGTACTGCCCGGGCCGTGGCCCGGTCCGTTCGTGTCCGCTCCTGCGTTGCGTCCCCGCAGGACCCCGCGCCGCAGGTTGCTCAACCTGCCGCGCACGTCCTCCGGAGCACGGGAGACCTGGGGGCCGCCCTGCGGGGTGCTCTCCGCCGTTCCCTCGACCAGATTGGCCTTGGGCACCCGGCGGGGAAGACCGGACGGGGTGACCCCGCCCGCCTTCGGCTCGCGGAGCTTCTCGGCCCGCTGCCAACGGTCGTCGTTCTTGGAACGCCAGTCCTCGGTGTCCGCCGTCCCGGTGTCCAACTCGCCGCCGGCCGGGGGAGTCCGGCCCGGCTGTCCGTCGTTCTGACCGGTGGGCTGCCACTCCTGGGCCTGCCGGCCACCGCCCCGGCGCGGCAGTCCCGCGCCGGTCAGCGCGTGACTGGTGCTCGGAGAGGGACCCGGACGGTCGAAGCCTACGCGGTCGGCGGGGATCTCGGGTGCGACCTGTGAAGATTCCGGTTCCGCGGGGGCCGCCGGGGGGTACGCGCCCTGGTATCCGCCCTGATCGCCCCAGTCACCCTGGTGGGGTTGGGCGTCGAAACCGTTCTGGTACGGGATCTCACCGTTCGGCAGGTCCGGGTAGCCGGCCTCCGCATAGGCGGGTGCCTGGGGCTCCTGGTACCCGTCGGGGGTGCCGTAGGGCTCGGGCGCGCGGTACTCCTCGTACCCGCCGGGACCGTACCCGTCCGTGGCCGGTGCCTCCGCCGTCGCCGGCTGCGGGGCGAAGTCCGGGGTGTACGGGGCCTCCTGAGGCGCGTAGGCGGCCTCGGAGCCCTCCCGGTACTGCCCGTCGACCTGGTCGCTGAAGAGCGGTCCCTCGGGGCTCTCAGGGCCGCCCAGCGCCGCGCGCCGTTCCTCGCGCCGCAGGGTGCGGTTGACGGGGTCGAGCCGGCGGCCGTCCTGGGCGGGGCCCGGCTCCTCGGCCGGCGTCTCGTACTTCGAGTCGTCGAAGCCGAGTTCGGCCGCCGTCAGCATGGGCGCCGTGGGGAAGGACCGTACCTCGGCGGGCGGTTCCTGGTCCGGGATGATCTGGGAGACCGTGAAGTCGTCGGTCTGGGCGGTCGGTTCGCCGCCACCGCCGTGCGTGATCGCGTCGGGGAGCATCACCAGCGACGTCGTGCCCGCCTGCTCGCCCGAGGGGCGCAGCTGGACCCGGATGCCGTGCCGGTCGGCCAGCCGGCCGACCACGAACAGGCCCATGCGCTGGGAGACGGCGGCGTCCACGGTCGGCGGGTTGGCCAGCTTGTGGTTGATGTCCGCGAAGTCCTCGGCGGTCAGGCCGATGCCCTTGTCGTGGATCTCGACCATCACCCGGCCGTCGGGCAGCCGCGTGGCGGTCACCCGGACCTTGGTCTGCGGCGAGGAGAACGTGGTGGCGTTCTCCAGCAGCTCGGCGAGCAGGTGCACGAGGTCGGTGACGGCCTGGCCGTGGATCTCGGTCTCGGGGACGCCGGTGAGTTCGATACGGGCGTACGACTCGACCTCCGAGGAGGCGGCGCGCAGCACGTCCACCAGCGGCACCGGCTGGTTCCACCGGCGGCCCGGCTCCTCACCGGCGAGGACCAGCAGGTTCTCGCCGTTGCGGCGCATGCGGGTGGCCAGGTGGTCGAGCTTGAAGAGGCTCTCCAGCTGGTCCGGGTCGCCCTCGTTGTTCTCCAGGTCCGTGATGAGGGTCAGCTGGCCCTCGATCAGGGACTGGTTGCGGCGCGAGAGGTTCGTGAAGATCGCATTGACGTTTCCGCGGAGCATGGCCTGCTCGGCCGCGAGCCTGACCGCCTCGCGGTGGACCTGGTCGAAGGCGCGGGCGACCTCGCCGATCTCGTCGCGCGAGTCGATCGGGATGGGCTGGACGCGGGTGTCGACGCGGCCCGGTTCGGTACGGGACAGCTGGTCGACCAGCATCGGCAGCCGCTGCTCGGCGATGGAGAACGCCGCCGTGCGCAGCTCGCGCATCGAGCGGCTCATCTGGCGGGCCATCATCCCGGCCAGGATGAAGGCGATGAGCAGGGCGATCACGACGATGGCGCCGTTGGTGATCGCGTCGTTCCTGGCGTTGGTGGAGATCTGCGCGGCGTCCGCGACGGCCTTGTCGACGAGTTCCTTCTCGACCACGGTGTAGCCGTCGAACTTGGCGGTGGCGGCGGCCATCCACACGTCCGGGGTGACCCCCCGCGCCGCGAGCTGCTCGGGGGTGGCGCCGGTGGCGATCGCGGCGACCATGCCGTCGAAGACCGAGCCCTCCTGGCTGGGGGGCGGGGTGAAGTCCTGGCCCGCGGCGGCGGCCTGCTGGCCGGCGGCGGCGAGCTTCTTCGCCCCCTCGGCGGCCTTCTGCTTCATGACCTGCTGGAGCCGGACCGTGTCGGCCGCGGTGCCGCCGGAGACGTACTCCGCGACGGAGACGCTCTCCAGGTAGGCGTACGACGAGAAGGCGATGGTCTGCCCGCCCCTGACCTGGTCCTTCTGGCTCGGCCTGACGAGCAGGTGCATGCCGATCGAGCGCTGGAGCGACTCGGCGGCCTTGGCGAGCTGGAGGGCGTACACCGTACGGCCGTAGCTGGTGATGTTGCCGGTGCCGAGGCCCAGCTCGTTGGCGAACTCCATGAGGGAGTGCTGGACCAGCACGTATCCCTCTTCGGTCGCCACGGGGCCGCCGTTGTTGTCGGTCTTGTCCGGGGTCTCCACCGCCGCGGTGTACGCGGTCTTGCGGATGGCGGCGAGCTTGGGCTCCTCCCCGCGGAAGATGCTGAGGCGGCGTTCGAGGCCCTGCTTGGCCGGCATGTCCCGGACCGCGACGTCGAACTTCTTCTTCGCCGCGTCGGTGGCCGCCCTGGTCCGTACGACGATCTGCGCGTCGCGCTTGTTCGTCAGCAGGGGCTGCGCGGTGAGGTCGCGCTCGTTGAGCAGCGCCTGGCCGTACTCGGAGGCGGCGCGCACGACGAGGGCCGTCTTCTCCGCGTCCTGGGCCTCCTGCCAGGTGTCGACCGACCCCTTGACCTGGAAGCCGCCCATCACCAGTCCGACCAGGACCGGGATCAGCAGAATGGCGTTCAGCCGGGTGGCCACACGCCAGTTGCGCGGCGAGAGCCGGCTGGAGCTGCCGGGCGCGGAGGGCGCGCCGGCCGGTTCCGCGGACGGCGCCGCCGACCGCGGTGGCGGGGTGAAGTTGCCCCGCGTCTGTTGCTCCGCGGAGCTCGCCTTGCTTCGCCTCACTCGACCAACAACCTCTCGGCGCCGGCACCTACGCTGTGCCGTTTCTCGTTCAGGGCCGTACAAACTCGGGAGTCGCCGAATTCCAGCACGGGGAGTGGTCCCACTCCAAACAGTGGGAATCGGCCGTTCCGAGTGATCCACGCCTCAAATAAAAGGGGCATAAAGGCCGAGCGGGAACAAAAAGGGGAGGTGATGTGAGCGCAGTGATACCAGTTGAGTGCGTCGGGTGTCCGCAGCCCGTCAATTCTCTGTCTAAACGTTATGAAGGCCGAGGCGGGCCGTGTCGCACGACACAGCCCGCACCCGGCGCGGGCTACAGCAACTGCCGTAGCCGTCCGTCTACTTGAGTCGTGCCATGAGTGCGTGTTCGACGAGGGTGATGAGGCCGCTTTTGGCGTCGGCGCGGTGGCGTGCGTCGGTGGTGATGATGGGGGTGTCGGGTCCGATCTGGAGTGCTTCGCGTACTTCGTCGGGGGTGTAGGGCTGGTGTCCGTCGAAGCCGTTGAGGGCGATGACGAAGGGGAGTCCTGAGTTTTCGAAGTAGTCGACGGCGGGGAAGCAGTCGGCGAGGCGGCGGGTGTCGACGAGGACGACGGCGCCGATGGCGCCGCGGACGAGGTCGTCCCACATGAACCAGAAGCGGTCCTGTCCGGGGGTGCCGAAGAGGTAGAGGATGAGGTCTTGGTCGAGGGTGATGCGGCCGAAGTCCATGGCCACGGTGGTGGTGGTCTTGTCTCCGGTGTGGGTGAGGTCGTCGATGCCGGCTGACGCGGACGTCATGACGGCTTCGGTACGCAGCGGGTTGATCTCCGAGACGGCGCCGACGAACGTGGTCTTGCCCACGCCGAAGCCGCCCGCCACCACGATCTTCGCGCTGGTGGTTGAGCGGGCTGCTCCTCCGCCGCTAGAGCTTCCGAAGTC
>NZ_WWJY01000766.1 GCF_009865405.1 Streptomyces sp. SID3212 | reverse complement strand
GTCCGGCGATTGAGGACAATCAGTAAGCGCAACCAAGCGCGGCCCCAACCGTCACCGCTACAGCAAGGACTCCAGGCGGGACGCCAGAAGGTCCCAGCGCCAGCGGTCGTCGACCCACGCACGGCCCCGCTCGCCCAGAGCGCGCCGCAGGGCCGGGTCCAGGAGCAGCGTCACCACCCGCTCCGCCACCGCACCCGACGCGAGCGCCGCCGGCGCCCCCGGCACCACCCACCCCGTCTCCCCCTCCAGCACCGCGTCCGGCGCCCCCCCGGAGTCCCCCGCGATCACCGGCAGCCCCGTCGCCGACGCCTCCAGGTACACGATGCCGAGGCCCTCCACGTCCAGGCCGCCCCGCCGTGTCCGGCACGGCATCGCGAAGACGTCGCCCGCGCCGAAGTGCGCCGGCAGTTCCGACCACGGCACCGCGCCGGTGAAGCGGACGGACTCCGCCACCCCCGACGACCGCGCCAGCCGCCGCAGCGCGGACTCGTAGGGGCCGCCCCCCACGATGAGCAGCACCGCGTCCGGCACCGCCGAGAGAATCTCGGGCATCGCCCGGATCAGCGTGTCCTGCCCCTTGCGCGGCACCAGGCGCGACACGCACACCACGACCGGACGGTCCGTCAGGCCCAGACGGGACCGGACCTCGGCGCCCCCCGACCCCGGGTGGAACGTCTTCTCGTCCACGCCCGGTGGCAGTTGGACCATCCGCCCGGCCGCCGCGGGCGACAACGCGGGGGCGATCCGCGACCGCGTGTACTCGCCCAGGTACGTGATCGTGTCCGTACCCTCCCCGATCCGGCGCAACAACTGCCGGGACGCCGGCAACTGCGCCCAGCCCGCCTCGTGCCCGTGCGTCGTCGCGACCAGGCGCCGCGCGCCCGCCCGCCGCAGCGCGGGCCCCATCAGCCCGAGCGGGGCCGCCGCGCCGAACCACACGGACTCGCAGCCGTGCGCACGCAGCAGTTCCGAGGCCCGCCGGGTGACGCGAGGGGTCGGCAGGAGCATCGTCGTGGCGTCGCGTACGACCGTGAAGGGCTGCTCCGCGTCGAACGCGGCGGTCGCCTCCGCGCCCTCCCGCCCGCGTTTCCAGGTGGAGGCGTAGACGACGACCTTCGCGGGGTCCAGACGCAGCGCGATGTTGTGCAGGAACGCCTGGATCCCGCCCGGCCTGGGCGGGAAGTCATTGGTCACGATCAGGGTCTTGTGCATCGCCCAGAACAATATCGCCGCACCGTGTCGCCGAGGACGGGACCGACGGCCCTGCCTCCCCGCCCGCGCCCTCTCCCGCCCGGCATCATGACAACCATGACCAGGTGGGCGGGCCGGGCGGCGACCGACGGACGAGCGGCGGGGTGGACGGTCGCGGGGTGGACGGGCGCGGGGTGGGTCGTCACCAGGGCCGCGCTGCTGCTCTGCGTCTTCAAGGTCGTCACCCTGCCCGGCCCCGACGTCACCGGCGACGTCTCGGTGATCTACCGGGGCTGGTTCGAGGTGCTCAGGACCGGCACCTATCCGCTGGACGACGTGACGTGGCAGTACCCGCCCGCCGCCGCGCTCGCGATCGCCTCCCCGGCGGCGCTGCCGTTCCTCGGGTACGCCACCGCGTTCTTCGTGCTGGCGTGCGCCTGCGACGCAGTGGTGTTCGGCCTGTTGCTGCGGGCGAGCCGCCGCCCCGGCGGGTCGGCGCGCGGGGTCCGGGTGTGGGTGGCGGGGGTGCCGCTGCTGGGGCCGACCTCGTACGCGCGGTACGACCTGATGGTGACGGCCGTCGCCGTGGCGGCGCTGGTCACCGGGGCGCGCCGCCCGGCGGTGAAGGGCGTGCTCGCCGGGTTCGGCGCGGTGCTGAAGATGTGGCCGGTGCTCCTGC
>NZ_WWJY01000765.1 GCF_009865405.1 Streptomyces sp. SID3212 | reverse complement strand
ACCGCCGGCCGGCCCGGCGGCACCCGGCCTCGTGCCCGGTCCCTGCCCGGCACCGCCGGGCCCCGCCCCGTGGCCGTTCCGATTGTCGTTCACAGTGGGTCCCCTCCCCTTGAACCGGCGATTATGCAGGCCGTCTCCCCGCGCCGTGTCGGCGGCCGGGTGACCTGACGGGGGTTTGGCGGGCCATAACGGGACACAGCGGCCAGGATGGACAGGATGGAGGCCCGGCGGGGGCCAGGGTGGTGTGGGGGGAAGCGGAGGAGGCCGGGCATGGCAGCTCAGGACGCGGGGGAGCGGGCCGCGAGTCCCGTCCCCGGGGAGGGGCAGAGTCCGCGCACCGTACTCGCCGCCATCAGCGCCCTCCTCATGGGCCTCCTCCTCGCCGCGCTCGACCAGACCATCGTCTCCACCGCCCTCCCCACCATCGTCAGCGAGCTCGGCGGCCTCGACCACCTCTCCTGGGTCGTCACCGCCTACCTGCTCGCCTCCACCGCCGCCACCCCCCTCTGGGGCAAACTCGGCGACCAGTACGGCCGCAAGAAGCTCTTCCAGACCGCCATCGTCATCTTTCTTCTCGGGTCCGTCCTGTGCGGGATCTCCCAGAACCTGCCCCAGCTCATCGCCTTCCGCGCCCTCCAGGGCCTCGGCGGCGGCGGCCTGATCGTGCTCTCCATGGCGATCGTCGGCGACATCGTCTCGCCGCGCGAACGCGGCAAGTACCAGGGACTCTTCGGCGCCGTCTTCGGTACGACCAGCGTCCTCGGCCCCCTCCTCGGCGGGTTCTTCACCCAGCACCTCAGCTGGCGCTGGGTGTTCTACATCAACCTCCCCATCGGGATCGTCGCGCTGCTCGTCATCTCCGCCGTCCTGCACATCCCCGTACGCCGGACCAAGCACACGATCGACTACCTCGGCACGCTCCTCATCGCCTCCGTCGCCACCAGCCTCGTCCTCGTCGCCTCCCTCGGCGGCTCCACCTGGGCCTGGGGCTCCCCGCAGATCATCACGCTCGCCGCCGTCGGCCTCGTCCTGCTCGCCGTCTTCCTCCGCGTCGAACGGCGCGCCGCCGAACCCGTCCTGCCGCTGCGCCTCTTCCGCATCAGGACCTTCACGCTCGTCGCGGTCATCAGCTTCGTCGTCGGCTTCGCCATGTTCGGCGCGCTGACCTTCCTCCCCACGTTCCTCCAGGTCGTGCAGGGCGTCACCCCCACCCTCTCCGGCGTGCACATGCTGCCGCTGGTGGCCGGGCTGCTCCTCACCTCCACCGGATCCGGCCAGATCGTCAGCCGCACCGGCCGCTGGAAGGTCTTCCCGATCCTCGGCACCGGCGTCACCGCCGTCGGACTCCTCCTGCTCCACCAGCTCAAGGAGACCAGCGGCACCGCGGAGATGAGCGCCTACTTCTTCGTCTTCGGCGCCGGCCTCGGGTTGGTCATGCAGGTCCTCGTCGTGGTCGTGCAGAACTCCGTCAGCTACCGGGACCTCGGCGTCGCCACCTCCGGCGCCACCTTCTTCCGGTCCATCGGCTCCTCCTTCGGCGTCGCCATCTTCGGCACGATCTTCAGCAACCTCCTCCACAGCAAGCTCGCCGACACCCTCGCCCGCCGCCCGCTGCCCCCCGGCGTCAGCCCCGACGGCCTCGCCGAGGACCCCCGCGCCGTCACCCGGCTGCCCGCCGCGCTGCGCCCCGACGTCCTGCACGCGTACGCCTCGTCCATCACCGACGTCTTCCTGTACGCCGTGCCGGTCGTCCTGCTCGCCTTCGTCGTCGCGTGGTTCCTCAAGGAGGACACCCTGCGCGGCTCGGTGACCGCGCCGGAGGCCAGCCAGACCCTGGCCGCCAACCCCGTCGAACGCTCCTCCCACGACGAGGTCGCCCGCGCCCTGTCCGTCCTCGGGACGCGCGAGGGCCGCCGCCGGGTCTACGAGGACATCACCGCGAAAGCGGGCTACGACCTGCTCCCGGCGGCGAGTTGGCTGCTGCTGCGGATCCGGCGCCAGGGCGCGGTCGAGCCCGGCCTGCTCGCCGACTCCGTCCCCCTCCCGGTCACGGTCGTCACCGACGCCGCCCGCCAGCTGGAGGAACGCGCGCTCGTCCGCCGCGAGGGCGTGCAACTGACCCTCACCACGGCGGGAGTCGAGGCGGGCGACGTGCTCGCGGACGCCCGCTCGGAATCCCTGGCGGAACTGCTGGGGGACTGGTGGACCCCCGAACGGCCCACGGACCTGGTGCAGTTGGTACGGGAACTCACGGCGGAGCTGTGCGGCTCCGACGGCGAACGCCCGCGCGGCCCGGACGCGCCGAGGGACCACGCCGCCTGAACGGACCGGCCGGTGAGGGGTGTTGCCGGCTCAGTCCGTCAGCCGCTTGCCGTACCAGATCTCGCTGTACGGTCCCGGCTCCCCGTACGCCGGGATCTCCCCGTACCCGTGCTTCCCGTACAACCCCCGCGCCTCCACCAGGTCGAGCCGCGTGTCGAGCACGATCCGCCGCGCCCCCAGCCCCCGCGCGGCGGCCTCCAGGGCCGCGAGCAGCGCGCCGCCCCCGCCGGTGCCGCGTGCGGCCGGGGTCACGTACACCCGGGTCAGTTCGGCCGCCGGGGGCCCCGTCCGCCACGCCAGCAGGCGCACTCCGCCGCACGCTGCCGCCTCGCCGCCGTACCGCCCCACCACGAACTCACCGGTCGGCGGCACCAGCCCGTCCGGCGGGTCCTCGGCGAGCCCCGCGTCGATCTCCGCCTCCGTCGCCGGCCGGTGCCAGTAACGGCCCGCCACCTCGGCGTAGTAGGCGCGGCGCAGGCGGGTCGCCTCCGGGGTGGCGAAGGACTCAGGACGTACGGACCAGTTCATGGTCCTTTCCCTACCGGCGGCCCGGACTGTTTGGCCAACGGATTACGGGCAACCCGGATGCCAGAAGCACTTACTTACGAGCTTACGAGCCGGGACGAGTAGAGAAACAGGAAGGCAACCATGTCCACAGTCCTGATCGTCATCGGTCTGATCGTGGTCTTCGTGATCATTGTCGGCGCCGTCCTGTACGCCGGACCCGGCAAGGGAAACGGGCGGGGCGGGCTCAAGCGCCGCTTCGGCCCGGAGTACGACCGCGCCGTGGCGCGGCACGACGGTGACACCAAGGCCGCCGAGCACGAGCTGGCCGAGCGGGTCAGCCGCCACGGCGACCTGCACACCCAGCCCCTCTCCGCCGAGCAGCGCGAGCAGTACGTGGCCGCCTGGGCCGGACTCCAGGAGCGTTTTGTCGACGCACCCCAGGAGGCCGTCGCCCAGGCCGACCAACTGTTGGCCCGGCTCGCGGCGGAGCGCGGCTACCCCGACACGGCGTACGACGACCAGCTCGACGCCCTCTCCGTCCACCACGCGCACGAGGTGGACGGCTACCGGACGGTCCACCACGTGGCCTCCGACGCCGGGAGCGGCGCGAGCACGGAAGAGCTGCGCGAGGCCATGGTCGGCGCGCGCCGGCTCTTCGAACAGCTGATCCTGGCCCGCCCCGACGAGAACGGTGGCATCCGCCACGGGAGCGCCGGCCGGAACCGGAACCTTTCACTGCGACCCAAAGGGAGTGGTGCGTGATGACGTACGACCCGAACAGCACCGATAAGACCGACACCAACGACGGCATGAACAGCGCGAACGGCGACCGCGGCGCCGACAGGGCGGACCGTACGAGCACCCCGGACCGCACGAGCACTCCGGACCGTACGACCGACACAGGCACCGCCGGCACCACCGCCGCGGACCGGCCGGCCGGGCCTCCCGCCACCCCCGAGGTACGGGACGGCCGCGAGGTGAAGCGCCCCGTCCGTACGCCGGAGGCCCCGTCCCGCGGCACCACCGCGGACACCGACAAGGACGCCACGGACCGTACGACGACCGGCTCCGACCGGACGGCGGCCAACTCCGACCGTACGTCAACCGGCTCCGACCGTACGACGACCGGCACGGACCGTACGGCGGCCGGCACCGCCACCCGCCCGTCGGACGGCACCACCACCGGCACCACCACCACCGGCAAGGCCCCCACCTCCGCCAAGGCCGACCACGCCAAGGCCCGGTTCTTCCCGCAGGACGAGAGCGACAAGCTCAACCAGCGTCTCCAGGACGCGCTCAGCTCCTTCGTCGACGGGCCCAGGCGCTCCGTCGAGGAGGCCGCGGGTGTGCTGGAGGAGACGGCCGAGCGGCTGAGCAAGGTGCTCGCCGAGCGCCCCCGTTCCCTGCGCGCCGACTGGGACACCTCCGGTCAGGACAAGGACGGCGGCAAGGACACCGAGGACCTCCGGCTCGCCCTCCAGAGCTACCGCGAGGTGACGGAACGGCTGTTGCGCATCTGACGCGCGGCTGAGGCACGCGCCCCCACGGGCGCTGCCGTGACAGACCAGGAGGCGGCGGGCAAGGGACGGCCCGCCGCCTCCCTTCCGCATGTCCGCACATCACCTTCCTTCCGCAGGTCCGTACGTCCGCACATCCCCGCGTCCGCGTGCCGCTCGCGGGCGCGTCGTGGTTCGGGCCGGGGCGCGCCGGGGTGCAGGATTCCCTTCTGGAGTGATCCGGGTCCCGCGAGGGTCCGTCTCCGCCGACGTGCCTGCCGAAGACATGGGCATCGAGACAAAACAGGGATGACAGTCAGGCGAAGAGGGGGTTGCCTGAGTCTTCCCGGAAGGGTGGTGCGAGGCTCTATGCCCCAGGGATGGCGTTTTCGGACGGAGGGTCGGCGCGGCGTGGCGAATGCGGAGCACAGCGTGAACGGCGGCATGGCGGCGGGCTCGGCGGGGGCGAGGCTCGGCACCGTACGCGTCGTGCTCTGGCTCGTGGCCGCCGTGCTCGCGGTGAGACAGGCGGCGGCGGTCCTGAGACGGCCGCCCGGTGAACGGCTGACCGACCTGGAGACCTGGGTCGGCGACAACGGCGTCCTGCACGTGACGGGCTCGTTGTACGACACCAGGACCTTCACCGGCAGCCCGTTCTCCGGCCTCGTGCTCAAGCCGCTGACCCGCGCGGCGCAGGAGAGCCTCGGGATCGCCTGGACGTTCGGCACGCTGCTGCTCGTCGTCGCGCTCGGCCTCGTCGTCGCCCGCGCCCTGCCGGGCCGCGCCTCCCGCCGTAGGGCTCTGCTGGCCGCGCCCGTGGCGATCAGTCTGCTCATGCTGTCCCTGCCCGTACGCAACAGTTTCAGTCTCGGCCAGACCAGCATCCTTCCCGTGCTGCTCGTCCTGCTCGGCTGCTTCGTCGTACGCGGCGAGCGGGGCTCGGGGATCCTCATCGGCGTCGGGGCCGCCCTCCAGCCGGCCGTCCTGCTGTTCGCGCCGCTGCTCTGGTTCACCGGCCGCAAGAAGGCCGCCGTCACGTCGGTGTCCACCTTCGCGCTCTTCACGGCCCTGGCCTGGGCCGCCATGCCGGCCGACTCCTGGACGTACTGGATACACCATGTGGGCGGCGTCGGCCTCGGCGAGCGCGCCGACAGCCTCGCCAACCAGTCCCTGCACGGCGCGCTCCTGCGCGCGGGTCTCGAAGGGCCCCTGGAGATCGTCCTCTTCCTCCTCCTGGCCGCCGGTGTCGTCTTCCTGGGCCTGCGACGGGCGGTGCGCTACGCGCGCGACGGACAACTGCTGCTCGCCGTCGCGCTGACGGGCTGTGTGGCCGTCGCGGTCTCCCCGACCGCGTGGCAGCACCAGCTCCTGTGGGTGCTGCTGGCCGTGGTCGGGCGGGTCGGCAAGAAGGCCAGGGACCGGCTGGTGTGGCCGGCGGTGGTGGTCCTGGTGATGACCCTGCCGGGGAAGATGCTGCTGCCGAACATGGCGGTGCTGCATCCCGTACGGGACAACGTGCTGCTGGTCGCGGCGCTCGCGGCGGCGTGCGGGGTGCCCTTCCTGTCCCGTACGTCTCCGTACTTCTACCGGCCCGTGCCGACCGAGTACGCGCGGCCGGTGCCGTCGCGCTGGGGCCGTATCCCCTTCGCGCCGTTCTGGCGACGGGTCGTCAGCCGCCCGAACCTGCTCCTCGAACTGCTGGTCATCCGGGTCGGCTACTCGGTCTACGCGAAGATCCGGCTTGCCGCGGCCGGGGGGCGGGCGGAGGCCGAGGAGCACGGCCGGCAGGTGCACTCCGTCGAGCGGGCGCTCGGCATCGACATCGAGCACTGGGCCAACCGCGCGACGGTGAAGGCGGGGTGGGCCGAGGACTTCTTCAACTTCTACTACTCGACCTTCCACTTCATCGTGCCGCTCACGATCCTCGGCATCCTGTACGTGCGCCGCCCCGCGCAGTACCGCTGGGCGCGCTCCTCGCTGGGCTTCGCGACGATCCTCGCGCTGGTCGGCTTCTGGTTCTACCCGCTGGCTCCGCCGCGGCTGATGCCGGGCATGGGCTTCATCGACACCGTGCACGGCCCGCAGGACCTCGCGAGCCCGGACTACGGCGCGCTGACGCAACTCACCAACCAGTACGCCGCGATGCCTTCGCTGCACTTCGGCTGGTCGCTGTGGTGCGGGCTGATCATCCTGATCCTGGCCCCGAAGTGGATGAAACCGCTTGGGCTGTTGCATCCGCTGTTCACGGTCTCGGCGATCGTCGGCACCGCCAACCACTGGGTGCTGGACGCGGTGGGCGGTGCGACGGTCGTCGGTACGGGATTCGCGCTGACGTATCTGCTGTCGGGGCGGCGCGAGCTGCTGCCGAAGGCGGCCTCGCCGGTGAAGCCGGATCCGTTCCCGGCGGGGAAGGCGGCGAAGGCATCGAAGGCGGACAGGACGGCGGACGGCACGACGGCCGGGACGGCGGATACGGCCGACCCGGCGCGCGAACCGTCACCCTGACGCCTGACGCCTGACGCCTGGGACCGACCGCTCAGAGCTGCTGGTGCTGGCCCGCCCTGCCGCGGTTGCTCAGCAGATAGCCGATCGCGACCCCCGCCGCCAGCCCGATGCCGATGACCCACAGGATGCCGAACCCGGTCCCGCCGAGGCCGCCGCTCCGGATCTCGGCCACCGGCTGCGCGGTGATGCTCGGTACGGGCGTGGGCGCGGGACCGGTGGCGTTCAGGAGCCGTACCAGGTCGAGGCCCCCGAAGTTCCTCGGGTCCGTGCCCGTCGTGTGGGCGGCGAAGATCAGCTGGGCGTAGGCGGCCGGGCCGTTCTCGGCGGCCCAGGGGCCGGCGTTTTTCTTGAGCCACTCCAGGGCGCCCGCCGCCTGGTTCGCGTAACCGGACGAGGCCAGGGCGGCGACCGCGTCGGCGGTGCTCCCCGGGTCGGCCAGCGGGGTGCTGTCCGACGTGCCGGGCAGCGGCGGCCGGTCGAGGTGCCCGGT
>NZ_WWJY01000764.1 GCF_009865405.1 Streptomyces sp. SID3212 | reverse complement strand
GCCCCAGCCGCTCGCCTCCGGCCGGCCCGACGGCGCCGGCACCATGGGCGGCGGCTCCGGCCCGGCCACCCCCGACGCCTCGAAATCCCCGGGCGCCGCCACCGCCGAGGCGGAGGGCGAGAGCACCCACGGCGACGGCGCGGACGAACCGATCGGCCCGGTGGGCAAGCATCACGACTGGTCCGCCGGGGCCCCGCGCGTCAAGGGTTCCACCTGGTACAGCAGGACGGTGGCCGCCTGCCTCGCCTACCGCGACGGCCGGATCGACCAGGCGCGCAAGGAAGAACTGGACCGGGCCGCCGAGAACCCCGCCCAGGCCCGCCGCTTCTGCGACTGGCTGCTGGAGGTCAAGGCCACGAGGGACGGCGGCGGCAAGGGGACGGGCGGCGGAAAGACCGGCAACGGTACGGGAGGAGGGGGCGGGGAAGGGAACGGCAACGGCCCCGGCCATGGCAACGGTGCCGGCCATGGCAACGGCGGCGGTCCCGTCGACGGTACGCCCGGCGAACCCACCGTCCACCCGTACGAACCTCACATCCCCCCGCACCCCCCGACGTTGGGCACCGGCTCGACCACCCCGCCGCCGGAGACACCCGACACACCCGGGACACCTGAAATCCCCGAGACATCTGCGGACCCGACCCCCACCCCTGCCCCCACACCCTCGGAGACGCCCGACCCCTCCGAACAGCTCTGACCTGCGCGTTCTCCTGATCAGCGATCAGGTGTGACGTTTTCGCGCGCCCCGGCGCAGTACTAGGTGAGCCGACTGGTCATCGGCCGCGCAACGAGCCGGGGTTCCCCCCGTACCTTCGGCTCAGCGCATCGGCGCGGGCGGGACACGTTCCCCCGGTCCCGCCCGCGCCACTCTCTTTGCGCCTAAGCCGGCGAGCCCCTTTGCGCCTAAGCCGGCGCCGCTTTCGCGGATGTGGTGCTGTGGGTGGGGGTTGCTCAATTGATGGTTGCGGTCAGTGCCGGCAGGTTTGGTGGGCTACCAGTAGATGACTACCTTGTCGCCCGTTTTCACCTCGGCGAAGAGGCTCGCGATTTTTGGTTCGTCCCGTACGTTGACGCAGCCGTGTGACGCGCCCGTGTAGCCCCTGGCCGCGAAGTCCGCCGAGTAGTGGACCGCCTGGCCGCCGCTGAAGAACATCGCGTACGGCATCGCCGTGTCGTACAGCGTCGAGACGTGGTGCCGGGACTTCCAGAACACCGTGAACGTGCCCTCGCGTGTCGGTGTGTACTCCGAACCGAAACGCACATCCATCGAGGACACGCGCTTGCCGTCGACCATCCACGACAGCGTCCGGCTGTTCTTGCTGATGCACAGCACCCGCCCCTTCAGGCACCGGGGATCGGGCGCCGCGACCGGCCGTTCCGTCGGCGGCCACAGTTCGTCGCGGGTCGGCTTCTTCGTCATCCCGAGCAGCTTCTCCCACGTGACGGTGTCCGTCGTGCCCGTACGGGCCAGTCCGCGCTTGCCCTGGAACGACGCGACGGCCGTGGCGGTGAGCGTGCCGTAGTAACCCGTCGGTGTGCGGTCGAAGTGGCCGATCTGCCGCAGCCTGGCCTGGAGTTCGCGTACCTGGTCGTTCTCGGCTCCGCTCGCCATCACCGTTCTCGGCTTCGCCACGCCCGGCGAAGGGGTACGGGCAGGTGACGGCGTACGCGCCGAAGAGGAGGCGGAAGCGGAAGGCGATACGGAACCCGAGGGGGACGGCGTCGCGCTCGGCCGGGCGGCGGGGTTCTTCGACGGCCTGGGCGGCGCGGAGGGCGACGGCGTACCGGATCCGGCCCCGGGGGTGGCCATCGCCGCCGCGCCACCGCCCCCCGACTTGCCGTCGGCCCCGGCCGTCCCGCCGTCGGTCGGCCGCACCGTACAGCCGACACCCACGGCCAGCACGGCCGCCGTCGCGAGCCCTCTGCGCAGTGCGGAGGTCCTGAGCATCTTCGCTCCCCTGTTTCTCCCTCTGAGTCATGAAGTCCAGTGGCAACTCCCCGGAAAGAAACCGCTTCACACCCGGCGCGGCTCCCGGCCCACGGAAGATTCCGGGCATGTCGGGCCCGGATGTCTCCCTGCCTGCGTCGATCATGGGCGCAGGCAGCACGGACACGGACACAGACACCGGCCCATACGGACAACAGAGGCCCCGGACATGGCACCCGACCCCCACCCCCATCCGGACACCGCCCGCCTCACCGAGAGCGGTCTCTCCATCCACCCCGTCTACGGCCCCGCCGCCCTCGACGGCTGGGACCCCCGCGGCAAGCTCGGCGCGCCCGGCTCGTACCCCTTCACCCGGGGCATCCGCCCGACGATGTACACCGGCCGCCCCTGGACGATGCGCCAGTACGCCGGATTCGGCACCGCCGCCGAGTCCAACGCGCGCTACCGGCAGCTCATCGCGCACGGCACGGCCGGCCTGTCCGTCGCCTTCGACCTGCCGACCCAGATGGGCCACGACAGCGACGCGCCCCTGGCGGGCGGTGAGGTCGGGAAGGTCGGGGTCGCCGTCGACTCCGTGGACGACATGCGGGTGCTGTTCGACGGCATTCCCCTCGACCAGGTCTCCACCTCGATGACGATCAACGCGCCCGCCGCGCTGTTGCTGCTGATGTACCAGCTCGTCGCCGCGGAGAAGGGAATTCCGGGAAGCGCCCTGACGGGCACGATCCAGAACGACGTGCTCAAGGAATACATCGCCCGCGGCACCTACATCTTTCCGCCGGAACCCTCCCTGCGGCTGGTCGCGGACATCTTCACGTACTGCCGCGCCGAAATGCCCCGCTGGAACACCATCTCGATCTCCGGCTACCACATGGCGGAGGCCGGTGCCTCGCCCGTGCAGGAGATCGCGTTCACCCTCGCCGACGGCATCGCGTACGTACGGACCGCTCTCGCCGCCGGAATGGACATCGACGAGGTCGCGCCCCGGCTCTCCTTCTTCTTCGTCGCGCGGACGACACTGCTCGAAGAGGTCGCCAAGTTCCGGGCCGCCCGGCGGATCTGGGCGCGGATCATGCGCGACGAGTTCGGCGCGAAGGACCCGAAGTCGCAGATGCTCCGTTTCCACACCCAGACGGCCGGTGTCCAACTGACCGCGCAGCAGCCGGAGATCAACCTGGTACGGGTCACCGTCCAGGGACTCGCGGCAATCCTCGGCGGCACCCAGTCCCTGCACACGAACGCGTACGACGAGGCCATCGGCCTCCCCACCGAGCACGCCGCCCGCCTCGCGCTCCGTACCCAGCAGGTGTTGGCGTACGAGACGGACCTCACCGCGACCGTCGACCCCTTCGCCGGCTCGTACGCCGTGGAGGCGATGACGGACGAGGTGGAGGCGGCGGCGGTGGCGCTGATGACCCGGGTCGAGGACCTGGGCGGGGCGGTCGGGGCCGTCGAACGCGGCTTCCAGAAGGCGGAGATCGAGCGCAGCGCGTACGACGTGGCCCGGCGGACCGAGAGCGGCGAGCGGGTCGTGGTGGGGGTCAACCGGCACACCATGGACCCGGACGCGGACGAGGCGCCGTACGAACCGCTGCGCGTCGACCCGGAGATCGAGGCCCGGCAGGCGGCGCGGCTGGCGCGGCT
>NZ_WWJY01000763.1 GCF_009865405.1 Streptomyces sp. SID3212 | reverse complement strand
CGTCGATGACGGCCAGTTCGGCGCCGACCTCGACGGTCTCGTCCTCGGCGACCTTGATGGACGCGAGCACACCGGCGACGGGCGCGGGGATCTCGGTGTCGACCTTGTCGGTGGAGACCTCGAGCAGCGGCTCGTCGGCCTCCACGCGCTCACCCTCGGCCTTCAGCCAGCGGGTGACAGTGCCCTCGGTGACGCTCTCGCCGAGCGCCGGCAGGGTTACGGAAACCGCCATGGTTTCAGTTGCTCCTAACGAATGTGCGGTAGGTGGTCGTCGCCCGGACTGAGTCAGTCGTGGGAGTGGAGGGGCTTGCCCGCGAGCGCCAGGTGGGCCTCGCCGAGCGCCTCGTTCTGCGTCGGGTGCGCGTGGATGAGCTGCGCGACCTCGGCCGGCAGAGCCTCCCAGTTGTAGATCAGCTGAGCTTCGCCGACCTGCTCGCCCATACGGTCACCGACCATGTGGACGCCGACGACGGCGCCGTCCTTGACCTGGACGAGCTTGATCTCGCCCGAGGTCTTGAGGATCTTGCTCTTGCCGTTGCCCGCGAGGCTGTACTTGAGGGCGACGACCTTGTCCGCGCCGTAGATCTCCTTGGCCTTGGCCTCGGTGATGCCCACGGAGGCGACCTCGGGGTGGCAGTACGTCACCCGGGGCACGCCGTCGTAGTCGATCGGGACGGTCTTGAGCCCGGCCAGCCGCTCCGCGACGAGGATGCCCTCGGCGAAGCCGACGTGCGCGAGCTGGAGGGTCGGGACGAGGTCGCCGACCGCGGAGATCGTCTCCACGTTCGTGCGCATGTACTCGTCCACGACGACGTAGCCGCGGTCGATCGCGACGCCCTGCTCCTCGTACCCGAGGCCCTGCGAGACCGGGCCGCGGCCGATCGCGACCAGCAGCACCTCCGCCTCGAAGGTCTTGCCGTCGGCCAGCGTCACGCGGACACCGTCCTGCGTGTACTCGGCCTTGTCGAAGAACGTGCCGAGGTTGAACTTGATGCCACGCTTGCGGAAGGCCCGCTCCAGCAGCTTGGAGCTGTTCTCGTCCTCGACCGGGACGAGGTGCTTGAGGCCCTCGACGACCGTGACGTCGGTGCCGAAGGACTTCCACGCCGAGGCGAACTCGACGCCGATGACGCCGCCGCCCAGGATGATCGCGGACTCCGGGACGCGGTTCAGCGTCAGCGCGTGGTCCGAGGAGATGATCCGCTCGCCGTCGATGACCAGACCCGGCAGCGACTTCGGTACGGAACCGGTCGCGAGCAGGACGTGACGGCCCTGGATCCGCTGCCCGTCCACGTCCACGGAGGTGGGGGAGGACAGCCGGCCCTCACCCTCGATGTACGTCACCTTGCGCGAGGCGACCAGGCCCTGGAGCCCCTTGTACAGGCCGGCGATCACGTCGTCCTTGTACTTGTGGACGCCCGCGATGTCGATGCCCTCGAAGGTGGCCTTGACCCCGAACTGCTCGCTCTCGCGCGCCTGGTCGGCGATCTCGCCCGCGTGCAGCAGGGCCTTCGTCGGAATGCAGCCGTTGTGCAGGCAGGTGCCGCCCAGCTTGTTCTTCTCGATCAGTGCGACGTCCAGGCCCAGCTGCGCTCCGCGCAGCGCCGCGGCGTAACCGCCGCTCCCGCCGCCGAGGATCACTAGGTCGAAAACGGTGCTGGCGTCGTTCGCCACGTCACGTCCTCCATGCATGTGCGCCGGGCGCGGTCATCGATGACCGTCGCGGCGGCTGGTCTTCGGCCGCTGATTCTTCGGCCCTGTGGTGGGGGCCCTGTCCTGCCGAGAACCCATCTTCGCACTTGTTCACGGCACGCGGGACGCGGGGCCGGGGTCCGGGACGTGTGATGGAGCACCCCGCACGCGCTAACGCCCGCACGAACGTCCGTATTTCTTTCACGGGGAGCCGCCCGCGGCGCGGGCCCGCCCGGTCCGGCCCGCGCCGGGGCGGGCCGGACCGGGCGGAAGGCTCAGCCCAGGTCGCCGGAGGCGGTGCGCTCGGCGAGCTTGACGAGGGTGCGGATCGCGGAG
>NZ_WWJY01000762.1 GCF_009865405.1 Streptomyces sp. SID3212 | reverse complement strand
TGCGGCGGTCGTCGGTCCGGCCACGCTCCCTGCCTCCCTGGTTCGGCGCCTCGCGGCGCGCTACGCCTGCCGGCGTGCGGCAATCGCCTCGTACACCATGCCGACAAGCAGATCATCTGCGTCCCGGCGCCCGAACTCGGCGGCGGCGCGGGACATCTCGTACAGCCGGTGCGGATCGGCGAGCACCGGCAGGATGTTGCCCTGCACCCACTGGGGCGTCAGTTCCGCGTCATCGACGAGCAGTCCGCCGCCCGCCTTCACCACCGGCTGGGCGTTGAGCCGCTGTTCGCCGTTGCCGATGGGCAACGGCACATAGGCGGCCGGCAGCCCGACGGCGGTGAGTTCGGCGACGGTCATCGCGCCCGCACGGCAAAGCATCATGTCCGCCGCCGCGTACGCGAGGTCCATCCGGTCCACATACGGTACCGGGATGTAGGGCGGCATTCCGGGCATGTTGTCCACATGCGGCAATTCGTTCTTCGGGCCGACCGCGTGCAGGATCTGGATCCCGGAGCGCTGGAGCACCGGAGCGACCTGCTGCACCACCTCGTTGAGCCGGCGTGCGCCCTGCGAGCCGCCGGAGACCAGCAGCGTCGGCAGGTTGGGGTCGAGGCCGAAGGCCGCGCGCGCCTCGGGACGGACCCGGGCCCGGTCGAGGGTGGCGATCGTCCGGCGCAGCGGGATGCCGATGTAGCGGGCGCCCCGGAGCTTGCTGTCCGGCGTGGAGACGGCGACCGCCGCCGCGTACCGCGACCCGATCTTGTTGGCGAGGCCCGGCCTGGCGTTGGCCTCGTGCACGATGATCGGCACGCCCAGCCGCTTGGCGGCGAGGTAGCCGGGCAGCGCCACGTAGCCGCCGAAGCCGACGACGCAGTCGGCCTTCGTGCGTTCCAGGATCTGCTCGGCGGCCTTGATCGTGCCGCGGAGCCGTCCCGGGACGGTGATCAGTTCAGGGGTGGGGCGGCGCGGCAGCGGTACGGCCGGGATGAGTCCCAGTTCGTACCCCCGCTCGGGGACGAGCCTGGTCTCCAGGCCGCGCTCCGTGCCGAGGGCCGTGATCCCCACGGTGGGGTCCTGCCTGCGCAGGGCGTCCGCGAGGGCGAGCGCGGGCTCGATGTGGCCGGCGGTCCCCCCACCGGCGAGTACGACATGCACCGAAATTCACCGCTCTCCGGACGGACGCTTCTTGACGCGCCGTCTCATCGTCTTCCATCTCACCCCGGCCCGCTTCCTGCTGAAGACAGGCTGCCGCATGGCCAGGGCCGCCTTCGCGGCGGGATCGTCCCGCGCGAAGGCGATCAGCAGCCCGACGGCGAACATGGTCGGCAGCAGAGCCGATCCTCCGTAGGAGAACAGCGGCAGCGGGACTCCGGCGATCGGCAGCAGACCGAGCACCGCACCGATGTTGACCACGGCCTGGGCCGTGATCCACGTGGTGACACCTCCCGCGGCGTACCTCACGAAGGGATCCTCCGTGCGTCCGGCCACGCGAATACCCGCATAGCCTAGAGCCGCGAACAGGGCGAGCACCGACAGCGTCCCCACCAGCCCCAGTTCCTCCCCGGTGACGGCGAAGATGAAGTCGGTGTGCGGTTCGGGAAGTTGGCCCCACTTTTCCACACTGGCGCCCAGCCCCGAACCGAACCATCCGCCGGAGGCAAGAGCATAGATGCCGTGCACGGCCTGGAAGCACTCGCCGTTGGGGCCGACGTCGATCGCCCCCACGCAGGAGAACCGGGACAGCCGGTTCTCGTTGGTCTTGATCAGGACGAACCCGACCACACCCGCGAGGCCCAGCACCCCGCCGAACAGCCGGGTGGGCGCCCCGGCCAGCCACAGCAGGCCGAAGAGGATCGCGGTGAGGATGATCGCCGTACCCATGTCGCCGCCGAGCATGATCAGCCCGAGCAGCATGAAGGCGACCGGGACCAGCGGCACCAGCAGGTGCTTCCACTGCGAGAGCAGCCGCTTGTCCTGTTTGCGGGCGAGCAGGTCGGCCCCCCACAGGATCAGCGCCAGCTTGCCGAACTCGCTGGGCTGGAGCTGGAAGGGGCCTCCTACGGAGAGCCAGTTCTGGTTGCCGTTGACGGACTGCCCTATCCCGGGGACCTGGACCAGGGCCATGAGGAAGACCGTGCCGACGAGCAGCGGGTAGGAGAAGGCGCGGTGGAGCTTGGCGGGCATGCGGGAGGCGATCAGCAGCAGGGCGGTGCCGATGGCGGCGGCGAACAGCTGCTTGCGGAAGAAGTACGCGCCGGGCAGGGACAGCTCCAGCGCCTTGATCATCGAGGCGGAGTACACCATCACCAGTCCGAGGACGGTGATCAGCAGACTGCTGCCGAGGATCAGGTAGTACGCGGTGAGCGGCCGGTCCCAGGTGCGCCTGGCCTGTTCGAACCTGCGCCTGATCCCGCCGCCGCGGGGCGGCCTGGGGGCGCGGGGGCCGCCGCCCCTGC
>NZ_WWJY01000761.1 GCF_009865405.1 Streptomyces sp. SID3212 | reverse complement strand
CTGCCGCGCCCGCCGCGACCCCGCGGGCCGCGCTCGACGACACGTACTACCAGAGCGCGCTCGGCAAGACCGGGCCCCAGTTGAAGACAGCGCTGCACTCGATCATCAAGAACCAGACGAAGATCTCGTACGCGGCGGTGTGGGAGGCCCTCAAGGTCACCGACGAGGACCCGGCGAACAAGTCGAACGTGATCCTGCTCTACACCGGGAAGTCCCAGTCGAAGGCGAGCAACGGCGGCAACGCGGGCGACTGGAACCGCGAGCACGTCTGGGCCCAGTCCCACGGCGGCTTCGGTACGTCGGCCGGACCCGGCACCGACATCCACCACCTGCGGCCGAGCGAGGTCGGGGTGAACTCGACGCGCGGGAACAAGGACTTCGACCTGGGCGGCAGCGCGGTGGCGGGCGCGCCGGGCAACTACACCGACTCCGACTCCTTCGAGCCCCGCAACGCCGTGAAGGGCGACGTGGCCCGGATGATCCTGTACATGGCCGTGCGGTACGAGGGTGACGACGCGTGGGCCGACCTGGAGGCCAACGACAAGGTCAACAACGGCTCCAACCCCCTCATGGGGAAGCTGTCCGTGCTCAAGCGGTGGAACGACCAGGACCCGCCGGACACGTTCGAGAAGCGCCGTAACGACGTCATATACACGTCGTACCAGCGCAACCGGAACCCGTTCATCGACCACCCCGAATGGGTGGAGTCCATCTGGTGAGCGCGGCGCGGCACCGCCGCACCTGATCGGACGCGGGCCAGACTGACCGCGTTAACTCCAAGCGCCCCCGACGGGGAATGCTGGCCGGGGCCTCCAGGGACGCGCTTCCCTGGGGGCCCCGGCTCATTCGCCCACGCGTTCTCACCGAGGCGTTCGCTCGTTCACACCTGCGCCGGGGCGAGCACTTCGCGGTACCAGGCGAGCGTGCTGTCCACCGTCCGCGACAGCGGGACGGGCCGGACACCGAAGGTGTTCTCGAAGGCGGACGAGTCCATGATCTGCGGCTCGGTGTGCTGGTAGAACATCTCCTCGTACTCCGCCATGAAGACCTCGTCGAACGGGCCGAACGGGCGCGGCTCGGGGAGCGGGACGATCGTGAGCGGGGCGCCCAGGCGCTCCCCGATCAGGGTGAGGATCTCCCGGGTGGTGGCGGCGGGCGCGGTGGGCAGGTGCCAGACCCGGCCGTCCCCCTCGGGGTGTTCGCCGAGGGTCGCCAGGCCCGCGGCCACGTCCTCGATGTTCGTGTAGCTGTGCGGCAGGTCGATGTCGCCGATGCCCGGGACCTCTCCGCCGGTCAGGGCCGCCGGGAAGACCGCGCCGCCGAGGGTGGAGTTGAGGACGCCGGGGCCGACGAAGTCCGCGGAGCGGCCGAGCACGACCCGGGCGCGGCCCTCGCGGTGGGCGTCCAGGTAGATCCTGTCGAGTTCCGCCCGCATCCGGCCCTTGCGCGAGGTGGCCCGCCAGGAGGTCTCCTCCGTCATGACCTCGCCGTGCGTCTCGCCGTACGGGTAGAGCGTGTCGAGGACGACGAGGCGCGCGCCGGTGGTCTCCACGGCGGCCAGGACGGCCCGCTGGATGCGGGGCATCACCTCGACCTGGAGGTGGTAGGCGACGTTGAGGCAGTGGTGGACGACGTCGGCGCCCGCGACGGCGGCCAGGGCTCCCTCGGGGGTGCTCGCGTCGGCGGCGAGGCGTTCGACACCGTCGGGGGCCGGGCCCGTGCCGGACCGGTCCACCAGGCGTACGGCGTGGCCGCGGCGGGCGAGTTCGGCGGCGAGCGCGGTCCCGGCGGCGCCGGCGCCGAGCACGGCGTGGGTGGTGCGGGCGGTACCGGCGGTGACGGATGCGGCGGCGGACATGGGGGCTCCCTCGGGGTGGACCGGACGACGGTGCGAACACTCTCTCGCTTCTGTTAGATACCGTAACTCTTACGATGGGGCATCGCAAGGGCGGCGGGCTTTGCGGGGAGGGGGCTTCGCGGAGAGGGGGCGGGGAAGCGCGCTCATGGACAGGTGTCTAGACTTCCGGGACACCTGTCCAGAAGTTCTCTATCGGGGGATCCCGTCATGCAGACAGCCGCGAACGTCCTGGTCGGCCTGTTGGCCGCGCTCCACGTCTACATCCTGGTGCTGGAGATGTTCCTGTGGGAGCGCAGGCAGGGCCGTGAACTCTCCGGCTTCGACGCGGACATGGCCAGGGCGACTGCCGCCCTCGCGGCAAACCAGGGTCTCTACAACGGCTTCCTGGCCGCCGGGCTCATATGGGGACTGATCGTCTCCGACCCGACCGGTTTCCGCGTGCAGGTCTTCTTCACGGTGTGCGTGACGGTCGCGGGCCTGTACGGCGGCCTCACCGCGAACCGGCGCATCCTCGTCGTCCAGGCACTGCCCGGCGCGGTCGCGCTGGCCGTCGTGCTGGCGGCCGGATGACCACCGTCCCGCCCGGAGACGGGGGCGATCCGCGGACGGCCAGGACCCGCGCCAGACTGCGGCGGGCGCTGCTCGACGCGTGCGCGGAGCGCCCGCTGGAAGAGATCGGGGTCGCCGCCCTGGCACGGCGGGCGGGCCTCGGCCGGGCGACGTTCTATCTGCACTACCCCGATCTCCAGGCGCTGGCGGTCGACGCCTGCGCGGAGGTCGTACGGGACGCCGTGGACGCCCTGCACGCGTGGCGGGGCGCTCCGGATCCACGGACGCCGCCGCCCCCGCTCACCGCGTTCTTCGCCGGCCTGGCCCCGCACGCGGCGCTGTACCGGACCTTGCTGCGGCCGGGGGGCGCCG
>NZ_WWJY01000760.1 GCF_009865405.1 Streptomyces sp. SID3212 | reverse complement strand
CGCCAGCGGCGGGCCGGGGCGGAGACGGGGCCCGCGCCGCGGACGGCCGCCAGGATCGGGCGTGAGGAGCTGCTGGCCGCCTCGGGGGCCGACGCGAGCGCGCTGGACGAGTGGGAGTCGTACGGTCTCATCACTCCGATGCCGGACGGCGGGTACGACGCCGAGTCCGTGACCGTGGCGAAACTGGTCACGGATCTGGGAAGATTCGGCCTGGAACCACGTCATCTGCGGATCATGAGAGCGGCCGCCCAGCGCGAGGCGGGGATGGTCGAGCAGGTGGTCGCACCGCTGCGCCGGCACCGTAACCCGCAGACCAGAGCCCATGCGGAGGCCACCACGAGGGAGCTGGCGACCCTCTCCGTGAAGCTGCACGCGGCACTGTTCCGGACGGCTCTCGGAGCACATCCGTACTGATCATGGGGGAGTCCGACTACCCAAACCGGTCGGTCGCGTCCTAGGGTTGCTGTGTGAACGAGCTCGACGTTGTGGGTGTCCGGGTGGAAATGCCCTCGAACCAACCGATCGTGCTCCTGCGTGAAGTGGGAGGCGACCGGTACCTTCCCATCTGGATCGGGCCGGGGGAAGCCACCGCCATCGCCTTCGCCCAGCAGGGCATGACGCCTGCCAGGCCGCTGACCCATGACCTTTTCAAGGATGTCCTTGAGGCCGTGGGCCAGGAGCTGACCGAGGTCCGCATCACGGACCTCAGGGAAGGTGTCTTCTACGCGGAGCTGGTCTTCGCCAGCGGGGTGGAGGTGAGCGCCAGGCCGTCCGACGCCATAGCGCTCGCGCTGCGCACCGGTACGCCGATCTACGGCAGTGACGGCGTCCTGGACGACGCGGGGATCGCCATCCCGGACGAGCAGGAGGACGAGGTGGAGAAGTTCCGTGAATTCCTCGACCAGATCTCTCCCGAGGACTTCGGGACCAACAGCCAGTGAGTGGTCGGTGAGTGCCTGACGGCCGGAGGCGGACCCGCCTCCGGACCGCACGGTCAGCACATTCGGTCAGCCCTTCCCGGGACCGGGACACGCGAAACCACTCTCAAGGTGATTATCACTCGGCGTGGCGAGTGCGGCGATCGTTGACGCACCCCGAGTGACTCCCTACCGTCGTTGAGGGCAGGTCAAGGACGGAGGTCGGCGTGAGAAGCAGCGGCGACGGTACGGCGGTGGGCGGGGCGTTCCCGCTGCGGAGCGAGGCGGCCGACCCCGGTACCGAGACGGTCGGGTACCGAGGACCGACGGCGTGTGCCGCGGCGGGGATCACGTACCGCCAGTTGGACTACTGGGCGCGTACGGGGCTCGTGGAGCCCAGCGTGCGCGCGGCGTACGGCTCCGGGGCTCAGCGGCTCTACAGCTTCCGTGACGTGGTCGTCCTCAAGATCGTGAAGCGGTTCCTGGACACCGGGGTCGCTCTCCAGAACATCAGGACGGCCGTGCGGCACCTGCGGACCCGGGGCGTCCAGGATCTTGAGCGGATGACGCTGATGAGCGACGGGGCGACGGTCTACGAGTGCTCGTCGCCCGACGAGGTCGTCTCGCTGCTCCAGGGCGGTCAGGGGATCTTCGGGATCGCGGTCGGGGTGGTGTGGCGGGACGTCGAGGCCGCCCTGTCCCAGCTGCACGGGGAGCGCATCGACACGGGCGAGACGCTGGTGGGGAACAACCCCGCCGACGAACTGGCCAGGCGGCGCAGGGACCGCGCGGTCTGAGCCGCGTACGGCTCCGTGCACGCGGGACCGGGCCCGTCCGCACGCCGCGCCGGCAGATTGTCAGTGGTGTGAGGGAGCATCGGGGGTGTGAGAGCCGCCCCGACCGTCCTGCATCTGGACATGGATGCCTTCTTCGCCGCAGCCGAGCAGGCGGCGAAGCCGAGTCTGCGCGGAAAGCCCGTGGTGGTCGGGGGTCTCGGGCCGCGCGGGGTGGTCTCCACGGCCTCCTACGAGGCGCGGCGGTTCGGGGTGCATTCGGCGATGCCGATGGCGCAGGCCAGACGGCTCGCGCCGAACGCCGCGTATCTGGTCCCGCGCTTCACCGTCTACCGGGCGATCAGCGAGCAGGTGATGGAGCTGCTGGGCCGGCTGTCGCCGCTGGTGGAGCCGCTGAGCCTGGACGAGGCGTTCGTGGACCTGGAGGCGGGCGGCTCGGCCCACGACACGGCCTCCGCGCGGGCCGCCGGGGAGCGGCTGCGCCGGGACATCCGCGCGACCACGGGGCTCACCGGGTCGGTGGGACTCGCGGGGTCCAAGATGCTGGCGAAGATCGCCTCGGAGCAGGCCAAGCCGGACGGCCTCGTCATCGTCGAGCCGGGGACCGAGCGGGCGCTCCTGGGGCCCATGACCGTACGGACCCTGCCCGGTGTCGGTCCGGCGACGGGGGAGCACCTGCGGCGGGCCGGGATGACCACGGTGGCGGATCTGGCGGAGGCCGGTGAGGACGAGCTCGTACGGCTGCTGGGGAAGTCGCACGGGGCGTCGCTGTTCCGGATGGCGGGCGGCCACGACGACCGGCCCGTGGTGGCCGAGCGGGAGACCAAGTCCGTCTCCGTGGAGGACACCTTCGACGTCGATCTGCACGACCGGGTGCGGGTGCGGACGGAGGTGGAGCGGCTGGCGGACCGGTGTGTCCAGCGGCTGCGGGCGGCCGGGCACTCGGGGCGGACGGTCGTGCTCAAGGTCCGGCGGTACGACTTCTCCACGCTGACCCGCTCGGAGACGCTGCGCGGGCCGACGGACGACCCGGGTGTGGTGCGGGAGGCGGCGGGGCGGCTGCTGGAGTCGGTGGACACCACGGGCGGCGTACGGCTGTTGGGGGTGGGGGTCAGCGGGCTCGCGGACTACACGCAGGAGGACCTGTTCGCGCAGGCGGCGGCGGACCGGTTGGCGGCGGACAAGGCGGCTGCGGACCGAGTGGCCGCGGATCGGGCGGCCGCGGACCGGGCGGC
>NZ_WWJY01000759.1 GCF_009865405.1 Streptomyces sp. SID3212 | reverse complement strand
GTCACCGCCGTGTCGCGCTGCCAGCCGGACCCGGCGGTCAGCGCCGCCCGCAGCTCGCGCGCCAGGTCCGTGCCCGCCTTGACCTCCTCGGCGAGCAGGTCGCCGATCCGGGCGGTCACCTCCATCGCCGTCGCCAGCCGGGCGGTGTCCGGGCTGGGGTCGGAGTCGTCGAGCAGCCAGACGTAACCGAGGACCATGCCCCGGTGCCGTACGGGCAGGCAGATCCGGCCCCGGAAGACCCCCGCGTCCGGGGCCGCCGGGATCCGGACGGGGCCGGTGGCCCGTGTGATGCCGAAGCCCTCGAACCAGGCGCGGACCGCCGGTGTCGACTTCCGCGTCACGATGGACCGGGTCCTGACCGGGTCCATCGCCGTGTCGTCCTCGGTGTCGTGCGCGCCGAAGGCGATCAGTCCGAAATCGCGGTTCTCCAGCGTCGCGGGGACGCCGAGCAGTGCCGAGATCTCATCCACCAGGTCCTGGTAATCGCCCTTCATCCGGACATTCTCGCACCCCTCTCAGACAGATGTATGAGATCCCGCCCACGGATGCGTGACAGCTGTCGATGGCAGAGGATCGGACCGCTCCCTAGATTTTGAGCCGACGCCCGAACGCACCGGGCGGTCGTACTCACCGTGGAGGTGCCCCGTGCTGGGTCCCGTGATCCTGGCCGCCTCGCGCAGCGGCTCCCTGCGCCGCGCCGTCTCGGCCGCCCCGGTCACCAAGCCCGTGGTGGACCGTTTCATCGCCGGTGAGTCGATCGAGGAGACGGCCCCCGTCGTCCGGTCCATGGCGGCCCGCGGCCTGGAGGTCACCCTCGACGTCCTCGGCGAGGACATCACCGACCCGGCGGAGGCGCTGCGTGCCCGGGACGCGTACCTGCGGCTGGTCGAGGCCCTGGAGCCGCTGGAACTGGGCTCCGCCGCCGAGATGTCGGTGAAGCTCTCGTCCTTCGGCCAGGCCCTGCCCGGCGGCCACGACCTCGCGCTCAAGAACGTCACCGCCGTCATCGAGGCCGCCGCCGCCATCGGCACCACGGTCACCCTCGACATGGAGGACCACACCACCGTCGACTCGACCCTCGCCGTCCACGCCGAGGTCCGCCGCGAGTTCCCGCAGACCGGCGCCGTCGTCCAGTCGTACCTCTTCCGTACGGAGGACGACTGCCGCGCGCTGTCGGCCGCCGGCGCGCGCGTCCGGCTCGTCAAGGGCGCCTACAAGGAGCCCGCCTCCGTCGCGTACCAGGACAAGGCCGACGTCGACAAGGCGTACGTCCGGAGCCTGCGGATCCTGATGGAGGGCGGCGGCTACCCGATGGTCGGCACCCACGACCCCCGGATCATCGCGATCGCCCAGGACCTCGCGCACCGCGCGGGCCGCAAGCCCGACGAGTACGAGTTCCAGATGCTGTACGGCATCCGCGAGGCCGAGCAGGTGCGGCTGGCCGCCGAGGGCCACCGGATGCGTGTCTACATCGCGTACGGCACCGACTGGTACGGCTACTTCATGCGCCGCCTCGCCGAGCGCCCCGCCAACCTCGCGTTCTTCCTGCGCTCGATCGTCAGCCGTGGCTGACTCCCCCCGACCGCACCGCTGATGAAGCCGATGAAGCTGCTGAAGGAGATCCGCCACCCATGGACGCTGTGACACAGGTTCCGACGCCGGTCAACGAACCGGTGCACGGCTACGCCCCCGGGTCGCCCGAGCGCGCCCTCCTGGAGGCGAAGCTCAAGGAACTGGCCGAGAACCCCGTCGACCTGCCGATGACCATCGGCGGCGTGAAGCGGATGGGCGGCGGCGCGCGGGTCGACGTCGTCCAGCCCCACCGCCACGAGGCGGTGCTCGGTACGTTCGCGGGCGCCACGGAGCAGGACGCCCAGGACGCGGTCGACGCGGCCCTCGCCGCCGCCCCGGCCTGGCGCGCCATGGCCTTCGACGACCGCGCCGCGATCATCCTGCGCGCCGCCGAGCTGCTGGCGGGCCCCTGGCGCGAGACGCTGGCCGCCGCGACCATGCTCGGCCAGTCGAAGACCGCGCAGCAGGCGGAGATCGACTGCCCCTGCGAGCTGGTCGACTTCTGGCGCTTCAACGTCTCGTACGCCCGTGACCTGCTCGCCGAGCAGCCGCCGGCCAACTCGCCCGGCGTGTGGAACCGGCTCGACCACCGCCCGCTCGAAGGCTTCGTCTACGCGATCACGCCGTTCAACTTCTCCGCCATCGCGGGCAACCTGCCGACCGCCCCCGCGCTGATGGGCAACGTCGTCGTCTGGAAGCCGTCGCCCACCCAGACCCTCGCGGCCGTACTGCTGATGGAGCTGCTGGAGGAGGCCGGGCTGCCCAAGGGCGTCATCAACCTGGTGACCGGGGACGGGATCGCGGTGTCCGAGGTGGCGCTGCGCCACCGCGACCTGGCGGGCATCCACTTCACCGGCTCGACCAAGACCTTCCAGCACCTGTGGAAGACGGTCGGCGAGAACATCGAGACGTACCGCTCGTACCCCCGGATCGTCGGCGAGACCGGCGGCAAGGACTTCGTCGTCGCCCACCCGAGCGCCGACCCCGCGATCCTCAAGACCGCGCTGACCAGGGGCTCGTTCGAGTACCAGGGCCAGAAGTGCTCCGCGTCGTCGCGCGCGTACATCCCGGCGTCGATCTGGGAGAGCGGCTTCAAGGAGCGGTTCGCCGCCGAGGTCGACTCGCTCACCATGGGCGACGTCACGGACCTCGGGCACTTCATGGGCGCCGTCATCGACGAGCGCGCCTTCGCGAAGAACAAGGCCGCGATCGACCGCGCCGCCGCCGACCCCACCTGCACGATCGTCGCGGGCGGGACGTACGACGACTCCGTCGGGTACTTCGTCCGGCCGACGGTCATCGTGTGCACCGACCCGGAGAACGAGGTCTTCACGACCGAGTACTTCGGCCCGATCCTCGCCGTGCACGTCTACGACGACGCCGACTACGACAGCGTGCTCACGCAGCTGGAGTCGGTCTCGGCGTACGCGCTGACCGGCTCGGTCATCGCCAACGACCGCGCGGCGGCGGCCCGGACGATGGAGAAGCTGCGGTACGCGGCCGGCAACTTCTACATCAACGACAAGTCCACCGGCGCCGTCGTCGGCCAGCAGCCCTTCGGCGGCGGGCGCGCGTCCGGCACCAACGACAAGGCGGGCGCCCCGCAGAACCTGATGCGCTGGACGCTGACCCGCGCGATCAAGGAGACGCTGGTCCCGCCGACGGACTACCGCTACCCGCACATGGGCTGACCGGCCCAGGCCCCTCCTGGGGCCCGGAAACCCCCGCCCCCGCACCGGCGCCCCCCTCCGGAGCGGGGGCGGTGTTGTGCCTCCGTACGGGAGAGGGGCGCCGGTGCGGAGGCGGTACGCGTCCAGGGGCCGGCGGGCCGGTCAGACCCGGCGCCAGCGGGCCATCGCGAAGGAGAAGACGCCGAACAGCACCAGCCCGGTCGCGACGAGCGCCAGCAGCCAGGGACCGGCCGGGGTGTCGGTGAACGAGCGCAGCGTGTCGTCGAAGCCCTTGGCCTTGTCCGGCTCGTACGTCACCGCCGCCTGGATCACGAACCCGCCGATCGCGGCGAACAGGATCCCGCGCCCCGCACCTCCGCCGACGCCGGTCACGTCGACCAGCTGCCGGGTCCTGCGGGACATCTCACCGAGCTTCAGGTGCTTGTGGTAGGAGCGCATCACCGCGCGCGTCCCGACCCACAGGCCCGCGACGACTATGCCCGCGCCGGCGATGCCCACGATCCACTGGCCACCGGGCCAGCTCAGCGCCCTGGCGGTGATGTCCTGCGACTGCTGGTCGCCGGACCCGCTGCCGCTGCTCTTCTCCCCGGCGGCGAACGCCAGGACCGAGTAGGCGACAAAACCGTAGAAGACGAAGCGGCCCGCCGACATCAGCCGCTTGCCCGGCTTCCGGCCGTCGGGCCCCGCCGCGCCCACGATCGCCTCCGAGAGCCGCCACAGCGCCATCCCGACCAGCCCGATCCCGAGGGCCCAGAGCAGGACCGACCCCATCGGCTGCTTCGCCAGCTCGGCGAGCGCGCCCCCGCGGTCGGCCTGCTCGCCGCCCCCGCCGAAGGCGATGCGCAGCGCCAGGATGCCGATGAGCAGATAGATCACGCCCCGTGCGGCGAACCCCCAGCGGGCCGCCCCGTCCATGACCGAGCTGTTCGCCGCCTGTCGCGCCTTGCCCTGGCCACTGTGTGAAACCGTCTGTGCGTCCATGGTGAACCTCCGCTGTCCGGGTGCCCCCGGCCGCCCGGCGGAAACGGCTGCCCAGGGGCGGTTCACGCGGCACCCGCCCGGCAGTCACCGGCAGTCACCCCGGCACCCGCCCGGCACCGCCCCGGCACCTTTCCGCGATCGCCGTCTCAGATAGTAGGAAGTCCGAGTAAATAGAAGACAGGGCGGCCCCGCTCGCCTAGCTTGGAATGAGCCGAACGTCTCGCTTCATCGAGCGAACGCGGTGGACGGCACACGCCCCCACGCAGGCAACCCCTGCCGCGTATGCCGCCCCGCCCCTTCCGGCGCCTCGTAGACGCATCATGCGGCCCCCGTGCCGCATGTCTCCGCTCTCCGCTGCCCCAAGGAGTCGATCAACATGGCCGAGACCACTGTCCGCCGCGTCCGTCACACTCCCCGTACGAGCGAGTCCGAGCGCAAGAACGCCGCCGCGGCGCTCCAGCGCGCCCTCGACCGCAGGGACAACGGCGGCTCGACGGGCCACTGAGCCCCTGTCAGGACCCCTGGCGGGACCTCTGTCGAGCCCCCGTCAGGACCGCGCTGCCCATGGAGATTGACATCCGTGTCCACGGAATGGACACGCGATGTCAATCCATGGGACGCGGAGTAGGGTGCCGCTATGTCTCGCAGCATCAATCTCGCAGTGATCCCCGGTGACGGCATCGGTCAGGAGGTCGTCGCCCAGGGCCTCAAGGTCCTGCGTGCCGTCCTCCCGCAGGATGTGAAGCTGGAGACCAAGGAGTACGACCTCGGCGCGGGCCGCTGGCACCGGACCGGGGAGACCCTCCCGGACGCGGACCTCGAAGCCCTCAAGGGCCACGACGCCATCCTGCTCGGCGCGATCGGCGACCCGAGCGTGCCGTCCGGCGTCCTGGAGCGCGGCCTCCTCCTCAAACTTCGCTTCGCCTTCGACCACTACGTGAACCTGCGTCCGTCGAAGCTGTTCCCGAACACCGCGACCCCGCTGGCCGGCCGCCCCGCCATCGACTTCGTCGTCGTCCGCGAGGGCACCGAAGGCCCGTACACGGGCAACGGCGGTTCGCTGCGCACCGGTACACCCGCCGAGGTGGCCACGGAAGTGAGCCTCAACACGGCGTACGGCGTGGAGCGCGTCGTCAGGGACGCGTACGCGCGCGCCGCCGCCCGCCCCCGCAAGAAGCTGACGCTGGTCCACAAGAACAACGTCCTCGTCTACGCCGGCCACCTGTGGAAGAACATCTTCGACCGGGTGGGCGAGGAGTACCCCGAGGTCACCACCGACTACCTGCACGTCGACGCCGCGACGATCTTCTTCGTCACCCAGCCCGAGCGCTTCGACGTGATCGTGACCGACAACCTCTTCGGTGACATCCTCACCGACCTGGCCGCCGCCATCAGCGGGGGCATCGGCCTGGCCGCGTCCGCGAACATCAATCCGGACCGTACGTTCCCCTCGATGTTCGAGCCGGTGCACGGCTCCGCGCCGGACATCGCGGGCCAGGGGAAGGCCGACCCCACCGCCACCGTTCTCTCCGTCGCCCTCCTGCTGCGCCACCTCGGCCTCGACGCCGAGGCCGTCCGGATCGAGGAGGCCGTCGCGGCCGACCTCGCCGGGCGTGACGGTTCCGCGTCCGCGCGGACGACCGACGAGATCGGTGACGCACTCGCCGTACGTGTAGCGAGCTGACCCGCCGCGACTTCCGACAGCCGCCGGGTCCTGTGACCCGGCGGCTGTGCTTTTGCGGCCTCCGGGTGACACCATCATCCCAGGACCACATTCACTCGTTCCGGTCATGCCCCGCCCCCGCTCTCCACAACGGGGGCGGTCGCCCGCCCCGATACTCGGACGTCCTAGTAGGGCTGTAGCGGCGTGAACGCGGTCCGTCACACACAACCGGTGAAGGACGAGAGTATTCATGACCACGCCCACGACCACCCTGGAGCTCAAGCCCTCCGCGCACCCGCTGTCCGACGCCGAGCGGGAGCGGATCCTCGCCAACCCGGGGTTCGGCCGCCACTTCACCGACAACATGGTGACGGTGAAGTGGACCGAGGGCCGCGGCTGGCACGACGCGGAGCTGGTGCCGTACGCCCCGCTGTCGATCGACCCGGCGAACATGACCCTGCACTACGCGCAGACCATCTTCGAGGGACTCAAGGCGTACCGGCAGGTGGACGGCTCCGTCGCCACCTTCCGCCCGGAGGAGAACGCGCGCCGCTTCCAGCGCTCCGCGCGCCGGATGGCGATGCCCGAGCTGCCCGTGGAGACGTTCGTCGCCGCGGTGGACGCGCTCATCGCCCAGGACCGCGCGTGGGTGCCCGGCGTCGGTGAGGAATCCCTCTACATCCGGCCGTTCATGTTCGCGACGGAGGTCGGCGTCGGCGTGCGGCCGGCCAACGAGTTCCTCTTCATGGTCATCGCCTCCCCGGCCGGGGCGTACTTCGCCGGCGGCGTGAAGCCGGTCTCCGTCTGGCTGTCCGAGGAGTACGTGCGCGCCGCCCCCGGCGGCACGGGCGAGGCGAAGGCCGGCGGCAACTACGCCGCGTCCCTCATCGCCCAGGCCGAGGCCACCAAGCACGGCTGCGACCAGGTGGTCTGGCTGGACGCGACCGAGCGGCGCTGGATCGAGGAGATGGGCACCAACAACCTCTTCTTCGTGTACGGCGACAAGCTCATGACGCCCGAGCTGACCGGCACCCTGCTCGCCGGGGTCACCCGCGACTCGGTCCTGAAGATCGCCGCCGACCTCGGGTACGAGGTGACGGAGGGCCGCCTGACCGTCGACGACTGGCGTACCGGCAACGCCGACGGCTCCCTCACCGAGGTCTTCGCGTGCGGCACCGCCGCCGTCATCACCCCCGTCGGCACGGTCCACTCGGCGCGCGGCGGCTGGACCGTGGCGGACGGCCGCCCCGGCGAGGTCACGATGAAGATGCGCAAGGCGCTGCTGGAGATCCAGTCGGGCGCCGCGCCGGACGTCCACGGCTGGCGGCACCACGTCGCCTGACCCGGTTGTTCCTGTACGAGGACCCGCATCCCGCACCACGGGGGTGCGGGTCCCGCTACGCTGACGGCCGGAAGACGCGGGGAAGATGATCGACCGCATCGTGAGACAGGGCTTCGTAAAGTGACCGGACGTGCGAAAATCGGCTCGTGCTCTCGTTCGTCATGATTATTGGCAGCAAGCGCGCCGGTCCGCAGTGACCGCCCCGTAGACCAGTACGGAGCGGACATCGAGCCTCGGACCCGCGCGCAGACCTCTCGCATCCGCGAGGGGTTTTTTCGTTTTCCGGCCCCACCCCGGCCGGAGGCGGACCGCGCGGGGAGACGGGGGCAGGTGGAGCCAGACCATCCACTCAACAGGAGCAGGACACCATGACCACAGAGTCCACGGGGCCCACGGGGAACGACGACAGTTTTCATGTCTTCGACACGACGCTGCGGGACGGCGCCCAGCGCGAAGGCATCAACCTGACGGTCGCCGACAAGCTGGCCATCGCACGCTACCTGGACGAATTCGGCGTGGGCTTCATCGAGGGCGGCTGGCCGGGGGCCAACCCGCGCGACACCGAGTTCTTCGCCCGGGCCCGGCAGGAGATCGACTTCCGGCACGCCCGGCTCGTCGCCTTCGGCTCCACCCGCCGCCCCGGCGCCAAGGCCTCCGAGGACCCGCAGGTCAGGGCGCTCGTGGAGTCCGGCGCCCCGGTGGTCACGCTGGTCGCCAAGTCGCACGACCGCCATGTCGAACTGGCGCTGCGCACCACCCTCGACGAGAACCTCGCGATGATCCGCGACACCGTGTCGTACCTCCGCGAGCAGGACCGCCGGGTCTTCGTCGACTGCGAGCACTTCTTCGACGGCTACCGCGCCAACGCCGAGTACGCCAAGTCCGTCGTACGGGCCGCCGCCGAGGCCGGCGCGGACGTCGTGGTCCTCTGCGACACGAACGGCGGCATGCTGCCCGCCCAGATCCAGGCCGTCGTCGCCACCGTCCTCGCCGACACCGGCGCCCGGCTCGGCATCCACGCCCAGGACGACACGGGCTGCGCGGTCGCCAACACCCTCGCCGCCGTCGACGCGGGCGCCACCCACGTCCAGTGCACGGCCAACGGCTACGGCGAGCGCGTCGGCAACGCCAACCTCTTCCCGGTCGTCGCCGCGCTGGAGCTCAAGTACGACCAGCGGGTCCTGCCCCCCGGCGCGCTCGCCGAGATGACCCGGATCTCGCACGCCATCGCCGAGGTCGTCAACCTCGTCCCCTCCACCCACCAGCCGTACGTGGGCATCTCGGCCTTCGCCCACAAGGCCGGCCTGCACGCCTCCGCGATCAAGGTCGACCCCGACCTGTACCAGCACATCGCCCCCGAGCTGGTCGGCAACACCATGCGGATGCTGGTCTCCGACATGGCGGGCCGCGCCTCCATCGAGCTCAAGGGCAAGGAGCTGGGCGTCGACCTCGGCGGCGACCGCGACCTGGTCGCCCGGGTGGTCGGCCGGGTCAAGGAGCGCGAACTCCAGGGGTACACGTACGAGGCGGCCGACGCCTCCTTCGAGCTGCTGCTGCGCGAGGAGGCCGAGGGGAAGCCGCGCGTCTACTTCCGTACGGAGTCCTGGCGGGCGATCGTCGAGGACCGCCCCGACGGCACCCACGCCAACGAGGCCACGGTGAAGATCTGGGCGAAGGGCGAGCGGATCGTCGCCACCGCCGAGGGGAACGGCCCGGTCAACGCGCTGGACCGGGCGATGCGGGTCGGCCTGGAGCGGATCTACCCCCAGCTCGCCAAGTTCCAGCTGGTGGACTACAAGGTCCGCATCCTGGAGGGCACGCACGGCACCGACTCCACCACGCGGGTACTGGTCACCACGTCGGACGGTACGGCCGAGTGGTCCACGCTCGGGGTCGCGGAGAACGTCATCGCGGCGTCCTGGCAGGCACTGGAGGACGCGTACACGTACGGCCTGCTGCGGGCCGGGGCCGAGCCGGCCGAGTGAGACCCGGCGGACCGGCCGGACACGACGCCGGACGGGCTGCTTCCAGCCCGTCCGGCGTTTCCGTGTGGGGATCTCAGCGATCCGGTGCGGTTACTGGAGGCGCCACTTCTGGTTGGACGCCCCGGTGCAGGTCCAGATCTGCGCACGGGCTCCGTTCGCCGACGAGTTCCCCGTCACGTCGAGGCACTTGTTGGCCCCGAGGTTGACGATGTCACCCGATCCGGAGTTGTACGTGAACTGCTGGGCCGTGGAGCCGTTGCAGTCGTACAGCTGCACCTTCGCGCCGTCCGCCGTGGAGGCGGCCGTCACGTCCAGGCACTTGCCGAGCGTCCTGATGGTGTTGTCCGTGCCGACGGTCCAGTTCTGGGCCGTCGAGCCGTTGCAGTCGTAGAGCTGGACGGCGGTGCCGTTGGCGCTCGAACCGGCCGCCGCGTCCAGGCACTTGCCCGCGAGGCCCCGGAAGGTGCCCGTCGAACCGGTGCCGCCCCCGCCGCCCGCCTGGGTGCCCGACCAGGTGAACGTGGCCGAGGTCTTGCCGGGGAGCGAGTAACTGAAGTTCTGGCCGCCCCAGTTGACCCGCAGGGTCTGGGCAGCGGTGCCGTCGTTGTACGCGATCAGCGCCTTCGAGCCGTCCGTGTTGCGCCAGGCCACGTTCGGGACGGTGCCGCTGGCGGTGGAGGAGATCCGCGAGGCGCCCGGCTTCACGAACTTCGTCAGGTGGCCCATCGTGTAGTACTCGATGTTGTAGTCGACCTGGCCGTGCCGGCTGTCACCGTTGTGGACCGTGATCAGACCGTCGCAGGTGCCGCAACCACCGTTGTGGGGACCGCGGTTCTGGTCCACCGCGAGGGACCACTTGGTCACCGACTTCGCCCAGTTGCGGGTGTAGTCGATGATGTTGTTCATGTCCTCGCGCTGCTGGTTGGCGATCCACTCGCCACCGGAGTGCTCCGTCTGGAACGCGTCCATCGTCGGGTACTGGTTGTGCACGGTGGTCTGCTTGGCGATGTCGCCGCCGTAGCCGTGCCAGGCGACCCCGCCGAAGTTCGGGTGGTTGCGGACCGCCGCGTCGTTCACGGTCTCCGCGGCGTACGCGTCGTACGTGTCCCAGTTCCAGTCGTGCGCGAGCACCTTGGTGGGCAGGCCGGCGGCCTGGAGCTTGGGCAGCAGGTTGCTCTTGGTGAAGAACGCCAGGCCGGAGCCGTTCCAGCTCATCGACGGGTAGCTCGAACAGCACGTCGGCTCGTTCTGCGCCGTGACGTAGTCGATCGGGATGCCCTGGTCGCGGTAGGCCTGGAGGTACTTGACGAAGTAGTCGGCGTACGTGCCGTAGTTCTCCGCCTTGAGCCAGCCGCCGTTGAGCTGGCCGCTGTCCTTCATCCAGGCGGGGGCGGTCCAGGGGGACGCCACGTTGGTCATGGCCGGATTCAGCTGCTTGGCCTGCTTGGTCAGCGGCAGGACGGCCCGGAGGTCGTGGGCTATCGAGAACTTCGACAGCGTGGGGTCGGTCTGACCCGCCGGCACGTCGTCGTACGTGTAGCCGAAGCGGGCCAGGTCGGAGCCGCCCATCGGGTTCCGGTTGAAGGAGAGCCCGATGCCGTCGGTGGGGGAGAAGAGCTTCCTCATCGTGGCGTCGAGGGTCGCCTGCGAGAGCGCGCCGCTCTCCTTCATCAGGTACGCGGCGGTGTCGGTGAACGACGCGCCGCCGCCCGTGAAGGTCTGGTAGCGGGTGTTCTCGTCGACGGTCACGTTGGTGCCGCTGCCGCCGTTGCCCGACTGGAAGTTGACGGGAGTCTGCTGCTGGAGACCCCGGGTGACGACCCGGCCGCGCGCGTCGCTCGTGGTCGTCAGATAGATGTTGACCTGCTCGCCCGCGGCCTGGGCCGGCCCGGCGGACAGGCCGGTGAGCCCGGCCGTGGCCAGGGCGCCCGCGAGGAGGACCCTCGTCAGACGCCGTCCTTGAGCACTCGATCTCGCCATGTGACTGCTGCCCTTCTTGGCACAGAGGTGGGGGGTTACGCGATGGTGCCTGCGGCGTGAGTGAACTGCTGTTGCGAACTCCCGTCAAGGGGCTGCGTATTCACAACCTGAACGCATAACTCCCTTGGCCCGCTACTGGCCTGCTATGCACCAAAGGTGCGGACCAATCTCGACGTGAAGTATTGACGGCAGTGTTGCCTGCCGGTTAACTCACCGCCCAACGCCCGGTACCGGTTCCGGAAGCGGTTGCGGTACCGGTTCCACACCTCGACGCGGAGGCCCCGATGCGTGTCACGATCGCCGACGTCGCCCGCCAGGCGGGCGTCAGCAAGACGACCGTGTCCCGGGTCATCAACACCAAGGGCGAGGTCGACGGCGGTACGGCGGCCCGCGTCCGCGCGGTCATCGCGCAGCTCGGGTACGTACCGAGCTCGGGCGCCGTCGGACTGGCCCGAGGGAGCAGCCGTACGGTCGGCATGCTGGTGCCCTCGCTGACCTGGCCGTGGATGGGCGAGGTGCTCCAGGGGGTGGTCGACACCGTGGAGGCCGCGGGGTACGGGCTGCTGCTGTTCACCTGCAACCGGGGTGCCGAATCGGTTCAGCGGTTCACCACCCAGGTCTCCGCCCGCGCCTTCGACGGACTGCTCGTCGTCGAACCGGAGAACACCCTCGACACCATCATCGGCCTGCACCGCCAGGGCCTGCCGGTCGTCCTGATCGACGACCGCGGCGCCCACCCCGAGGACTTCCCCTCCGTCGTGACCACCAATTTCGAGGGAGGCGCGTCGGCGGCCCGCCATCTGCTGGCCGACGGACGCACCAAGCCGCTGGTCATCACAGGCCCGGCCCATTTCGGGTGTGTACGGGACCGGCTCGCCGGCTTCCGGCACGTCCTGCCCACCGACCGGGTCGTCGTCGGCGACTTCACCGAGCTGTCCGGACGGCTCGCGGTCGAGAAACTCCTCAACGGCCGGGTCCCGTTCGACGCGGTGTTCGCGCACAACGACATCAGCGCGGCCGGCGCCCTGCGCGCCCTGCGGGCCGCCGGGCGGACCGTCCCCGACGACATCGCCGTGGTCGGCTTCGACAACATCCCGATGGCCCGGCACACCGAGCCTCCGCTGACGACCGTCCGCCAGCCCGCCCGGCAGATGGGCGAGACGGCGGCGCGGATGCTGCTGGAACACCTCGGCGGCGCGGCCGCCCCCGACGAACCTGTCGTCCTGCCCACCGAACTCGTGGTGAGGCAATCCGCGCCGTAACCGGACCGCACCCGCCCCACGCCCCACCCCACTCCGCACCAGGACCGCCTATCCGGCGGAAGACGAACCGCACCGCCCTGCACGCCCTGCACCGCCCGGTACCCCACGCACCGCCTTGCACCGCACGCACCGCAGCGCAGTTGTCCGCCAGATCTCGTAGTCCTTCCTGGAGACCCCCATGTCAGCACACCGCACGCTCCGGGCGCTGGCCGCCGCCACCGCCGTGGCCGCCCTCGCCGCCGGATGTTCCTCGGCCAACTCGGATGCCAACCGGAAGGCGGCCGGGGCCTCGGGTGTGCTCACCGTCAGCATGCCGAACGGCCCCCAGACCAACAACAGCAACCCGTTCCTGGGCACGTCGGCGGGCGCCTCGCTCGGCTACCGCTACATGATCTACGAGCCGCTGGCGATGACGAACGTCATCCGGCCCAGCGAGAAGGCGAAGCCCTGGCTGGCGACCGGCTGGGAGTGGGAGTCCAACTTCACGAAGGTCACCTTCACGATCGATCCCAAGGCCGAGTGGTCCGACGGCAAACCGCTCACCGCCGAGGACGCGGCCTTCACCTTCGAACTGCTGAAGAAGTACCCGGCGCTCAACGGCAACGGCCTCCAGTTCGACGGCATCGAGGCGCACGGCGACCAGCTCGTCCTGACCTTCAAGGAGAGCCAGTTCGTCAACCAGAACAAGATCCTCCAGACGTACGTCGTCCCGAAGCACATCTGGGAGACCGTCAAGGACCCGGCGACCTGGCCCAACCGGACGCCGGTCGGCTCGGGCCCGTACAAGCTCAAGACGTTCACCCCGCAGACCACCACCCTCACCGCCCTGCCCTCCTACTGGAAGGGCAAGACCCTGGTGAAGGAGCTGCGCTACACGTCGTACAACGACAACAGCGCGCAGACCACGGCCCTGGCGAGCGGCCAGACGCAGTGGTCGTTCGTCTTCATGCCGAACTACAAGCAGCTGTACGTCGCCAAGGACCCCAAGAACAACAAGCTCTGGTTCCCCTCCGGGCTCGGCATCCACGGCCTGTGGTTCAACACCACCCGGGGCCCGCTTGCCGACAAGGCGCTGCGCAAGGCCATGGCGATGGTCGTCGACCGCCGCGCGATCCACGTCCAGGCCCAGGCGACGCTGTACCCGGAGATCACCAACCCGACCGGCATCCCGCTGCCCGCCGGTGACTCCTTCCTCGCGCCCGAGTACAAGAACGCCACCGTCGAGCCGGACGTCGCGGGGGCGAAGAAGCTCCTGGCCGAGGCGGGATACAAGCTCGACGGCGGGGTGCTCAAGGACCCGAAGGGCAAGCCGGTCTCGCTGACCTTCACGGACCCGGCCGGCTGGAACGACTACATCACCGGGCTCGCGATCATCAAGGACAACATCAAGCAGCTCGGCATCGAGGCGAAGGTCAGGACCCAGACCGCGGAGTCCTGGACGTCGGACGTCAGCAACGGCAAGTTCGACGCCACGCTGCACTGGACCAACAGCGGCCCGACGCCCTACGACATGTACCAGAACATCATGGACGGGGAGCTGCTCCAGCCCGTCGGCAAGGCCTCCCAGCTCGGCAACTTCGGCCGCTTCGACAGCCCCGAGGCGACCGCGGCGCTGCGGGAGTACGCCACCGCCACCGAGGACGCGGCCCGTACGGCGGCCATGAACACCCTCCAGAAGATCATGGTCGAGGAAGTGCCGATGATCCCGACGGCGGCCGGCCCGATCGGCGCGGAGTACTCCACCAAGTACTGGGTCGGCTGGCCCACCGAGGACAACCCGTACGGCCCCCCGCAGCCCACCCAGCCCAACTCGCTGGACGTCGTGCTCCACCTCAAGCCCGCGGCGAAGTGACGGCGGGACCGGCCATGACCCCCCAGAACACGACCGCCCAGGACACTCCCCCCGCCACGGACCCGGACGCGCACGACCACGCCGTCGTGCTGGAGGCCCGCGGTGTCACCAAGCACTTCCCCGTCCGCCGCACCGGTGGTGACCTGCTCGCCGGCCGGCACCGCAGCGTCCACGCCGTGGACGACGTGTCGCTGCTGCTGCGGCGCGGCACGGTCACCGCCCTGGTGGGGGAGTCGGGCTCGGGCAAGTCCACCGTCGCCCGGCTGCTCGCCCAGCTGTACCCCCTCACCGAGGGGGAGATACGGCTCGGCGGGAAGCCCGTCAAGGCCGGGCGTGGCCGGTCCTTCCGCGCGTACGTCAAACAGGTCCAGCTGATCTTCCAGGACCCGTTCGCCTCCCTCAACCCGGTGCACACCGTGCGCTACCACCTCACCCGCTCGCTGCGGATCCACGGCAAGCGGGGCACGGAGGAGGAGTCGTCGGCGCTGCTGGAGCGGGTGCAACTCACCCCGCCCGGGCAGTTCCTGGACAAGTTCCCGCACGAACTCTCCGGCGGGCAGCGCCAGCGCGTCGCCATCGCCCGCGCGCTCGGCGCCGACCCGCAGGTGCTGCTGGCCGACGAGCCCGTCTCGATGCTCGACGTCTCCATCCGGCTCGGCGTGCTCAACCTGCTGCGCGACCTCAAGGAGCGGCTGCGGCTCGCGATCCTCTACATCACCCACGACATCGCCTCCGCGCGGTACTTCGCCGACACGACGCTGGTGATGTACGCGGGCCGGATCGTCGAGGGCGGGGACAGCGAGACCGTCACGCAGCGCCCCGCGCACCCGTACACCCAGCTGCTGATCGCCTCGGCGCCGGACCCCGACCGGATCGTGGCGGAGGAGCGGCAGGAGGAGACCGGCACCGGCGAACCCCCGTCGCTGATCTCCCCGCCCGCCGGCTGCCGCTTCCACCCGCGCTGCCCGCGGGCCATGGAGCGCTGCCGTACGGAACTGCCGCCGCGCTTCGAACTGGCTGCTGGCCAGTGGGCGGCCTGCTGGCTGTACGAAGACGGCGCGGACCCGGAGAACGGCCCCGGCGCCGGGGACGCTTCCGCCGCGCCGGAGGTGACCGCCCCGTGAAGTACGTCCTCCAGCGGCTCACCTTCTACGCCGTCACCGCCTGGGCCGCGATCACGATCAACTTCCTGATCCCGCGGCTGATGCCCGGCGACCCGGTCCAGGCCCTGATCTCCCGCTTCCAGGGCCAGCTCGACACCAGCGCCGTCAACTCCCTCAAGGCCCTCTTCGGCCTCGACAAGGAGCGTTCGCTCTGGCAGCAGTACACCGACTACTGGTCGCAGCTCCTCCAGGGCGACCTCGGGCTGTCGTTCACGTTCTTCCCCACTCCGGTCGGCGAGGTCATCTCCCAGTCGCTGCCCTGGACCCTGGCCCTGGTCGGCACGACCACCCTGATCAGCTTCCTGCTCGGCACCGGCATCGGCGTCTACAGCGGCTGGCGGCGCGGTTCCTGGCTGGACGGGCTGCTGCCCGTCACCACCTTCATCTCGTCCATCCCGTACTTCTGGCTCGGCCTGATCGCCATCGCGCTGTTCGCCGTGAAATGGCCGCTGTTCCCGGCCTCGGGCGGGTACGACGGCTCGCTGGTGCCCGCCTTCGACGTGCCGTTCCTCTCCAGCGCGCTCTACCACTCCGTCCTGCCGGGCGTCACGATCGTGCTCAGCGCCGTGGCGGGCTGGATCCTCGGGATGCGGAACATGATGGTGACCGTCTCCTCCGAGGACTACGTCATGGTCGCCCAGGCCAAGGGCCTGTCGGAGCGGCGCGTGATGTTCTCGTACGCCGCCCGCAACGCGATCCTCCCCAACATCTCCGGCTTCGCCCTCTCCCTCGGGTTCATCGTCGGCGGCACCCTGCTGGTGGAGATGGTCTTCTCCTATCCGGGCATCGGCTATCAGCTCTTCCAGGCCGTCGGCGCCAAGGACTACCCGCTGATGCAGGGCGTCTTCCTGATCATCACGCTCTCGGTGCTGGCGGCGAACCTGCTGGCCGACCTGGTCTACCTGCTGCTCGATCCGCGGACCCGGAAGGAGGCCTGAGCCATGGCCGTCACCGCTGCCGAGGTCGCCGTGCTGGACACGGCGCCGACCCCGGCCCCCGCCCGGCGCACCCGGCTGCGCTTCCTGCGCGGCGGCAAGACCGTCACCGGCCTGGCGATCCTCGGGTTCTTCGTCGTACTGGCGGTCGTCGGCCCGTGGATCGCGCCGTACGACCCCGACCGGATGAGCGAGGAGATCCTCAGGCCGCCCTCCGGGGCGCACTGGTTCGGCACCACCCAGACCGGCCAGGACGTGCTCTCTCAGATCCTCGTCGGTACCCGCGGGGTGCTCGTCGTCGGCTTCGTGGCGGGATTCTTCGCCACGATCTTCGCCGTGCTGATCGGGGTCAGCTCCGGTTTCCTCGGCGGGGTCGCGGACGAGCTGCTCTCGGCGCTCTCCAACATCTTCCTGGTCATCCCCGCGCTGCCGCTGATCATCATCATCGCCAGCTTCGTCTCGGACGCCGGTGACCTGCTGATCGCCGTGGTGATCGCCTGCACGTCCTGGGCGTGGGGCGCCCGGGTCCTGCGCGCGCAGACCCTCTCCCTGCGCCGCCGCGACTACGTGGAGGCGGCGCGGGCGACCGGTGAGCCCACCTGGCGGATCATCTGCTTCGAGATCATGCCCAACCTCACCGCCGTGATTGCGTCCGGCTTCGTCGGGACGGTCATCTTCGCCATCCTGCTGGAGATCACCCTCGCCTTCACGGGCGTCGCCGACATCTCCAACTGGAACTGGGGGACGGTCCTGTTCTGGGCCCAGTCCAACCAGGCCCTGGCCCAGGGCGCGTGGTGGTGGTTCGTCCCGGCGGGGCTCTGCATCGCCCTGCTCGGCGCGGCCCTCTCGCTGATCAACTTCGGGATCGACGAGTTCATCAACCCCCGGCTGCGTACGGACACGGGCGCGTCCCGGAACGTGCGGATGCGGGTCGGCTTCACGCCGGTGGCCCGCAAGGACCGTACGGCGGGCGCCCGTACGGCCGACCCCGCGGCGCCCGACGCCCGTACGCCCGACAAGGAGCCGCACGCATGACCGGCCGTCCCGTCCTGACCATCCGCGGCCTCGATGTCGACTACGGCACCGGCACCCACGCCGTGCACGCCCTGCGCTCCGTCGACCTCACCCTGCACCGGGGCGAGGTGCTCGGACTCGCCGGCGAGTCCGGCTCCGGCAAGTCGACCCTTGCCTACGCGGTGACGCGGCTGCTCTCGCCGCCCGGGGTGATCACTGGGGGAGACGTCCACTACCACCCGCCCGGCCAGGACCCGGTGGACCTTCTCGCCCTCTCCGCACGGGAGTTGCGGGCCTTCCGCTGGCAGGAGCTGTCGATCGTCTTCCAGGGCGCGATGAACTCCCTCAACCCCGTGCACACCGTCCACAGTCAGCTCACCGACGTCCTCCAGGCCCACCGCCCGCAGTCGCGCGCGGCCGAACGCACCGCCCGCGCCGAGGAGTTGCTCACGCTCGTCGGCATCTCCAAGGACCGGCTCTCCGCCTATCCGCACCAGCTCTCCGGCGGCATGCGGCAGCGCGTGATGATCGCGATGGCCCTCGCCCTGGAGCCCGAGATCGTCATCATGGACGAACCGACCACCGCCCTCGACGTGGTGATGCAGCGTCAGATCCTGCGCAAGCTCGTCAGCCTCCGCGAGGAGCTGGGCTTCTCGGTCGTCTTCATCACCCACGACATCTCGCTGCTGATCGAGTTCTCCGACCGGATCGCGATCATGTACGGGGGACGGATCGTCGAGGAGGCCGCCTCCGCCGACATCTACCGCGACCCCCGACACCCGTACAGCGACGGCCTGTTGCACTCCTTCCCCGCCCTGCACGGCCCCCGCCGCGAGCTGACCGGCATCCCGGGCTCGCCCCCGCACCTGACCGCGATGCCGGCCGGCTGCGCCTTCCACCCCCGCTGCGGCAAGGCGTTCGCGCCCTGCGCGTCCCACGTCCCGGTCCTCGCGGGACCGCCCGGTGAACCCGACCGCACGGTGGCCTGCTGGCTGCACCGCACCCCGCCCGCCGC
>NZ_WWJY01000758.1 GCF_009865405.1 Streptomyces sp. SID3212 | reverse complement strand
AGCCGTGGGTGCCGGTGGCGCAGGCTCCGGCGACCGAGATGTGCGGGAGCGAGCCGAGGTTGTGGAGCGCGAGGCCCGCCGCGTGCACGGCCCCGGTGAACGCGGCGAAGCGCAGTCCCGCGCCGACCGTCACCGTCCGGGCGTCCGCGTCGACCTCCACGGTCGCCGGCAGGCCTGCCACCGACACGAGGTCGCCGGTGGTGTCCGCGAGGGTGTTGAAGGAGTGCCCGCTGCCCAGCGCCCGTACGCGGTGGCTGCTCGCGACGATCTCCCGCAGGTCGTCCACCGTGGCGGGGCGGTGCACCCGGGCCGCGCGGAAGGCGATGTTGCCCGCCCAGTTGGTGAGGGGCTGGCCGCCCGGGACGTCGGACCGGCCGGGCGTGCGGGGCACGGTGTTCTCCTTCGCTGCGTGCGTACGCACGGGCGTGACCCGTACGTACGTCCTGCTTCGTCGTCTCGCAGCACTCTGGCACGCCCGGGTCCGGGGCGGTCCGCCGCCCCTCTCAGCGCCCGGCGGCGGCGAGCAGTCTCTCCACGCGCCGGATCGTGTCGCGGACGTTGGCCAGCGCGGTGTCCTCCAGGGCCTCGGCGGGGGTCAGCCAGCGCAGGGGCGCGTCGGGGTGCTCGGGGCGCGCGTCGTCGGGCCGGGCCGTGGCCAGGACGAAGCGCAGGTCGGCGTGTTCGTGGGCCGGTTCACGGCCCCGGGCGGGGACGGGCACCACAGCCACGTGGACGAGCGACGCGTCCGGCCACGGCGTCAGGTCGGTGAGCCCGGTCTCCTCCGCGCCCTCGCGCAGGACGACGGCGAGGGGTTCGCTCTCCCCCGGGTCGCCGTGGCCGCCGACCTGCGACCACGACCCCATTCCCGGGTGCCAGCGCATCAGCAGCCGGCCGCTCGGCGGGTGCACGATCAGCGCGGAGGCCGTCGCGTGGAGGGGGTTCGAGCGGAGCCACGGATCCGGCGCGGTCCGGGCCAGTTCACGGACGCGCCGAACGTCGGCCGCCTCCGCCGGGTCCTGCGCGCGGTATCCGTCCAGCGCCTCGATGATCGGTGTGCCCACAACGTCCATTCCGGGGAGCGTACGGATGCGGGCGGGCCGGTGTCCTCCGAATATCCGGGGCCTGACACCACCGATGTGCCGCGGTGTGCGGCTCAGCGCTCGGCGAGACGCGCGCCGACCACCGACAGCAGCTCCAGCCGCCGCTGCGCCTGGGTGCCGGGGGCGGCGGTGAACACCGTGAGCACCTGCGACCTGCTCTCCTCGATGAGGGTCTGGCAGTCCAGTTCGACCACGCCCACGTCGGGGTGGCTGATCCGCTTGCGGCGCCCCCGGAGCACCCCGACCTCGTGATCGGCCCAGATCCCCGCGAACTCGTCGCTCTCCGCCCGCAGCCGGGCCACCAGAGCCCGGGACCTCGGGTCCTGCCCGCGCCGTATCAACGCCGCACGCAGGTCGGCGACCAGCACGCGGCTCTCCGCGCGCTGTTCGTCCGGCGGGTACGCGGACCGGGCACCCGGCTCGGTGAACCAGCGGTAGACATCGCTGCGCGCCGCGCCCGTACGGTGCTCGAAGTCGCCGAACAACGCCCTCGCCAGGCGGTTCTGCGCGAGGGTCTCGCCCAGATCCGTCACGACCTGGGCCGGGGTGTCGTAGAGCCGGTCCAGCATGCGCAGCAGCGCCGGGCCGACGTGCTCGCTCGCCGCGTGGCGCTCGGGAAGGTGCTGGCCGGCCAGCAGGAAGAGGTGGTCCCGCTCGTCGAGCGTCAGCCGCAGCGCCCGGGCCAGGGACAACAGCAGGGCCGGGGAGGGCTGGGGGGCGCGCTGCTGTTCGAGACCGGTGTAGTGGTCGGTGGACATCATGGCCAGGGCCGCGACCTCCTCACGCCGCAGCCCGGCCGTCCGCCTGCGAACGCCCGGCCCGAGCCCGACGTCCGCGGGCCGGAGCGCTTCTCGGCGGGCCCGCAGGAAATCAGCCAGTTGAGCTCTGTCCATGTGTCCAGTATCAGGTGCTTCGCCCCACTCAGCCAGGGACGGCCCGACAGCGCCGGACGAGGTGGCCGGGGAGATCGCCCGGGCAGGAAGGCATACCATCACTTCCCGGCATGGACATATCGTGGTGGGGATTCGCGGCACTGGCGGCGGCGGCGACGCTGGTCGGCTTCTCGAAGACGGCCGTGAGCGGGGCCAACACCGTCAGCCTGGCGGTGTTCGCGACCGTCCTTCCTGCGCGGGAGTCGACGGGCGTCCTGCTGCCCGTCCTGATCGTCGGGGACGTCCTGGCGGTCCTGACCTACCGGCGGCACGCGCACTGGCCCACGCTGTGGCGGCTGTTCCCCGCGGTCGCGGCGGGGGTGCTGCTGGGCACGGTGTTCCTGCTCCTGGCCGGGAACGACGCCGTCCGTACCTCCATCGGGGCGATCCTGCTGCTGATGGCGGGCGTCACGATGTGGCGGCGGCGCGGCGGGGACGGGGCCGAGGCCCAGGCGTCGTCGGGCGGGCGCGTCAAGGCCGGTTCGTACGGGGTGCTCGGCGGCTTCACCACGATGGTCGCCAACGCGGGCGGCCCGGTGATGTCGATGTATCTCCTCTCGGCGGGCTTCCAGAAACTGGGCTTCCTCGGCACCTCGGCGTGGTTCTTCCTGATCGTCAACACGACCAAGGTCCCGTTCAGCGTGGGACTGGGCCTGATCGACGTCCACTCCCTGCTGCTCGACGCCGTCCTGGTCCTGTTCGTCCTGCCGGGCGCGTACCTCGGCAAGGTCTGTGTGAACCGTATCGACCAGCGGCTCTTCGAACGGCTCGTGATCGGGGCGACCGTGCTCGGCGGTCTGCAACTCCTGCTGCGGTGACCCCCTCCGGGGACGGTGCGGAAGGGCCCGCCGGAGCCTCGTACCCTGAGCGCCATGAACTCAGGGGGATCCGAAGGACGTGTCATCGACGGCCGGTTCGAACTGCTCGACCGGCTGGGCGGCGGCGGTATGGGCCTCGTGTGGCGCGCCCGCGACCTGGCCCTCCACCGTGAGGTGGCGCTCAAGGAGGTCAGGCCGCCCGACCCCGCCATGATGGCGGCGGACCCGACGGCCGCGCGGGTGCTGCGCGAGCGCGTCCTGCGCGAGGCGCAGGCCCTCGCCGCGATCGACCACCCCGGGGTGGTGAGGATCTATCACATCGTGGACGCGGCGGAGGTCGCGCATCCCTGGATCGTCATGGAGCTGGTGCCCGGCCGCTCGCTCCAGGAACGCCTGGAACAGGGGCCGTTGACCCCCGTCGAGGCCGCCACGATCGGCCGTGGCGTGCTGTCCGCGCTGCGCGCCGCGCACGCGGTCGGCATCCACCACCGCGACGTGAAACCCGCGAACGTGCTGCTGCGCGCCGACGCCCGCCCCGTGCTCACGGACTTCGGGATCGCCGCGCTGCGCGAGTCCTCGAACCTCACGGCCACGGGGGAACTCATCGGCTCCCCCGACTACATCGCCCCCGAGCGCATCCGGGGCGACGAGGGAAACCCCGCGTCCGACCTGTGGTCCCTGGGCATGCTGATGTACGTCGCCGTCGAGGGACGCCATCCGCTGCGCAGGACGTCCGCGCTGGCCACGCTGGCGGCCGTGCTCGACGAGGAGATACCGCCGCCCGGCCGGGCGGGGCCGCTGGGGCCCGTACTGGTCGCGCTGCTGGACCGGAACACGGCGGCCCGGCCCGACGCGGCGGCGCTCGACGGGATGCTGGCGGCGGTGGAGCGCGGCGCGCGGTGGCCGGAGCCCGCCGACGCCGTGCCCGGTGCGCCGACGACGCGGCTGCGCACGGCGGGGGCGCCGCCGTTCCCCTCGCCGCCGCCTTTTCCGACGCCTCCGTACGCGCCCCCGGGGCCCGGCTCCACGGACACTCCGGCGCGGGTCCGCCGGGGCCGCAGGATCTCCGTCGCCGCGACGGTCGCCGGGATCGCCGTGGCCGGAGCGTTGACCTGGTACGTGTCGCCGCTGTCGGGCGACTCCGGGTCCACGGACCGCGAGGGCACCCCGGGCGCCGACCACGCCTCCGCCTCCGCGCCCGCGCCTGACCGGTCGCCTTCGGGGTCCCTGTCCCCCACCCCCACGCCGGCCCCCACGCCCGCCTCCTCCGAGGATCTGTTGACGCCCGCTGCCGTCAAGAAGGTCATCGCCGCGCTCGACCCCGTCATGGGCGGCACGGAGGCCACCAGCTTCACGGTGCACGAGCAGTTCGCCTCCGCCGAGGCGCTGGTCAAGGGCGAGGAGAAGCTGTTCGACCGGTACGAGTACCGCGACGGCGCGGCCACGCGCCTGGGCCCCGGCCGGGAACTCGTCTCCGGAGAAGGCAGCGTCGACCTCATGTCCTTCGACTGGGACAGGATCCCCGAGCTGCTCCGCAAGGCGGACAACGATCTCGGCGTGCGCAAGCCGACCAGTCACTACCTGATCGTCGAACCCGCGTGGGTGTTCGCCGACGACCAGCCCGTGCTGCTCGTGTACGTGTCGGACGAATACGGCGGCGCGTATCTGGCCGCCGACCGGAAGGGCAAGGTGCTGAAAACGTACCCGCGTTGATGTGCGATCGCGACCGGCTGCCGACGCTCCGGGGCCGGCCTGGCAGAGTAGGGGCTCATACGAGGAGTCGGACGTGGGCGGAGTGAGTGGTGTGAGCGGTGTCAGCGGTGTGGAGCGCGACAAGGTCAACTCGCAAGCTGTGGCGGGAGCTCCCTGCTGGGTGACGCTCCTCTCCCGTGAACTCCCCGCGTCACAGGCCTTCTACGGGAACGTCCTCGGCTGGACCTACCGCCCCGCCGGGCTCGGCGACGACTTCTGCGTCGCGCTCTCCGACGGGATGGCCGTCGCGGGCATCGGGGCGCTCGCCTCGTCGCTCCAGGTCGAGGTGTCCTGGACCCCGTACTTCGCCGTCGCGAACGTGGACGAGGCGGCGGCCCGCATCCGCGAGCGCGGCGCGACCGTGGCGGTGGGACCGCTGGCCTTCCACACGGGGCGCGCGGCGCTCGCCATGGACCCCGACGGGGCGGCCTTCGGCATCTGGGAGGGCGCGGTGCGCTCCGACTGGACCGTGGGACGCGGGAGCGCGCCGGCCTGGCTGGAACTGCGGACGCGCGACACGGTCGACGCGGCGAGATTCTACGGGCAGGTCCTCGGCTGGGCGCCGGAGACCGCGGACGGCTTCACCCTCGTCCACGAGGACGACCACGCGGTGCTGCGACAGGACGAGCAGGTGGTGGCGCGGATTCGCGGGGGCGCGGTGCAGGTGCGGCCGCGGTGGCACGTGTACTTCCGGGTGCCGGAGGTTTCCCGGTCGGTGGAGGCGGCGGTGCGGGACGGGGGCGCGCTGGTCTCTCCTCCGGAGGCGGCGGAGACCCTCCACGAGGCGACGCTCCGGGATCCGGACGGAGCGCTCTTCACGGTGACGTCGCGGTAGCTTCTGCGGTGGTGTCCGTTGCGCTTACTGATGTCCTCAATCGCCGGACGGG
>NZ_WWJY01000074.1 GCF_009865405.1 Streptomyces sp. SID3212 | reverse complement strand
AGCCCGTCCGGCGATTGAGGACATCGGTAAGCGCAACGGTCAACGGAACTCGCAGCCCAAGACGTGATCGTTGACCAGCCCACACGCCTGCATCAAGGCATACGCCGTCGTCGGGCCCACAAACCGAATCCCCCGCCCCTTGAGCGCAAGCGCAAGCGCCGTCGACTCCTCCGTCACCGCCGGAACATCCGCCCCCGTCCGCGGCGCCGGACGCGTCGTCGGGTCCGGGGCGTGGGACCAGATCAGGGCGTCCAGCTCCCCCGGCGACCACCCCGCCAGGACCCCCGCGTTCGCCAGGGTCGCGTCGATCTTCGCGCGGTTGCGGATGATCCCCGGGTCCGCCAGCAGCCGCGTACGGTCCGCGTCCGTGAACTTCGCCACAGTCGCGATGTGGAAGGAACCGAACGCCGCCCGGAACCCCTCCCGCCGCCGCAGGATCGTGATCCAGGACAGCCCGGACTGGAACGCCTCCAGGGAGATCCGTTCGAAGAGCGCGTCGTCGCCGTGGACGGGCCGGCCCCACTCGGAGTCGTGGTACGTGACGTAGTCCTCCGCGGATGTGCCCCACGGGCAGCGCAGCCGCCCGTCCGCTCCCGCCACCGCCCCCGCGGCAGGGGTCATCGGGGACCCTCCCAGCCGGGCTTCTTGAAGAGGTCGGGCGAGGAGACCGCCGTCGCCTGGGCCCCCGCCAGCGCCGCCTCCAGCTCGGCGATCCGCGCGTCGCGCTCCGCGAGTTCCGCGCCGAGGCGCCCGAGGGCGTCGTCCACGTCGGCCATGCGGTAGCCGCGCAGCGCGACGGGCAGCCGCAGCGCCTCGACATCCGCGCGGCCGACCGGGCGTGTCGCGGGCAGCGGGTCCACCAGCTGTTCGGGCGCGACGTCGGGCAGGACCGCGCGGTCCCCGCCGCCGACCACCGCGAGGGTGACCCCGGCGACGACCACGACCATCGCGATGAGCAAGAACAAGAACACGTGCTTCTCCCCGGGCAGGAAACGTCCGGTGCCGATCGTGCCATGGGATCGCGCCCGGGACCGACCCCGCGCCTCCGACCTTCGCGTACCGCTCGGTCTAAGGTCGCAGGCGAGTGGACGTGAGGAAGGAAACACGCATGCGCGGGACCCTGCGGCTGGGACGGCGGGAATTCGGGGCGGACGAGCCGGTGATCATGGCGATCGTGAACCGGACCCCCGATTCCTTCTACGACCAGGGCGCGACCTTTCGCGACGAGCCCGCCCTCGACCGCGTGGAGGAAGCCGTCGCGCAGGGCGCCGCGATCATCGACATCGGCGGGGTGAAGGCCGGCCCCGGTGCCGAGGTGACCGCCGAGGAGGAGGCGCGCCGTACGGTCGGCTTTGTCGCCGAGGTCCGCCGGCGCCACCCCGGGGTGGTGATCAGCGTGGACACCTGGCGCCACGAGGTCGCCGAGGCCGTCTGCGAGGCGGGGGCGGATCTGCTGAACGACGCGTGGGGCGGCGTGGACCCGAAGCTCGCCGAGGTCGCCGCGCGGTACGGCGTCGGCCTGGTGTGCACCCACGCGGGCGGCGCCGCGCCCCGGACGCGTCCGCACCGGATCGCGTACGACGACGTGATGGCGGACATCCTGCGCGTCACGCTGGGGCTCGCGGAGCGCGCGCGGGCGCTGGGGGTGCGGGAGGACGGGATCCTGATCGACCCGGGCCACGACTTCGGGAAGAACACCCGGCACTCGCTGGAGGCGACCCGGCGGCTGGGGGAGATGGCAGACACCGGCTGGCCGGTGCTGGTGTCGCTGTCGAACAAGGACTTCGTCGGGGAGACCCTCGACCGGCCGGTCAAGGAGCGGCTGATCGGCACGCTCGCGACGACGGCGGTGTCCGCGTGGCTGGGGGCGCGGGTCTACCGCGTCCACGAGGTGGCGGAGACCCGACAGGTGCTGGACATGGTGGCGTCCATCGCGGGCCACCGGCCCCCGGCGGTCGCCCGCCGGGGACTGGCGTGACAAAAAGGACTACTTGCCGGTCTCCTTGGTGACCAGCGCCACCGCTTCCTCCACGTCGTCGGTGAGGTGGAAGAGCAGAAGGTCCTTCTCGGACGCCTTGCCCTGCGCCACGACCGTGTTCCTCAGCCACTCGACCAGGCCGCCCCAGTACGCCGTACCGAAGAGAACGATGGGGAAGCGGGTGACCTTGCGTGTCTGTACGAGGGTCAGGGCCTCGAACAGTTCGTCCAGGGTCCCGAGGCCGCCGGGCAGGACCACGAATCCCTGCGCGTACTTCACGAACATCGTCTTGCGTACGAAGAAGTAGCGGAAGTTCACGCCGATGTCGACGTGCGGGTTGAGCCCCTGTTCGAAGGGCAGCTCGATCCCGAGGCCGACGGAGACGCCCTTCGCCTCACGTGCCCCCTTGTTCGCCGCTTCCATGGCGCCCGGGCCACCGCCCGTGATGACCGCGAATCCGGCCTCGACCAGGGCACGGCCGATCCGCGTGCCGGCCTCGTACTCGGGTGTGCCGGCCGGGGTGCGGGCGGAGCCGAAGACGCTGATCGCGCTCGGCAGTTCGGCGAGGGCGCCGAAGCCCTCCACGAACTCGGACTGGATGCGCATCACCCGCCAGGGGTCGGTGTGCACCCATTCCGAGTCGCCCTCGGTGTCCAGCAGCCGCTGGTCGGTCGTGCCGGCCTGTACCTGTTCCCGGCGGCGGATCACCGGTCCGAGCCGCTGCTCCTCCGGCTTTCGCGCTCCCTCAGGCATGCCCATGAGCTGCTCCCTCCGCTGCGGTGCTTGGTTCTCGGCAAGGGTAGGTCCACGGACGTGACAAATGGCGAAATTCCGGTGGTCGGCAGGGCGGAGAGCCGGCGTTCCCGCCACCCGCCCAGGTAGCCGTCCAGGAATGCGCGGCCTCGTGTCAGGCGGTGAGCCACTCCCGCAGCCGGTTCTCGCAGTGGGTGATCCGCTCCACGGCCACGTGTTCGTCCCGCTTGTGGGCGAAAAGGGGGTTGCCGGGGCCGTAGTTGACCGCGGGGATCCCGAGCCCGCCGAAGCGCGCCACGTCCGTCCAGCCGAACTTGGGCCGGGCCGTGCCGCCGACCGCCGCCATGAAGGCCGCCGCGGCGGGGTGGGAGAGCCCGGGGAGGGCCGCCCCGGAGTGGTCGTCCACGACGAACTCCGCGACACCGCAGTCCGCGAAGACCTCGTGGACGTGGGCCAGGGCCTCCGCCTCGCCGAGGTCGGGGGCGTACCGGTAGTTGACGGTGACCGTGCAGGAGTCGGGGATGACGTTGGTGGCGACACCACCCTCGATCCGTACGGCGTTGAGGCCCTCCCGGTACTCCAGTCCGTCGATGACGGGCCTGCGGGGCTCGTACGCCGCGAGCCTGGCGAGGATCGGCGCGGCGGCGTGGATCGCGTTGGACCCCATCCAGCCGCGCGCGGAGTGGGCGCGTTCGCCTTCCGTACGGAGGAGGACCCGCAGGGTGCCCTGGCAGCCGCCCTCGACCTCGCCGTCGGAGGACTCCAGCAGGATGGCGAAGTCGCCCTCCAGCCAGTCGGGGTGGGCCTCGGCGACGTGCCCGAGGCCGTTGAGGTCGGCGGCGACCTCTTCGTTGTCGTAGAAGAGGAACGTGAGGTCGCGGTTGGGCTCGGGGACCGTCGCGGCGATGCGCAGCTGGACGGCGACGCCCGACTTCATGTCGCTGGTGCCGCAGCCCCACAGGATGCCGTTGTCGTCGAGCCGGGAGGGCACGTTGTCCGCGATGGGGACGGTGTCGATGTGTCCGGCCAGGATGATCCGCTCGCCGAGGCCCCGGTTCGTACGGGCCACGATGTTGTTGCCGTACCGCTCGACGGTCAGGTGCGGCAGCGGGCGCAGCGCCAGCTCGATCGCGTCGGCGAGAGCCTTCTCGTCGCCGCTGACCGAGGGGAAGTCGACGAGGGCGGCGGTGAGCGCCGGTCCGTCCAGGGTGAGGTCGAGCGCGGTGTCGGACATGGACAGGACCCTAGACGAATCGTCCGGGGCGGGGGGAACGGGACCCTGACGGGCGAGATCCGGACGGGGGACCCTCCAGTACGGTGGGCGCGTGTCCGACACCGTCTCCCCCTCCCGTCGTGGCCGCCCCCTGCGGATCGCGGCCGCCTTCGCCGTCCTGCTGGGCCTGGTGGCCTATGTCGTGGTGCAGTACGTGACCGGGGGCGGCGGCCCGCCCCGGTGCACGGTCCGGGCGGCGGGCGCGGGCAGCGGCGACGGCGGGCCCACGTACGAGATGACGCCGGAGCAGGCGGCCAACGCGGCGGTGATCTCCGCGGTGGGCACCACGCGCGGGCTGCCGGAGCGCGCGGTCACGATCGCGCTGGCGACGGCCCTCCAGGAGTCGGCGCTGCGGAATCTGGGGCACGGCGACCGTGACTCGCTGGGCCTCTTCCAGCAGCGCCCCTCCAAGGGCTGGGGTACGACGGCGCAGATCCAGGATCCGGTGTACGCGGCGGGGCAGTTCTACGACCATCTGGTCAAGGTGCCGGGTTATTCGCGGCTGCCGCTGACCGAGGCCGCGCAGCGGGTGCAGCGCAGTGGTTTCCCGCAGGCGTACGCGAAGCACGAGCCGGACGCGGCGCTGCTGTCGGCGGCGCTGACCGGCCGGGCGGCGGCGGCGCTGACCTGTTCGTCGCTGGAGAGCGCGGTGGCGGGTGATCCGGCGAAGGTACGGGCGGAGCTCGTGCGGTCGTTCGGTCCCGGCGTCCTGCCCAAGGACGCGAGCGTGTCGGCGGGGACGCCCGCCCATGAGGTGTTCGTGCCGGTGGGGTCGGTCGTGAAGTCCGAGGCCGGGAACGCCGGGGACGGGGACGCGGCCGGCCGTACGGCGAAGGACGGGGCGGCGGCGCGGCGCGGCTGGGAGCTGGCGCAGTGGGCGGTGGCGCAGGCGGCGGTCCTGCGGATCGACGAGGTGTCCTACGCGGGCCGGGTGTGGAGCGCGAAGGACGCGGGGCAGGGCTGGCGTACGGACGACGGGGCGGGGTCCGGTGCGGCCGCGAGGGCGACGGGCGCCGCGAACGTCCAGATCCGTACCGCGCGGTAGTTCGGACCGTCACCCGTACGAGTCCCCCGGGGGTCGCCGGGACCGTCTTTCTGCCAATGAATCGAACGGTGTGGGCCGTCCGGGTCGCTTCCCTTGCGGCGCCTGGGAAGGGACGGTTCGCCACCCGCGACGGAACACACTTGTTTGCCCGTTTTTATCCGGGGCGGCCCCGGCGCCGCATTACCAACTCTTTACCCGGGCGCACCGCAACTTCCGCCGCCCTTCGAGGGGTTGTCACAGTGTCCGATCGACGGACAAGCACTGTTTCTCTCCCGTCAAAGGAGCACCATGTCCCTCCCCCTGACCCGTCGGATCGCCCGTGCCGCGCTGCTCGTCGCGGCGGGCGCAGCCCCCGTGGTCGGTGCGGCCGGCTCCGCAGGCGCCGCGGCCCTGC
>NZ_WWJY01000757.1 GCF_009865405.1 Streptomyces sp. SID3212 | reverse complement strand
CGCGGGCAAGAGCGAGGTGTCGCGGCTGCTGGCCGGTTACGGCGCCGTGGTCATCGACTCCGACCGGATCGCGCGCGAGGTCGTCGAGCCGGGCACCCCGGGGCTGGCCGCCGTCGTCGCCGCCTTCGGCCCCGGCGTGACCACCGCCGACGGGGCCCTGGACCGCCCGGCACTCGGCGCGATCGTCTTCGGCGACCCCGAGCGGCTCAAGGCGCTGAACGCGATCGTCCACCCCCTGGTCCGTACCCGCTCCGCCGAGCTGGAGGCGGCGGCGGGCGCCGACGCGATCGTCGTCCACGACGTGCCGCTGCTCGTGGAGAACGGCATGGCACCCCTGTACGACCTGGTGGTCGTCGTGGACGCGTCGTCCGCGACCCGGCTCGACCGCCTCGTACGGACCCGGGGCATGACCGAGTCCGAGGCGCGCAAACGCATGGCGGCGCAGGCGACACGCGAGGAGCGCCGCGCCGTCGCGGACGTCGTCATCGACAACGACGGCCCGCTGGAGAAACTGGAACCGCAGGTCCGCAGGGTCTGGGAGAGCCTGACGGAGCGCGCGGCGGCGTCCGGCCGGCGCGGGAGAATGGAATAGCACCGCCACGCGTGGCGTTGAAGCCGCGCAGCTAGGGAAGGATGCGACCGTGCCCGAGAGCCCGGAGACCCACGTCATCGACTATCGCGCGGCCGAGCAGCTGCTGGCGGCGCGGGATCCGCGCGGGGCCGTGAAGCTCCTCGACTCGGTGATCGCGGCCCACCCGGAGAACACCGCGGCTCGCCTGCTGCGCGCTCGCGCGTTTTTCGCGGCGGCCCAACTGCGCCCGGCCGAGCTGGAGTTCGAGCTGGTCCTGGAGCGCGAGCCGGACAACGCGTACGCGCACTTCGCCCTGGCCAGGACGTACCAGCGGTCGGGCCGCCCCGATCAGGCCACCCGGCACTTCCGGCTGGCGGCGGCGCTGGACCCGAAGCCGGAGTATCTGAAGGCGGCCCGGTTCGACAGCGACGCGCGGGATGACGCGCGGGACGCCGATTCGCCCGACGCGCAGTGACACCGGCCGCGGTGGGTACCGGAGCGTAACCGCACGTCACCATAGGGTCGCCGATGAGTCAGAGGCCCCGAGGCCGGCCGTACCGGTCGTCGCGGTCCGTTCCGCGCGCTCTGCGCCTGATCCGCCAGAGGACCACCCCCAGGTCGGCCAGGACGGCCAGCAGCAGCAGGCCGCACGCCAGCGACCAGCCCATCCGCCCGGCGACCGCGAACGCCACCGTGCCGAAGACGGCCCAGATCACACCCCATATGCTCAGCCAGAACCGCATCCGCAGCGCACTGCGTGCGGTCCTCGGCTCACTTCCGGCGCGCATATCTCGCACCTCCCGAGGTGGGTCTACCCGCCGGGGCGGCCCCTGACCCCGACCACGGGGAAGAGTGTGGGCGACGAGCGATGAGTTCCGGCGCGGCCTTCCGTCTACCTCTCGACAGCGCCACCGGGCGCTCGACCAGACGGAGGAAACCACCATGTCAGAGGCCCTGAACCCGACCTCGGCCACGTCCTACGAGCCGTCCCGGCGGGCGCACCTCACGGTACGCGGACTGGAGATCGTCCTGGCGCTGTTCTTCGGGATCGCGAGCGCCGCTCCCAAGCTCGTCGCGCACTCCTCGGCGGCGGAGTCCTTCGACACCATCGGTTTCGGTGACTGGTTCATGTACCTGGTGGGGGCCCTGGAGCTGGCCGGGGCCGTCGCGCTGCTGATACCGCTGCTGTCGGGGGTGGCCGCGATCGCCTTCACCGGTCTGATGATCGGCGCCTTCGTCACCCAGCTGACCGTCTTCGACGGCGAGAACCTGCTGACGCCGGTGATCCTGGCCGTCCCGCTGGTCTTCATGGCCGTGGTCCGCCGGCCCCGTACGGCGGAGCTGGTGGGGCTGGTCCGCCGGCGCGTGGGCGCGGCGCACTGAGCCTGTGCCCGGACGGCTCCGGTGGACCGGCGCGGCTCAGTGCACGAACGTGTAGCTCCGCCAGGGGGCGGCGCCGGGGGCGATCACGTCGCTCAGGGTGGTGGCGATGTACGTGGTGCTCTTCCCCGAGCAGTCCGGGGTCAGGTACATCCGCATGTCGACGAGGGTGCGGTTCGTGAGGTCGACGGCGCCGCCCGGCACGAGCCGGTGGCAGCCGGTGACCAGCGGGTTCGACACCTGGACCTCGTGCCGGTTCTGGGACTCGTACACGATCGTGCCCACCGAGGTCCGGCCGAGGCCGGAGCAGCCGGCGACGGCGAAGGTCAGGAGCACGGCCCCGGCGGCGATGCCGAGGCGCCGGTGATCGGTCACGGACATGGGCGGTCCTCGTCTTCAGTTCGGTACGGGCGTCGGGTTCGGTGCGGTACGCGCGTCGCGTGCGGTCCGGTGCGTGGGCAGGTGCTCGTCACACTGCCGGATCCCGGGAGGAGCGGCACCAGATGTGCGGCCGGCCGGGCTACGGACCGATTCCCGGTCCCGGCCGTCCCATCCGGGGCTCCGGCGTCCGCCGCCGGGGTACATCACGCGTATGGAACCGCTGTGCACGACCCGTCAGGGGCAGGTCCGAGGCCGTGAGTCCGTCACCACGGGTGTGACGTCGTTCCTCGGCATCCCGTACGCGACCGCGCCCCGGTTCGGTCCGCCCGGGGCCGTCGAGCCGTGGGAGGGGGTGCGCCCCGCCGTCACGTACGGCCCGACCGCGCCGAAGGCGCCCTACGCACCGCCCCTCGACGCGCTCCTCCCGGAGAACGTCGTCCCGGGCGCACCGGGGGAGTCGTGCCTCAACCTGAACGTCTGGACCCCGTCACCCGGTCCCGGCGCCCGGCTCCCGGTCATGGTGTGGGTGCACGGCGGCGCGTTCGCCAACGGCTCCGGTTCCACCTCCGCGTACGACGGGACCGCGTTCGCGCGGGACGGCGTGGTGTGCGTGACCCTCAACTACCGGCTCGGGGTGGAAGGTTTCTGCCATCTGGACGGCGTGCCGGACAACCGCGGCCTCCTGGACCAGATCGCGGCACTGGAGTGGGTACGCGACAACATCGCTTCCTTCGGAGGCGACCCCGACCGGGTCACGGTCTTCGGGGAGTCGGCCGGGGCGATGAGCATCGGTGTCCTGCTCGGGATGGAGCGGGCGAAGGGCCTCTTCCGGCGGGCGATCCTCCAGAGCGGCGGCGCCCACCACTTCCTGCCCCCGGCTTCCGCACGGCTCATCACGGCGCGCCTGGCGGCGAAACTGGGCGTCGCCCCCACCGCAGAGGGCCTCGCCGGGGTGCCCGCCGCCCGGCTGCTCCCCGCGCAGGCCGAGCTGCGCGCGGAGATCGTGGCCCGCCCCGACCGCGCCCTGTGGGGCGAGGCCGCCGTCAACATGATGCCGTTCGAGCCGGTACGGCCCCGGCGGATCCTGCCGGGGCCCGACTGCGGGGTCGACCTGCTGGTCGGCAGCAACCGTGAGGAGTACCGGCTCTTCCTGGTGCCGTCAGGACGCCTGGAGCTGCTGACGTGGGCCAGGCTGCGCGCGACCGCACGCGCGTACGGCCTCGATCCGGGCCCGGCGCTGGCTCTGTACGGGGAGGGGCGGGCCGGGGCGACGCCCGGCGAGCTGACTCCTGGCGAGCTGACTCCTGGCGAGCTGACTCCCGGCGAGCTGTACGACGCTCTTGTGACGGACTGGTTCTACCGGATCCCGGCGATCCGGCTCGCGGAGGCGGTGCCGGGCTCGTACGTGTACGAGTTCGCCTGGCGCTCCCCGCGCTTCGGCGGCCGGCTGGGCGCCTGCCACTCCGCGGAACTGGGCTTTGTGTTCGACCGGCTGCGCGACCCGGTGTACGCCCCGATGCTCGGGGAGGACGCGCCGCAGGACGTGGCCGACGCGATGCACGGGGCGTGGGTGGCGTTCGCGACGACGGGCGATCCGGGCTGGCGGCCGTACGACCGGGACACCAGGACGACGATGGTGTTCGGGGCGGAGGGCGCGGCGGTGGCCGAGCCGGTCCTGGATCCGGGGGCGGCGACCAGAGAGATCTGGGAAGGGTTGCGCTGACCTGCGGAGAAGCCGCTCGGCGGCCGGTTGTCAGACCCCCCGCCTAGACTCGCAGTCAGTCGGATCTTGCCGTCGGATCGTGGGGTGGGAGGGAGTGGGGACCATGGAGCGCATCGCCCGGACCGCCGTGCGGCCGCCCGCCCGCGCGCCCCTGACGGGCTGCGGCGCCGGTG
>NZ_WWJY01000756.1 GCF_009865405.1 Streptomyces sp. SID3212 | reverse complement strand
GGGCGTAGCGGCGGCGGGGCGCGTACCGCCCGCGCCGGAGCCCGCGCCGTCGCGGCCCTTCCCCGGCCTTCTCAGCCCCGGTTTCCTCAGCTTCCCCACCTGTTGGTCTCCTGCCCGGTCCGGCTTCGGCTGCGGACGGTACCGCGCTCACCCCAGGCTGGTCGCCGCCGCGCCGGGCGGCGAGTCGCCATCGACCGAGTGGGCTACGGACCGATCGCTCCACCACTGCCTCTTCACGGTACGCGGCGGTCCGCGCGGAGGCGTCACCGCACGCGGCGAGGCCGGGGGCGACCCGAACCCGAGGCGGGCAGCGACCCGAACCCGCGAACGCCGAAGGCCCGGATCCACTGGGGATCCGGGCCTTCGGTCCTACTGAGTAGCGGGGGCAGGATTTGAACCTACGACCTCTGGGTTATGAGCCCAGCGAGCTACCGAGCTGCTCCACCCCGCGTCGGTAAACCTGACTCTACGCCATCCAGACCAAGATCATTCCCATTTACGGGTGCCCCGCTCGCTCCCCCGCCCGCCGGGCCCCGCCTCCCCGCGCCGGACAGGCCCTACGCCGCTTCCACCACATCGGCCCGCACGGCGGCTGCCCACTCCACGAGAAGCCGCTGGTAGCGCTCCTGCTCGGCGGCCGACAGCGCGCCACCGGCGCGCGTCCACAGGGCACGGATCTCCCCATTGACCACGGCGGCGGACCGCACGGGCGTGCCGACAGGGGTACCGGCGGGACGGCCGGCGCCGGAGGAGGCGGACGAGTCGAACGACGAAGCGGACATGGAGGTAAGGCTACGGGGGGCCACTGACAATCGGCAGAGCGTGTCCCCCCGACCGCCACCCGTCAGCCCCTAGGGTGGCACCGGTGATTGAAACCATCGTGTTCGACGTCGGCGAGACCCTCGTACGCGACGACCGGCAGTGGGCCTCCTGGGCCGACTGGCTGGGCGTCCCCCGGCACACGATCTCCGCCCTGGTCGGTGTCGTGACGGCGCAGAACAGGGACGGCGAAGACGCCCTGCGGCTGATCAAACCCGGGATGGACATCGGCGAGGCGTATCGCGCCAGGGAGACGGCGGGACGCGGGGAACACCTCGACGAGTCGGACCTCTACCCGGACGTACGGCCCGCTCTGGCCTCGTTACGGGCGCTCGGCGTCCGGGTCGTCCTGGCCGGGAACCAGACCGTACGGGCCCTGGAACTGCTGCGCCGCCTCGACCTCCCGACCGACCTCGTCACCGGTTCGGGCGACTGGGAGGTCGCCAAACCGACCCGGGAGTTCTTCGCCCGGGTCGTGGAGGCCGCCCAGGCACCGCCCGACCGGACGCTGTACGTGGGGGACCATCCCGCGTACGACCTGTTCCCCGCCCAGCTGGCGGGGCTGCGCACGGCCCATCTGCGGCGCGGCCCGTGGGGCTACCGGTGGGCGGACGACCCGGAGGTGGTCGCGGCGGCGGACTGGCGGATCGACAACCTGACGCAGCTCACCCCGATCGTGCGGGCGGCGCGCGAGAAGGGGTGAGGAGACGGGGAGCGGCTCACCCCCGCGAACGACGGGCCGCCTCGGACGGGTCGCCTCACCCCGCCGCGTACTCGTGCGCCTGACCGCCCTGCCACTCCACCCAGGTGGGATCGTCGAGGAGATCCCACGCGTCGGGCAAGCCGGCCAGGCGCAGGAACTCGACCAGATGGTCGTCCGAGTGGGCGAGCCCCATGATGCGCCCGCGGACGGTGACCCGACGGCCGCCTGTCCCGGACGCCCGGTGTACGACGATCGGTATGTCATTCATACGGCCAAGAGTGCGACGATCTCGCCCCGACCGCAGCATCTGGGGCCCACTTCTTTGCCGGCCCGGACCCCAGTCCCGGACAAACCGACCTCGACCTCGGCCTAACAAACCGACCTCGACCTCGGCCTAGAGGACTACATCGGCCAGGCGCGCCACTTCATCCAGATCATCACTGGTCGGATTGAGAATGAGCTCGTCGGCGCCGAGATCCTCGAAGGCGCGCACCACCTCCTTGATCGCCTCGGCCCCTCCTCGCACGGTGGAGGCGAGGAGCTCGGCGGCGTCGGGACCGGCTGTCGTGTAGTAGTCACGGACGCTGCTGGTCCCCGCCTCCGCGTCCGCGACGGCGAAGTAGGCGATGGCGACCAGGTACGGAGACCCTTGGCGGCCGGCTGCCTGCCAGGCCGCCCGTACACCGTCGAAGGCGGGACCGATCATGGCGGGCGGCAGCGAAGCGCCGATGTAGCCCTGACCGGACCGGGCGACGCGCTCGAAGGACGCCGGCACCCCGCCGCCGAAGAGCAGCGGCACCTCACGGGTGCCCGCGGGCACCAGCGGGTTGTCACAGCCGTCCGGCACCTCGCCGCGCCAGACGCTCTTGTACGTCTCGACGTCCCGGTCGAGCCGCTTGCCGGTGCCGCGTGCGCCGAGGCCGTCGACGACGAAGTCGTCCGGGCGCCCCCCGAGGCCCAGCCCGAGGGTGAGCCGGCCGCCCGAGACCCCGTCGATGCTCGCCGCCTCCTTCGCCAGCAGGACCGGGGGCCACACGGGGCCGAGCAGGAGGGTACTGAGGAGACCGATACGACTCGTGGCCCCCGCGGCGACGGCCAGCGCCACCGTGTCCATCACCCCGGGGTAGGCGATCCGGCCGACGCTGCCCAGCGTCGAGAACCCGGCCTCCTCGGCCCGCCGGGCCCACTCGGGGATGACGGCGGATCGCACGTCACGGGTCTGGTTGGGGAGTCCGATACCGATTTTCACGAACTGCGCTCCTTGCGGTCGGCGGGCATCCGGACGACATCCGGCTCAGGCCGATTGTCCGGCGAGCGACCCCTCACCGCCTCGACGCCTCGCCTTCCCCGAGGAGGATTCCTCCCGCGCCCCCGAGCCCGCCGAACCTCCCTGGGCACCCCCTGCGGCGGGGCTGGTGCGTGGCCGGGGAACCGCGAGGCGGATCATGACCTCTGTAGTGTCACAGCGTTTTCGGCCACGATGCTCGGTCGTCACGGTCGTCATGGTCGTCCGGGGTTACGGGGAAGCTCGATGAGACTCTGCTTTCTGGTGGAGGAGCAGTACCGCTACGACGGCATGCCCGTCGAGGTGATCGCCCAACTCGTCGCGTGGGGACACCGGGTGGACGTCGTGCGCCCCGGCAGTGCGCTGCTGCCGCTGTCCGACGTCGTACGGGCGGGCAGTCACGACGCCTGGGTGCTGAAGACGGTCTCGGGCGGTCCCGGCCTGTCCCTGCTGGAGGCCGCGGCCCGGGCCGGGCTGACAACGGTCAACGACGCGAGGGCGATACGGGGGGTCAGGGACAAGGCGGTGGCGGCGGCGATCGGCCACGACCGGGGCCTTCCCCTGCCGATGACGTACGCGGCGGCACATCCGGACGCGTTCGCCGAGATCCCTTCCTCCGCCTACCCGTTGGTGGTCAAGCCGGCCGACGGAAGCTCGGGCCGGGCGGTTCGGCTGGTGGCGTCGCCGGAGCGAATGGCGGAGATACGGGGGGAGTTGGCCGGCGAGGGCATGCTGATAGCGCAGCCGTACGTACCGAACTCGGGAACGGACCTCAAGGTGTACTGCGTCGGGGGCGAGTTGTACGCCACCGAGCGCAACTCCCCGCTCCACCCGGACCGCGCGACGAAGGAGCGGCGCGTGCCGCTCTCCTCGGAGGTGGCCGGAATCGTCACCGAGGTCGGGGCGGTCTACGGACTCGACCTGTACGGCGTGGACGTCCTCCTGGGCCCGGACGGCCCGGTGGTGGTCGACGTGAACGACTTCCCGAGCTTCCGCCAGGTACCGGACGCGGCGGCAAGGGTGGGCAGGGCGATCCTGGACCTGGCGCGCGGCGGAAGCGAGTCCGTACCCCCGGCCCTCCCACCCCACCAGACCCCGGTCCCCGCGGTGGCGGGGGACGGCAGATGAGCGACGGCCGATGAGAATCTGCTTCCTGACCCCGCGCCCGGACCACCCGCTCCTGGCAGCGACAGAAAAGCTCCTGAAACCCCGACACGACGTAACACACCAGAACCCGGCAGTCCCCCACCCCCCAGACCCCACCACACCCTTGGCGGACGTCTACCTGCTGAAGTCCAGAACACCCCAGGCACTGGCCCTGGCCCGCTCGTTCGAGGAACGCGGCGCGAGGGTGCTCAACTCGGCGGCGGCGACGGAACTGTGCCAGGACCGCACGGCGATGGCGGACCTGGCCCTACAGGCAGGCCTCCCCTTCGCCCGAACCCACACCCCAGGCACCCTGACCGACCTGACGTCCCTGCCGAGGCTCCCCCTCCCCCTCCCCTTGGTGGTGAAGAGCCGCCACAGCCGCCGAGAGGACCTGGTGGCCCGGGCGGACACCCCCACCCAGCTCCGGGCCCTGGCGACCGACTGGCCGGAAGAACCGGTAGTGATCCAGCAGTTCACCCCGAACAGCGGCTGGGACCACAAACTCTGGGTGATAGCGGACCAGGTCTTCGCCACCCACCGCCGTTCAGAACTCGCCACCACCCCCACGCCCCCACCCCCACCGCCACTCACCCCCACCACCCTCCCCCGGACCTGGCTCGCCCTGGTCCGAACGGTCGGCAAGGTCTTCGCCCTGGACGTCTACGGAGTGGACCTGATCACCACCCCCACAGGCACCCCCCTGATCGTCGACATCAACGCGTTCCCAGGCATAAGAAACCAACCAGGCGCCCCAGAAGCCCTCGCGGCCCTGGCGACCGGACGCGTGCTCTGAGTCGGCCGTCTCCGCGCGTCCGCCTTCGCGGCCTCAGCGCCCGGCTTCCCGCATCAACCGGTCGGCGAACGTCGTCAGGTTCTGGGGTGCGATGTCGCCGACGGCCGCCACCATGCGATCCCATCGCGCGTAGGAGAGCGCCTCGGCCAGAGTCCGCCGCCCTTCCGCGGTGGGCCCCAGCGCGGCGGCGAGGGTCGCCAGAGCCCTGCCCCGCTCTTCGAGGTCCTGGACGGCAGCCGCTCGCCGCGCGGCCTCGTCGCGGCGGCCGGCGGTCGCGAGTGCCCCCACGATCGCGGCGGCCACCCGATCCCTGCTGATCGGGAAGGCAAGCGATCCCGCCAACTGCTCGGCCCGGTCCAGGGCGCCCACGGAGGCGAACCCCTCGATGACGCTTCTCAGCGCGGCATTGTGCTCGTTCGCGATCTCGATGTCGTCCACAAGCTTCGCGGCCCTCTCGTACTCGCCGGCCACAGACAGGGCTCTGACGACCGCCCCCAGAGCGAGAGACTTCGCGTCAGAGTCAGTGATCTCCTCCACCAGCTGAAGTGCCCGCTCGAACGCGGCGATGACAGCGAATGCCTGGGCCGCACTGGCGAGACAGGTCGATCGGTCGTAGGCACTCAGCTCGCCGTTCGCCCAGTCGGCGAGCCGGGCCGCGACGCGCGCGGCCTGCTCGCCGTCACCGGTCGCAGCGAACGCCTTCGCGACGAAAACCGACGCCTCCGCCCGCTCCGCCGGGTCCGTGAGCAAGGTGGCCGTATGGTCCGCCATGAGGAAGGCTCGGGCTCCCCGGGTCGGAAGGCCCGCAGTGGCCAGTGCCGTTCCGGCCTCCGCCATATCCAGGACAAGGCCGTAGTGAACGGGGCCGTCACCCGGCCTGAGGGATTCGGCCGCGTGCTCGGCAAGTTCGACGGCTTGGGCGGCGAACCCCGCCCTGGCGAGTGCCTCCGTGACGGCGACCAGGACACGCCTCGTCAGTCCTCGGCCTTTGACGCGCGCGAGATCGGTGGCCTCTCGAGCGAGATCGAGCGCCTTGTCGGGGATACCGGCGGCGCCGAATGCCCTTGCGATCGCCGTCAGTGCTCCGACGTACCAGCTGGGTTCATCGATCGCAGCGGCTGCTTCCAGGGCCTTCTCCGCGGCTTCGAGCGCTCTGTCCCGCTGCCCGGCAACGGCCGATGATCCGGCGATGGCTGCCAGAGCGCACGCCCGGTAGTAGGGATCGCCGATCGTGTCCGCCAGCTCGAAGGCCCGCTCGAAGTCCCGCTGATCGGCCTGCCTTTTCACGACGCCCAGGAGCATTTCCTCCGTGTCGTCCGTGTGAGCCCTCGCAAGGCCGACGGCCGCGTCGAAGCAGCCCGACATCGCGAGGGCTTTGACGACCTGCTGGTAGCCGAACTGGCGTCCCTCCGAGTCCGCCACTCCGAGAAGGAAGTCGGCCGCCTGTCGGGCCGTCCGGACGGCCTGCTCGCGCTGGCCTCCGGCGACCAGCTCCATGGCGATTCCCGCGAGTGACTGAGCACGGCGATAGTCCCCGGGAACACCCTCGGCCCGGGAGAGAGCCGCCCCGAGGAAATCGGATCCGGCCTGTTCGCGGCCGGCCTGGAACATGACCGCTGCGGCGGAGGCCCACACCCTCGAAGAGTCGTCGAGGTCGTCAGCGCCCTCGGCCAGCCGGCCGGCGAGAAGAACGGCCGCCTCGTGTGCGCCGCTCAAGGCAAGCGATCCGGCAACCGCGGCCGTGGCGTGGGCCAGTTCCTCGGGGTCATCGATCATCCCTGTCAGTTCGAGGGCAAGCTCGACATGACCGGCCCGCGCAGCAGATCGGGCGATGCCGTAGATCGTCCGCGACGGCGCGCCATCCCGGACGATCTTCGAGGCAAGATCCATCGTCCGCCCGCGGTCCCCCACCTCGGCGACGGCCTCGGCGACCTCGCCCAACGCGAAGTCCCGGTGCGACGGCCCCTGTGCCTCGGCCAGACTCACGGCGCGATCAATGTGTCCGAGCCGCGCCCACAGTGCGATCAGACCCGGGGGAAGCCGCTCCATCCGATCGTGCAGAGCGTCACGGTGAACAGCCAGGCGCACGGCCGCGTCGAGATCCGGATCCTCCACCGAAGCGGCTCCGCGGATCAGGTCGAACGCCGCGGCGATCTCGGTGAGAGCCTCCAGGTCCGAGCCGCTGACCTCCCACAGGCGCTCGTGCCGCGCCGGGTCGCAGACCAGTCGTACCAGCCGCCCGCTGTCCTTCCGTTCACGCAGGAGCTGCGTGTAACCCCGGAGGAGATACTCCGGCGATCGCTCGGGCCAGCCGCTCCGATGCCACGACTCGGCCCAGGTGTGCAGACGCTCGCGGTAGCCGTCCAGTTCGGCTTCGGTGAGCAGGTCCATCGCGCTCTGCTGGACCTCCTCGTGGGCGAGCAGATACACCTGAGGACCCGCCGTACCGTCGCGACGCCCCCAGTGGGGCTCACTGACGCGGAAGCCACGGCCGCTCACCGCGTTGAGTTCGCGCTCGACCAGGCGCGGACTGGTGCCGGCCAGCCTCGCCAGATCCTCCGCGCTCAGGCCACCGCCCGCCGCCGCGACCAGTCCGACGAGTTCCCGGCCCAGCCCGCCGCCGTTCAGCAGCCGCAGCAGTTCGCGTTCGGCGTCCACGCGCACCGCTTGGGCGTACGGGGACACGTCGAGGACGTGGTCGATGCGAGTGTCCCGCAGGGGATGGCCGGCCGGAACGTCGTCGGGGACCGGCGGATGGGGGCGGCCCGCGAGGACGACCCGCATCCCCGACGGAGGAATCCGCGGCAGCAGGGCGGCGATGCTGTGGCTCTCCGGACCGGACGTCACCCCGCGGTCCTCGTCCAGTCCGTCGATCAGCAGGACCAGGCGCCTGCCCCGGCCCATGGAGACCCGCGCCGCGCGGTCCAGGGCCAGGCGGAGCTGCTCGTCACCGCCGTACGCGGTGGCCATGGGTTCTTCCTCGCCGATCAGCGCGTACAGCTGGCGCTGGACGACCTCGCAGAACGCCGCGCGGTCGTTCTGACGTGCCAGCCGAGCGGTGATGAAGAAGGACACGATGTCGATGTCCGGCGGTGGGTGCAGGACGAAGTGGGCCATCAGGGCGGACTTCCCCGCCCAAGCCGGAGCGAGCCACCGCCAGTAGGAGAGGGAGGGGTCCTTGGACCCCGGGCTGTCCCCAGCCGCGCAGAAAGCGGCCATGTCCTCCAACTCGTCACCGCGGTCGGCGAATTCAGCGGCGGAGATGGCCTCGACCTGCAACAGATAACCCGAACGGGGAACCTTCGGAGGGCTTAACGTGACATCGCCCATCACTCCGGTGTTCGCCAGCGCAAGCAGACCCGAAGCATCCGCCCGACCGGTGCGCGCCACTCGCAACCGTTCTTCCCCCGCCACCCGTCCTGCCCCACGGTCCTGGTCGACTACCGCTGTTCGTACCCTGTGTTGGCCGATCCGTTGTCGGCCCGCGCTTCACCGGTTCCCTCGACCGTCACCGTGCCAGGAGGGACCGACGCGATGGCTCCGCTGTTCGCCCTCCCGCCCCCGGTCGCGCTCGCCGTCCCCGTGTTCGACACCCGGATCGAGGACCCGCCGGGTCCGGCGAGGGCCGCCCACACGCTCACCCCGAGGGCGGCCACGCTCACCAGCGCGGAGATCACTCCCGCGAGCTGATCGGCACGTTCCCAACTGAGGAAGGAGAACCCTCCCGCCAGCAGTCCCATCGCCAACCCGGTCGCCCCGAGCGCCAGCCGCTGCCCATTCGTCATGCCCCTCATCATCGCCGGACTTCCCCGGCCTCACGGCGACTTCCGCATTCTGCGCCAGGGGGGCCGCGCGGGAAGGCGACGGCGTCCGTACGGGAGTGCTCCCCCGCCGCGAATCACGGCCCCGGCAGCGCTGTGCCCCGACTGTCCGCAGACAGCCGGGGCACTGAAGTCGCTGGTCAAGGTCGCCCTGAGGAGGCGCCTGACGTAGTAGGCCGTGTGGGACTTGAACCCACAACCAACGGATTAAAAGTCCGCTGCTCTGCCAATTGAGCTAACGGCCCTCGGCGTGACACCCACGAGCATAGCCCGCCCGGCGGCGGGAGCCGATCGGGTATCGGGTGTGGGGGCGTCGCGTCCTTGTGCGGATGTGGGGCAGGGCCGGGCGGGCGCCCCTGTGTGGGGTGTCCGGCCGGCCCTGCTCACTCTGCGGGGTGCGACGGGTCAGTTGCCGCGCTTCCAGCGGGGCTTGTCGTCGCGGCGGCCGAAGGAGCCGGTGCCGGTGCCCGTCGTGCCGCCTCGGTGGTCGTCACGGCGGCCCGTCGGGCGGTCGTGGGACGCGGCGGCGCGGAAGCCGGTCGTCGGGCGGTCGTCGCGGCGGTCGCGGTTGACCGGGCGGTCACCCGCCGGGCGGCGCTCGAAGGGGCGGCCACCACGGTCGTCGCGGCGGTCCGCGCTCGGACGGTCGCCGCCGGGGCGGTCGTTCGTACGGTCGCGGTTGTAGCCACCGCCGGCCGGCCGGTCGTCACGGCGCTGGAAACCGCCGCTCGGACGGTCCTCACGACGCTGGAAGCCACCGCTCGGGCGGTCGCCGTTCGTACGGTCGCGGTTGAAGCCGCCGCCGGCCGGGCGGTCGTCACGGCGCTGGAAGCCACCGCTCGGACGGTCCTCACGACGCTGGAAGCCACCGCTCGGGCGGTCGCCGTTCGTACGGTCGCGGTTGAAGCCGCCGCCGGCCGGGCGGTCGTCACGGCGCTGGAAGCCACCGCTCGGACGGT
>NZ_WWJY01000755.1 GCF_009865405.1 Streptomyces sp. SID3212 | reverse complement strand
CAGGGCCGACCCCGCGCCCAGGGGCGCATGCGCCCCCCGGCGCTGGGCGGTGAGTTTGCGGAGGCACGCCCAGCGGGCCAGCGCGTACAGCCACGCCTTGCGCTCCCCCGCGTCGGACGGTGAGCGGCCGAACTGGCGCTCCGAGAGGGCCAGGACGTCGCCCAGCGCCTCCGTCGCCGCGTCGTGGTCGCAGAGCACGGAGAGGCAGTAGGTGAACAGGCCGTCCAGATAGGGCTCGTACCGTACGGGGGGCCGCCGCTCCAGGGGGCGGGGGGCGCGACGGGGCGCGCGATGTGCGCCGGTGGTGTGCGGGGAGGTTTCCGGACTGCTGCTGGTCACCCGGTGACGTTAGACAGAGCGGCCCGCGCCCATCTCACTCCTTGAGCCCATTTAATCCTAACGAGTGACGGTATCCCTCAAAAGGGGACAGCTGTCCCTCATTCCGGCGGGCGGAAGGCAAGGGCCGTGTTGTGGCCGCCGAACCCCGCCGACGTGCTGAGCGCGAGCCGGACCGGATGTTTGTACGCCTCGCCGGTGACGAGGTCCAGCTCGCCCGTGCCGCTGTCAGGACGCCGGAAGTTGGCGGTGGGCGGGGCCAGTTGGTGGGAGACCGTCAGCGCGGTGAGCGCGGCCTCGATGGAGCCCGCCGCGCCCATGGGGTGTCCGGTGACCCCTTTCGTGGAGGTGACGGTCGGCGGGCGCGCGCCGAAGAGCCGGCGCAACACGCCCGCCTCCCGCGCGTCGTTGAGCGGGGTGCTCGTGCCGTGGGCGTTGATGTGGTCGACCTCCGTCGGACCGGCTCCCGCCGAGGCCAGGGCTCGTACCAGCGCATCGCGCACTCCGCGCCCCTCGGGGTGCGGGGCGACCGGATCGTGCGCGTCAGTGGTGGAGCCGTGCCCCGCGAAGAGCGCGTGCACCGGCGCACGCCGGGTGGCTGCGTCCGCCGTACGTTCCAGCACCAGCACCCCCGCGCCTTCCGCGAGGACAAATCCGTCCCGGTCCGCGTCGAACGGCCGGGACGCGGCGGCCGGGTTGCCCGCGCGCCCGGACAACGCGCCCATCTGGGCGAACGCCGTGACGCACAGCGGCGTGACCATGGCGTCGGTGCCTCCCGCGACGGCGATGTCGCAGGCTCCCTCGCGCAGGAGCATCGCGGCGACGATCAGTGCGGTGGCCCCGGACGCGCAGGCGGTGGCGGTGTGCAGGGCGGGGCCGCGCGCGTCGAGCGCGAGGGCGGTCTGCCCGGCGGCCATGTTCGGCAGGAACGCCGGCAGGGTCAGCGGCGAGACCGAACGCGGGCCGGTGCGGAGCAATCTGGTGTGCTGGCTCTCGTACGTCGTGACTCCGCCGGCCGCCGACCCCATGACCACCGCGACCCGCGCGCCGTCCCAGGACGCGGGGTCGAGCCCGGCGTCCGCGACCGCCTCCCTGGCCGCCGTGATGCCGAACTGTGTGCAGCGGTCGAGACGCCACGCCTGCCGTACGCCGACATGGATCCGGGGGTCGAAGCCCGGGACGCGGCAGGAGAACGGGACGGGGAGGCCGGTCAGTTCGGGGTCCGTGGCGGCGGTCGGCACCCCGGCGCAGACGCGGTCCCAGGTCGCCCGCGTGCCGATGCCGGCGGGGGTGACGAGGCCGATGCCGGTGACGGCGAGTGGTTCCGTACGGTCGGTCCTCGCGCGACCGGTCACCGCGCGGTTCCGGTGTCGGCGGCGGCGTCAACAGGGCCACCGCCCCGGGGCAGTTGGTCCGCCACCAGGCGCGCGAGCTGGTCGATCGACAGGTCGTCGCCCGCGTCGGCGTCGTCCAGTTCGACGCCCCAGCGCTCCTGCACCGTGACGAGCAGCTCCACCACCGCCAGGGAGTCCAACTCCAGCTCGACGAGGGTCGATCCGGGCTTGACGGCATCGGGGTCGACGTCGAACTTGTCGACGAGCAGGGTCACGAGGTACTGGCTGACAGTTTCCATGACGGATGACTCCGGTCTGTGTCGGAAAGCGATAGGGGGTGGGGTGTCGGGTCGGTGGACAGAGGTCGGACGGACGGCCAGGTGAGCGCGATCGCTCCCCAGGTCAGCCCGCCCCCGAACGTGGTGAGCAGCGCCCGCGCGCCGGGCCTGACGAGCCGCCGGGCCGCCGTGTCGGCGAGGGCCAGCGGGATGGAGGCGGCGGCGGTGTTGCCGACGTCCGCGATGTTGCCGAAGCGGTGGTGGGCGGCGACTCCGAGCCGTTCGGCCACCGAGTCGAGGATCCGCTGGTTGGCCTGGTGGCCGATGAACGCCTCGACGCTCGGGGCGGCCCAGCCGGCCCGGTCCAGCGCGGTCTGCGCGGAGCGCGTCATGTGCGTCACGGCCTGCGCGTACACCTGCCGTCCCCGCATCCGGAAGTACCGGTCGTCACGGTCCAGTTCGGCCGTCTCCGGGAGCCGGGAGCCGCCCCCGGCGACGGCGATCAGGTCGCTGCCCGAGCCGTCCGCGCCGAGGTCGGCGGCGACGAGGGCGCCGGGCTCCTCCCGGTCCCCCGCCCGCAGCAGGAACGCCCCGGCGCCGTCGCCGAAGATCGGCGCGGTGTCGCGGTCCCGGGGGTCGACGATGGCCGAGTACTTCTCGGCGCCGATGACCAGCGGATAGCGGCACGTGCCGTGGGCGATCAGGGCGTTCGCCGTGGTCAGGGCGTACAGAAAGCCGGAGCAGACCGCGGCGAGGTCGAAGGCCGGTACGGGACCGAGGCCCAGCCGGTGGGCGACGTCGGGGGCGGTGGCGGGGCACGGCCGGTCCGGGGTGGTGGTGGCGATCAGCACCAGGTCGGGCCGGATGCCGGGCGCGGACCGCAGGGCTGCCTCCCCGGCGGCGAGGGCCAGGTCGCCGGTGCTGACGCCGGGGGCGGCGTGGCGGCGGCGCTCGATGCCGGTGCGGGAGCGGATCCAGGCGTCGGTGGTCGCCAACTCCCCCCGGACCACGATCTCTTCGTTGGTGAGCGAGAGCGGCGGGAGGCAGGAGCCGATGCCGCAGACGACGGCGGTGGAGGCGGAGTCGGGGGACACGTTCACGGCGTGGGTTCCGGGACCGGCAGCGGGTCGGCGGCCCGCGAGGGCGAAGGCACCGGAGCCGCGAACGGGGACGGCGGCTTGGGGGTCCCCGCCAGACCGCCGTCCGGTACGGACATCCCGCCGTCCAGCACCAGCGCGTGGCCGGTCAGGTACGCGGACGCCGGCGAGGCCAGGTAGAGCGTCGCCGCCGCCACGTCCGCCACCTCGGCCCACCGGCCCAGCGGCACGTGCCCCATCAGCCAGTCGGAGAGCGGCCCGCTGCCGTACGCGAACGCCGTCATGTCCGTACGGGTCCAGCCGGGGCAGAGCGCGTTGACCCGGACTCCGTGGTGCGCCCAGCCCGTCGCCAGACTCCGTACCAGCGAGATCTGCGCCGCCTTCGAGGCCGCGTACGCCTCCATGCGCGGCGCCCCGACCACCCCGGCCACGGAGGACATCAGCACCAGACTGGCCCGGGGGGACTCCACGAGGTAGGGGTACGCGGCCCGGCACACGGCGGCGGTGGCGCCGAGGTTGACGTGCAGCACGCTGTCCCAGTCCCGCTGGAAGGACTCCTGGAGGGGCAGGACGACCGGCGACCCGTCGGCCTCCATGGGCAGGATGCCCGCGTTGTGGACGACGATGTCGAGGCCGCCGAGCGTCCGCGCCGCCCGGTCGACGACGTGGACGGCCTGGGCGGTGTCGGCGAGGTCGCCGGGCACGAGCACGGCCGTACGCCCCTGCTCCTGGACGAGGGTGGCGGTCTCCTTGAGCGCGTCGCCGGTACGGGCGGAGAGGGCGACGTCGGCGCCCGCCTCCGCGAGGGCCTGGGCGACGGCCCGGCCGATGCCCCGGGAGGCGCCGGTGACCAGCGCGCGGGCGCCGTCGACGCGGAAGGTGGACAGGACGGTGCTGCCGACGCGGGTGGTGTTCGTACCGCTCGCACCGGTATCGCTCGCACCGGTACTGCTCGCACTGGTGGTCACTGATGACTCCTTCGACGGTCCGTGGGAGAGGGAGAGGGAGGGGGAGGAGGAGAGGGAGGAGGTGCGGCGGGGATCCCGGCGCCGGGGGCGCCGGTCCAGTCCAGGAGGGCGCTGCCCCAGGTGAGGCCCGCCCCGAAGACGGTGATCAGGACCCGGCCGCCGTCCGGTACGAGTCCGCGCGCGGCGGCGGTCGCCAGGGCGTACGGGGCGGAGGCGGCGCCGATGTTGCCCACCTGGTCCCCGACGATGACCAGGCGCTCGGGCGGGATGCCCATCTCGGCGCCGAGCCGTCGCAGCAGCACGGGATTGGGCTGGTGGACGACAAACGTGTCGATGTCGTCCAGGACGAGGTTGTTGCGTTTCAACGTCCCCTCGACCAGGCGCGGGAAGACGTCCACGATGAAGTCGCGGACGGCCCGGCCGTCCATGTGGATGAAGTGGGCGCCGCTGTCGAGGGTCGCGGCGGTGGCCGGCCTGCGGCTGCCTCCGGCGGGGATGAGGACGTGGTGGGCGCCGTGGCCGTCGGAGCCGAGGCGGAACTCCCGGAAGCCGCGGCCCTGTTCGACCGGTCCCAGGACGGCCGCGGCGGCGCCGTCGGCGAAGAGGACCGCCGTGCCCCGGTCGGTGAGATCGAGGAACTTGGAGTACGTCTCGACGCCGACGACCGCCGCGTACCGCGCCCGGGAGTCGCCGCGCAGCCAGTCGTGGGCGACCTTGGCGGCGAACAGCCAGCCGGAGCAGGCGGCGCTGACGTCGAGGGCGACCGCGCGGTGGGCGCCGGTGAGGGCCTGGACCCGGCAGGCGGTGGAGGGGCCCAGTTCGTCGGGGGTGGAGGTGGCGGAGACGAGGAGGTCGATCTCGTCGGTCCCGATGCCGGCCGCGTCGG
>NZ_WWJY01000754.1 GCF_009865405.1 Streptomyces sp. SID3212 | reverse complement strand
TGATCCGCGTGGGCGAGTGGCTCGACGCGCTGGCGGACGCACCGGCAGGCGGCACGACAGGCCAGGACGACGACCCCCGCGCCCGCGTCCTCGCCGTGGCCGAGCCCGACGTCGTCCGCGCCGCCACGGCGCACGCCCTCGGCGCACCCCCGGAGGCGTTCTGGCGGATCGACGTACGCCCCCTGTCCGCCGTCGAGCTGAGCGGACGCGGCGGACGCTGGAACCTCCTCGCCGGCCGCCCGCTGCACACCCGGCCGTGAGGCGACAGTCCGCGAGGAGACCGGCCCCAGCAGCGTCGACGCCCGATTGTCAGACCCGGGTCCTACAGTGCGAGACATGGACATCGAAGCACCGCCGGTACGGATCGAGCCCTGGTCGGAGGACGACCTGGGCCTGCTCCGCGCCGCGAACGCGCCCGAGTTGATGCACCACCTCGGCGGCCCGGAGACCGAGGAGGCGCTCGTCAAGCGGCACGCACGCTACGTGGCCCTGAGCGCGGACCGTACGGACAAGGGCCGGATGTTCCGCGTCGTGCTGTCGTCGTCGGGGGAGGCCGTCGGCACGATCGGGTTCTGGGAGCAGACCTGGCAGGGGGAGCAGGTGTACGAGGCGGGGTGGGCGGTGCTGCCCGCGTTCCAGGGACGGGGCCTGGCGGTCGCCGCGACCAGGGCCGTGGTGGAGGCGGCGCGGGCCGCGAAGAGACACCGCTACCTGCACGCGTTCCCCTTCGTGGGGAATCCGCCGTCGAACGGGGTGTGCCGCAAGGCGGGCTTCCTCCTCCAGGGGGAGTGCGACTTCGAGTACCCGGCGGGACACCCCATGAGGTGCAACAACTGGCGGCTGGACCTGGAGGCCGCACCCGTACGCCCGGCACCCGTACGCCCGCAATTGCCTGGCCCGCTCCCTCCCCCGGTGACATCCTGACGGCGTGAACGGACCCGAGATCCAGCTCAGCGTCACCCCTGACCTGCACCTTTTCGTCGCGTCCGCCCGACGCCAGGGCCCCACGGCCCTCGTCACCGACGGCTCGTCCACCCTGGGCCACGTCGTGGAGTCGCTCGGCATCCCGCTCACCGAGGCGGGCCCCGCGCTGGTGGACGGCCGGCCCGTGCCCTTCTCCCACATCCCCGCCGAGGGCGAGACCGTGGAGGTACGGGGCGTGGCCCGGCCGCAACAGGTGCCGGGGGCACCCCTGCGCTTCCTGCTGGACGTCCACCTCGGGACGCTCGCCCGCCGGCTGCGGCTGCTGGGCATCGACGCGGCGTACGAGAGCGAGGACCTCGGCGATCCGGCCCTGGCCACGCTGTCGGCCACCGAGCGCCGGGTGATGCTCTCGCGGGACCGGGGGCTCCTGCGGCGGCGCGAGCTCTGGGCCGGGGCGTACATCTACAGCGACCGCCCCGACGACCAACTCCGCGACGTACTGGAGCGCTTCGCGCCCACGCTCACACCGTGGACGCGCTGCACCGCCTGCAACGGCGTGCTCGGCCCGGCCGACAAGGAGGCCGTAAGGGAACAGCTGGAGCGCGGCACGGAGCGTACGTACGACGTCTTCGCCCAGTGCGAGTCGTGCGAGCGCGTGTACTGGCGGGGCGCGCACCACACAAGGCTGGCGGCGATCGTCGAGGAGGCGGTCCGCGAGTTCGGACACCACGCGGCGGCGTGACGGACCGGACCCACGTCAGGATCAGGACCAGGGACAGGGTCAGAAGATGTAAGGGTCCCCGGTCGCCGGTGCCAGCACGCGGTGGTGGTCGTTCTCGGGGTTACGGTCGCTCGCGCCGCCGTTCCAGGCGGTGTCGACGTCCACGACCACCTCGGCCGGGGCGCCCGGCGCCAGGAGGTCGAGCGCGGTTCCGTGGGCCCGTCCGCCGGCGCGCAGTTCGCCCGTACGGCACAGCACCGTCCTGTCCCCGCCCCACAGGCAGGCGGGAGGCAACAACTGCCCGGGTGCCAGGTGGACCGAGAAGTCCAGGCGTACGGTCGCGTCGGGCAGCCCGGACGGACCGTGGTTCTCGGACCCGATCCAGACGTGCAGCTGCCCGTCCCGCAACGACACCTGCCCGTGGTGGGCGAGATCGGCCTCGGGCGCGATCGGCGCGGGAGCTGGGTTCGATGCCGGAGGGGGAGCGGAAGCGGAAACTGGAGCGACCGCCGTTCCGGATCCCGCGCCCATCACCACCGCCGTGACGGCGGACACCACGACCAGGAGCGACCTACGCATGACAGTCATGGCGCGAACATAATCATCATCACACCGCGATCCTGACCAACCGTCAGCCCGGCGCGCCCCCTCTCACCCGCGTGGCAGCCCGCGGACGCCCCCTCAGGGGCAGCCCACCGCCCCCGCGAGGCGTTCACGGCCCGCCTATCCTGGGGCCCTGTCGCTCACACGCACGAAGGGTTACGCCATGACCGCCCCGGAGACCACCCGCACCGCCGTCATCACCGGAGCGAGCAGCGGCATCGGCGCCGCGACCGCACGGCAGCTCGCCGCCGCCGGTTACCACGTCGTCGTCACGGCACGCCGCAAGGACCGGATCGAGGCGCTGGCCGAGGAGATCACCGCCGCCGGGCACCGCGCCACGGCCCACACCCTGGACGTCACCGACCGCGCGGCCGTCGACGCCTTCGCCGCCGGCCTCGAAGGCCGGGGCTCGGTGGACGTACTCGTCAACAACGCCGGAGGCGCGCTCGGCGCCGACCCCGTGGCCACCGGGGACCCCGCCGAGTGGCGGCAGATGTTCGAGACGAACGTCATCGGCACGCTCCACGTGACCCAGGCCCTCCTGCCCGCGCTCACCGCGACCGGCGACGGCACGGTGGTCGTCCTGTCCTCCACCGCCGGCCACGCCACCTACGAAGGCGGCGCGGGTTACGTGGCCGCGAAGCACGGCGCGCACGTCCTCGCCGAGACCCTCCGCCTGGAGATCGTCGGCACACCGGTCCGGGTCATCGAGATCGCACCGGGCATGGTCAAGACGGAGGGCTTCGCGACGACACGCTTCCACGGCGACGAGGAGCGGGCGGCGAAGGTGTACGCGGGGGTCGCGGAGCCCCTCACGGCGGACGACGTGGCGGACACGATCACCTGGGCCGTCACCCGCCCCAGCCACGTCAACATCGACCTCCTGGTGGTCCGCCCCCGCGCCCAGGCATCGAACACGAAGGTCCACCGGGAGCTGTAATGGCAGGGGGCGGCAGCAAACGGCGGCCGGCCCCACCCGAACAACCGAGCGGCTAGCCCACCCGCCCGACCTCGGCCAACTCGCGGATCGCCGCCCGCATCACCTCGTCCTGCACAAACCCCCGCCACCCGCCCCAGTACGCCAACCGCCCGTCGTACGCGAGCGACCGGCGCAGCACCTCGCCCGTCGCCGGAGTGAACGAGCCGATACGGGTCAGGCCATGGACCGCGCTCAGCATCACCGGGAGACACCGGCCTTCGGGCAGCGGCCGGATCGTCTCCTCCAGCGCCGCCACGCTCGCCTCCACCTCCCCCGTCACCGCCCACAGGGCGACCGCCGCCTCCGTCAGCGCGTCCTCCCGCCACTCCCCCAGCGCCCCGGCGAGCGCACGGCCCGTCTCCCCGTCGTCCGCGGCGGCCACGCGCCGCATCAGGGCACGTACCTCGGGCAGGAGCCCGCCCGCGTGCGCGCGCAACGGACCCAGCACCTCGCGGATCCCGGGCAGTGTGGGGACGAAGTACGAACGCTCCGACGAGTGGACGTCACGCGTACCGAACACACGCGGGGCAGCGTGCAGCCGCTCCACCAGCCCCGGCAGTGCGCGCGGGTCCCCGAGCCGGGTGAGCCCCCACAGGGCGGTGTCCGCGACGGTGGCGGCGCCGCGCCGCGCGCCTCTCCCCGTACCGCCGCCGGTTCCCGTGTCGTGGAGACGGTCGGCGAGCCGGTCCGCGTACGGCGCGGCGGCGCTTCCCAGCACGGCGAGGAGATGGGCGGCCTCCAGCCGGACGCCGGGGTCCGGGTCGTCCAGACACGCGCCGAGCACCGGCAGCAGAACGGGTACGGGTGACCGCCACCGCATCAGCAGCGACCCGGCCTCCGCCAGAGCGGCCACGCGTACGTCGGTGTCGGACGCGGCGGCGAGCAGCCCCGTCACCAAGCCGGTCGCCGACCGGGGTTCGTCGGCCAGGAGTTGGTAGGTACGGGTGACGAGGTGCCGGATCGTATGGTCGGCCCACCCCGCCTCCAGCGCGGCGCGCGCGTCCGGAGCGGCGAGGATCTCCACGAGCGCGCCGAGACAGCGGGCAGGCACCGCCGGGTCGACGCGCGCCCACGCGTGCACGGCGGCGAGCCGCAGGGCGGGCGCGTCCCCTTCGACGAGATCCTCCAGGACCGCCCGTACGTCCGCCGATACGCCCCCGTCCCCGGGCACCACCAGGTCGCCCGCCCCCACCACCGCGCCCAGCGCGAGCACCACCTCCACCCGCGCGGCCACGTCCTCCTCATACCGCCAACGCTCCGACAACCACGCGACGTTCTCCCGGACGGGCCCCCCACCCACCGCAAGCAACCCGACGGCCGCCCGACGCATCGCCGGATCACCATCCGCGAGCAGAATCCGCACGTCCCCCCGACACCGCTCCCACGCCCCGGCCCACCCGTCGTCCACAAGCTGCGGCGCGGCGGTCCTGGCGGTCTCGGCGAGCCCGCCGATGGTCTCCATGACCTCGACGCGCGCGGCCACCACCGGATCCCGGGCGAGCCCGAACAGAAAGGGCAACGTGGCGGTGGCGGCCGACCCCACCCAACCGCCCTGATGACACAACAGGTTGTGCAACGTGTCCCAGGCGTCCGCCGCCCCCTCGGCGTCACCCGAGGCAATGCCCCGCACCAACCCGGGCACGTCCTCGGCCGCCCCGTAGTGGTGCCTCAACCGCGCCCAGGAAATGGCGTCGAGCAATTCCATGCCCGGCAGGATCCCACGAAGCCGATCATGGATCCGATGCCGGGGGCAACGGCGTCATGGTCGCCGGGAAGCGGCCCACCGAGTTCCACCGGTCCCGCCGCGCGGCGTCCCACCGCGCGGGGTTCCACCGGCGAGTCGGCTCCCGCCACGTGATCCGAAGCCGACCCACCCGTTCACCCCTTCACCCGTTCACCCCTTCACGCAAATGACCTGCTTCAACTTCGCGACGACCTCCACCAGGTCCCGCTGCTGCTCGATCACCTTCTCGATCGGCTTGTACGCGGACGGAATCTCGTCCACCACACCCGCATCCTTACGGCACTCCACGCCCCTCGTCTGGTCCTCCAGATCCCGGGCCGTGAACCGGCGCTTCGCCGCGTTCCGGCTCATCCGCCGGCCGGCGCCGTGCGACGCCGAATTGAACGACGCCTTGTTTCCCAGTCCCTTGACGATGTACGAGCCGGTCCCCATCGACCCGGGAATGATGCCGAAGTCGCCGCTTCCGGCGCGGATCGCACCCTTCCGTGTCACCAGAAGGTCCATTCCGTCGTAGCACTCTTCCGACACGTAGTTGTGGTGGCAGGAAATGACCTCTCCGAAGGTCACATTCGCCTTCTTGAATTCGCGACGAATCACGTCCTGCGAGAGCGCCATCATGATCGCCCGGTTGTACTTCGCGTACTCCTGCGCCCAGAAGAGGTCGTTCCGGTATGCGGCCATCTGCGGTGTGTCCGCGACGAAGACGGCCAGGTCCCGGTCGACCAGCCCCTGGTTGTGCGGCAGCTTGTGGGCCTGCTGGATGTGATGGTCCGCCAGCTCGTTGCCGATGTTGCGGGAACCCGAGTGCAGCATGATCCAGACCGAGTTGTCCGTATTGAGGCAAAGTTCCCAGAAGTGATTGCCCCCGCCGAGCGTTCCCATCTGCTTCGTCGCCCGGTCCTGACGGAACTTGACCGCCTCCGCGATCCCGTCGAACCGCCCCCAGAAGTCGTCCCACCGCGCCGCCGGGAACCCGTCCATCCCGACCGGGTCCACCGCCTCGTCGTGCATCCCCCGGCCGACCGGGATCGCCTGCTCGATCCGGGAGCGCAGGCGGGAGAGGTCGCCCGGGAGGTCGTTCGCCGTGAGGGACGTCTTCACCGCCGACATGCCGCAGCCGATGTCGACCCCCACCGCCGCCGGGCACACCGCGCCCTGCATCGCGATGACCGAGCCGACCGTCGCGCCCTTGCCGTAGTGCACGTCCGGCATCACGGCCAGGCCCCGCACCCACGGCAGTGTGGCGACATTCCGCAGCTGCTGCATTGCGATGTCCTCGACCGACGCCGGGTCCGTCCACATGCGGATCGGGACGTTCTCGCCCGGTACCTCTACGTACGACATAATTCCTCGATCCCCCGAAAAAGTCAGAAAGCGCAAAAACCGGAACCGCGGCAGTCAAAAGACCCACCCGACCAGCATCGACGGCGACGCGTGCGATACACATTGTGTCCATCGACCGTCAGGCGGCGGCAAACTGTTTTCGTACGGCCTCCCGTCGGCCTCCCGCGCGCGACCGCGCGCGGGGACCCGCGCGGAGACCCGTACGGGGACCACGCGGGCCGCCCGCCCGGCACCCGCCCCACCGACAGCAGCACCCCCTTCACAGCACCTCGTGCGGCAGCTCGTGCAGCACCTCGTACAGAACGGAGCCCGGGACCGTGCAGCGAAAAGCGCGAAAGGCGTACGTACCCGGCCTGGTGGCGCTCCTCGTGGCGGTGGCCGCCGGCTGTACCGGCGCCGGAGGCGGCGACGGTTCCACGACCGACCCCAAGCCGGGCGGCCCCACCCCCGTCGCCTCGCCGGGCAAGTACCGCACGCTCCGCGAACCCTGCGGATCCGTGCCGCGCGCCACGCTCCAGGAGCTGCTGCCCACCACACCCGGCCTCGCCGAGGAGCAGCAGGAGAAGATCTACCGGGGCACGGCCGCCGTGACGTACGACACGGACCGCCGCGTCGGGTGCAGCTGGAAGGCCGACTCCCCGGACGCCTCCCACCAGCTCGTCATCGACGTCGAGCGGGTGGTGTCGTACGACCCCGCCGTGAGCGACGACGACCGGGCGCAGGAGGTCTACGCGCGCAAGGAGACGGCGGCGGAGCTGCCCGCGCCGGGCAGCGGCAGCAGCAGCGGCAGCGGCGACGGCGCGGGTACCGGCTCCCCGTCCCCCGGCAACACCCCGACGGACGGCACCTCCCCGGACGACGCCGCCACCGCCTCCGGCGCGACCACCCAGACCGTCTCCCCCTCGGCCACCACCTCGCCCTCCCCCGGCTCGTCCACCGGCGCGCCCGGGACGCCCGGCGCGCCCGTTGAGGGTTTGCAGCCGCGCGTCCTGGACGGTCTCGGTGACGCGGCCTTCCTGGACGACGCCGTCGCCCGCTCCGGATCGGCCGCCCAGAACCGGACCGTGAGCGTGGTGTTCCGCACATCGAACGTGATCGTCACCGTCCAGTACACCGAACAGCCGGCCCACCCCACCGACGTCCCCGACAGCGCGCAACTCCAGGAAAGGGCACGTGGCCTGGCCCGGAAGCTCGCCGACGAGATGAACGAGTAGCCGGTCCCGCGCCCGGTCCGCGGGTCTCGCGGGTGACGGACGTCCTCCCGTTGCGGGGGCCACGCACGCGGCGCGGCGGTTACCGTGGCCGATCGGACCGTACGACCGTAGGACCGTACGACCACCTGACCGCCATTGACCGCCACCGACGCCACCGACGGCCGCCCACCGCCCCTGACCGACCCAAGGAACACTGAAGGAACCATGCGCCGATCAGCCTCGCGACTCACCCGCCTCCTCGCCTGCGCCGCCGTCCCGGTGATGCTCGTTGTCGCCGGCTGCTCCTCCGGCTCCGACGACAAGAGCGAAGCGGACACCTCCAGCGCCCCCGCCCCCAAGGCGTCCGCCACGGTCGAGCCCGCGAAGTACAGCGGCCTGCCGGACTCGTGCGACACGATCAGCCGCGCGACGGTCGACTCACTGGTGCCGAAGGCGAAGATCAAGGGTGGTTCGGCGGGGAAGTCGAGCGACATCTCCACCCGGAGCAGCTGCTCCTGGAACGGCCTGGACGACAACGGCGTCAAGGGCTCGCAGTACCGCTGGCTGGACGTGTCCCTCATGCGGTACGACTCCGACGTGACACTCGGCTCCGGCGCGAAGCGCGCGGGCGCGCAGTTCACCAAGGAGGTCGCGGCGGCGACGTCCACGGAGGGCGCCAAGTCCCTCAAGGCGACCCCGTCGACCGATGTCGGCGACCAGGCGACCGTCGTCACGTACACGCTCAAGAAGACCGGCGAGGACTTCGCGTACGTGACGGTCGTGGCGCGTACGGAGAACGTCGTCGTCACCCTCACGTACAACGGCGCGGGCTACGCGGGCGCCAAGTCCCCGAGCAGCGCGGATCTGACGAAGGACGCCGTGTCGGCGGCCCAGGGTGTGGTGACGGAGGTCGCCACCGGGTCGGGTGACTCGCCGGACGCCCCGGCGAGCGGCTCGGCGTCGAAGAAGGCCTCCCCGTCGGCGAGCGCCAAGTCCTAGGGCGCACTGCCCCTCTCTTACGAACGTCCCGCCGGCCCCGCCGACCCCGCCGCCCTAAAACGGTTTGACATCGTTTCACGGTCGCTCCGCGTCGTTATCTCCCCATTTCCACGGAGCCCTGCCGTTACCGGACGGCCGGGCTCCACGCCACACGCCACGCCGTCCGCACACATGTGCCAGGCTGTGCCCCGCCAGAGGTCGAAGTCCCCGTGCGATCCGTGTGATCGACGCGCCGGGGGTGTCGAACCACGGGGCCGAATTCGGGAGGGGATCGCGGGTGGCCGCGATGCAGCTGACACGCACGCACCGGATACTCATCGGGGTGGTGGTCGCCGGAGCGGTGGTCATCGCCGCGATCGGTTTCGCGGGGTCGTACGCCGCCGTGCGCGAACTCGCCGAGGAGAAGGGCTTCGGGAAGTTCTCACTGGTCTTCCCGATCGGCATCGACGCGGGCATCTGCGTCCTGCTCGCGCTGGACCTGCTCCTGACGTGGATCCGTATCCCCTTCCCGCTGCTGCGCCAGGCGGCCTGGATCCTGACGACGGCCACCATCGCCTTCAACGGCGCGGCGGCCTGGCCCGACCCGCTGGGTGTCGGGATGCACGCGGTGATCCCGCTGCTGTTCATCGTCGCCGTCGAGGCCGCGCGGCACGCCGTCGGCCGGATCGCCGACATCACGGCCGACAAGCACATGGAGGGCGTGCGGCTCACGCGCTGGCTGCTGTCCCCCGTACCGACGTTCATGCTGTGGCGCCGGATGAAGCTGTGGGAGCT
>NZ_WWJY01000753.1 GCF_009865405.1 Streptomyces sp. SID3212 | reverse complement strand
CGCTCGTACACGGTCGGGACGGCGACCGGCACCGGCCGGCCATCCACCAGGCCAAAGCCGAGCTCCGTGCCCACAGGAGCGCGCGGCCGGTCGACCCGAGCACCCGGGCAGCGCGAGACCGGCACACCGCCTCCTCCCGCATGCGTGAACCCGAGCACCTGTTCAGTGACGGCCAGGCCGCCGCTCTCGAAGAACTGCGGGCCAGGCCGCCGCCCTGAGAACCGTGTCCCATGCTTCCGGAGGAGCCGCTTCCACGCTGGCTACCCACGCCCGAGCGCCGTGCGGGCGCGCGGCCGAACGAGCGGCCTCGTGCCGCAAGACGACCCACAGCTGCTGGAACTGACGGCGTGAGCCGGCCGACGCCGCCCAAGGCAACACCAGCGCCTCGGGCGGCGCAGGAACCGTGTGTCGCTCGGGCCCCGGCGGCATCGGCTGCGTGGCAGGTGGTGGATAGCGAGGCCGGCCCGACCGGGCCGGCGCGCAGCGTCCAGAGATCTTGTCGACTTTCACGTTGCCCGGGCAACCCCTCGCGGCGCCGGCGACACTACGGTGGAGACGACCGCGACGTTGTCGTACTCCGGCAGGTGAACTCATGGAATACATCGGCCGGGTGCCCGGGCCACCGCTCGACCGGTTCATCGACGACATCTACTGCCTGACCGGCGTGCCGCGCCATCGGCGGGTAGCCGTACCACCGATGCCGTCGGCTCACCTGTTCCTCCACCTCGGCGATCCCGTCCGGTTGTGGGATTCCGATCCTTCGGTGCCGCCTGCCGTCTTCACCGATGGCTGGTTCATGGGCGTGTGGACCAGGCGTTTTCTGGTCGAGTACCCGGAACAGGTACGGCTGGTCGGCGTGCACTTCAAGCCGTGGGGGATGTCGCCCTTCATCGGTGTGCCCGCCGGTGAGCTGCGCGATCTGTGGGTGCCGGTCGACGCGGTGTGGCGCCGGTCGATCGGCCGGATCCGCGATCGGGCCGGTGCCACCGCGTCGGTCGCCGAGACCTTGCGGGTGGTGGAGGTTGAGCTGCGATCGCTGCTCGCCGAGTCCCCGCCGCGCGGCCTCGACCTGGTCCGGCACGCGGGCGGGCGGCTGGAGACGTCGTACGGAGCGATCCCGGTCGGAGCTCTGGCCGACGACGCCGGGGTGAGCGGCAATCACCTGGCGGCGCAGTTCAAGGCACACGTCGGGGTGACCCCGAAGCGGGTGGCGCGGATCTACCGCTTCGCGCGCCTGATCGTGTCCGTGGACGCCCGTCTGCCGGTGGACTGGTCGGATCTTGCCCAGAGCGCGGGCTATTTCGACCGGGCTCATTTCACCAGGGAATTCAAGGACTGCACCGGTCTCACCCCGACGCAGTATCTGGACCTGCGGCGCCGCTTCCCCGCCCGGCCGGACTTTCCGCCGGACAGAGGTCCGATGCCCGCCGATTGATTTCTTACATGCGCCTTCCCCGCCCGCGCGTGAAGATTCGGGGAGGCGCAGACAGACTTCGAGGAGAACACCCGTGGGTACCGTGATCATGCACAACGTAGTGTCGGTGGACGGCTTCATCGCCGACAGCAATGACGAGGTCGGGCCGCTGCACGAGTGGTACTTCAGCGGGGACACCCCGATCACCCCGGCCGACGACCAGCAGTACGACCACTCCGCGGCCGGCACCGCCTTCCGGGTCTCGCCCGCCTCGGCGCCGTACGTACGGTCGACGTGGGACGCGATCGGTGTGATCGTCATGGGCCGCACACTGTTCGACCTGGTGAACGGGTGGGAGGGCCGCCCGCCCGCGGGCGGTCACGTGGTCGTGGTGTCGCATCGGTCCAAGCCCGAGGGATGGCACCCGGAAGCCTCCTACCACTTCGTCGGGGACGTCACGGCCGCGATCGACAAGGCCCAGGAACTGGCCGGGGACCGGACGATCGCCGTCAACGCCGGTGAGGTCGGCGCCCAGATCCTCGCGGCCGGCCTCGTGGACGAGGTGGCGATGGACGTGGTGCCGGTCGTGTTCGGGTCGGGCAAGCGCTTCTTCGGCGGGATCGAGGGGCAACTGCTGCTACAGGACCCGCATGTGGTCATCCAGGGCGAGCGGGTGCTGCACCTGCGGTACAAAGTCGCCCGCTAGCTGTATTGACCACCACCGTTGTTAACGGCTGACTGCGCTGACCGCAGACACAACGGCGCTGCGGTGTTCCCGAAGGCGTTGAGCGTTGTCTTCGTCGTGCGGGTTGCGGATCTTCGCTTCGGTCGCGTTCCAGTACATGACGATGCCCAGCACGATCATCATGACGTCAGTCGCACGTGACATGCTGATGCCGTAGTGCTCGGCGACGGCGGCGGCCTCGGAGTGGACCGTGACCAAGCTGCACTGGCAGCTCGCCGTCGACCCGAACGAGCAGGACCGCCTCTTCCACCTCGCTGCCGGCTGCGGCGGAACCGGCGTCACCTACACACCCGCCCCGTAGAAGCGCCGAACGCCTGCCTCCTCTCCCGTCCAGCGGCCGGAGGGCGAGAAAGCAGGCGTTCGGACGGGCGGTCATGTCGCTGACATCGTCATCGCCGTACTCCCTTACGTAGGAACAGAAGTCCGCCAACGGTCAGAGCGGCACCGATGACGATGGGCAGCGCCGCTCGAGTGTTTCCGTCGCTCACATCACTCAGGCCGAGGAAGAGCAGAGCGACGCCGCAAAGTAGCGCTAAAAGCGCCGATCCGATCACTACGGAAATACGCATCGGTAACTCCTGCCCTATGGGGGCCGAGGACCCGGCTGCGGCACCGGCCATGCACAGCGCCTCAACGCCAATTCCGGCCAGGATGCCCATCTTGGTGGCGTTTGCACCTTCGGTGTCGCCTGTCAGGGTGAGCCCTGGGCGTCGCTGAGGTAGTACTGGCTGCTCCCCCGGTTCTCATGGAAACCCGGGTGCCCGAGGGTTCGCGGACGAAACCGGTGGTGGTGCCGGCGGTGTTCCGGTTGCTCAGGCCGACTGCCGCGTTGGTGAAGGTGGTGGTGTCGCGGGTCAGGCGCTGGGTGTTGTCGGTGCCGGCGTAGGTCTGGTGGGTGGTGGCACCGGCCTGGGTGTAGGCGCTGAGCTGGGTGAGGGGGGTCCACGTTCCGCCGGTGCGGGTGCCGGTCGGACTGACGGCGCTCGTCTCGTCTTCTCGAACTCCAGGGCCCACCCGAACTCGTAGCCCCAGTGCCCCGCTATCGGGACGAAGCGACCTTGCCACGTGCGTTCCGGGTCGTCTTGGGTCAGCGGTTGCATCACCTCGTCCTACCAGCGGGCGAGTGCGATGACCTCGGCGTCTCTACTCATGCCGGAGTATCACCCCCATCCGCCTGATCCACCGCAACCAAATTCCTCAACCGACCGACACATGCGCGGGTGGGTGGGCGGATCGGCGACCAGCCATCAGTGCCGGCGAGCCCGACGATGGCGCCTTCGGAGAAGCTCATCTGCGCCTAAGCCACGGCTCTGATCAGCTCAAACGACCCATCGGACAGTCCCTAGTGAACGTCGCCCAGAGATACCCGTCCCTCCAGCACACGATTGAGAGGCCGTATTGGCGGCATCGCAGCAGGTCAGCGCCGTCCGCTGGACACCTTCGTGACGTACGTACCGAGGTCGTCGGCCTCGACGATCCCGGGCAGCGATCCGCCCTCCCGTAGGGGGTGACGCAACGGGTCGCGTTGACTTCTGTGAGCACGGGGGCGTCGCCTGGTGGACCACTGCGGGTGGAGTCGACCTGGCGGCGCTGCGCGCGAGCGGTCGAATGTGGCGGGATGGTATGGTGTCCGGCGTTCGTGTTCGACTCGGATTGAGGAAGTTGGGAGGTGGGGTTGATGACCGCGTACAAGGCCACTGACATGTGCTCTGCCCGGACCACCCTCACGTCCCGGGCTGTGGCCTGACCTCAGCTGGATTCGCCCTCGCTGGGAGCGTGAGCTCGCGGGGCAACCCCACACGAACCAACCATGAAACGGATCTCCATCCATCATGAGCATCAACTGGATCACGCGCGCCGAGACCAGCGCCGACATCCCCACCATTCACGACATCAACCTCGCCGCCTTCGACACTCCTCTGGAGGCCGACCTCGTCGACGCCCTGCGCGCCGACCCTTCGTGGATCGACGGGCTGTCCATCGTCACCACCGACCAGGACGGCGAGCTCATCGGCCACGCGCTGCTGACCCGCTGCCACATCGACGACACCCCGGCCCTGTGCCTGGGCCCCGTCGCCGTCCGGCCCGAGTATCAGAAGACCGGCGCCGGCTCCGCGGCGATCCGTGCCGCGTTGCAGGCTGCCAAGGAGCTGGGCGAGCACTTCGTCACCGTCCTCGGACACCCGGCGTATTACCCGCGGTTCGGCTTTACTCGCGCTTCCGAGTACGGCATCGGAATCAGCATCGACGTCCCGGACGAGGCCATGATGGCCCTCACCCTCGACGTCGGCCATCCGCTGCCCGGCGGCACTGTCCACTACGCCGCACCGTTCGGCATCTAGTCAAAGCCCGCGGTGCCGGGGCCGCCGCCCACTGCCAGGCCGGGGGTCAGTGTTGTGCGGCGAACATGGCTTCGATCTCCTTGAGTACGAGGTCGGGACGGTCCGTCGGTATCTCGTGGGAGGTGCCTTTGGCGGTGACGAGCGTCCGGTTCGGCGCCTCCTGGGCGAACGAGGCGGCGGCGTCACGCCAGCGCTGGGCGTCCTCAGGAGACCCGGCGAACGGAGTCTCCTCCGAAACCATGACCGTCACCGGCACCGCGGCCGGCCACGTCACCTTGTGGAATGCCTTGTGCGCCGCGGTGAAGCCCTCCGCGGTGGAGATCAACTGGCGGTTCTCCGGCTTCTCGGGGTCCTTCTTCGCCGCATCGACCTCCGGCTGAGTCCCGGCCACGAGACGGGGAATCTCCTCGTCCGTGAAAAACTGCGGGAGATTGGCGTCGACCAGGACCGCACCGGAGAGCAACTTCGGGTTGTCCTGGGCGAGGTAGTTCGCGATCTCCCCGGCTTGGGAGTGGGACACCAGGGTCACATCCTTGGTGACGCCCAGTTCCTTGAGTCCCGCCTTGAGGTCGCTGACGGCGCTCTCGGCCTTCCACGCGCCAGGCACCACATCGCTCTTCCCGAGACCGGCCCGGTCGTACGTGATGACGGTGGCACCGGTGGCCGCGTGAAGCTTGGGGACGATGTCCTTCCACTGCGAGGAGTACTCACCGCCGCCCGAGTCCAGGACGATGGTGGAGCCGTTGCCCTGCGTGACGTAGAAGGCGACACGGTGACCCCCGTTGTCGACCATGCGCAGCTTCGCTTCGGCGGCCTTGGCGGATCCCGGGGAGGGGGACGAGGTGGCGGACGGCGAGGCCGTGGGGCCGGCGGCGGAATCGTTGTCGCTGCAGGCGGTGACGCCGCCGGCGGCCAAGGCCAGCAGGGCGAGGGAGGACAGGACACGGTACTGGGAACGGCTCATACGGGGGGTGCGGGACACGAGTGATCCTTCGACGGCTTGAGGGCGCTGTGATGCCTGTCCGATCATTCGGGAACCCGGCCGCCCGCAGAATCCGGCTCGCACGTCTGTCGTTGGTGCCGTTGATGCCAGCGAGCGTGGTGGGGTTAACCCCCGCAAGCAACGCATCGGCGGTGTGCGTGGCCGCTGATCACAGCCGTGCCGTACCGCCTTGCGCGTCGGCGTTCCGAGTCACGGTGGTGCGGAGGCTGAGCGCCGGGCGGGCCTGGCCTCGGTGCTCATGGCCCGTAGCGCGTCGAACGCGGCAGCCGTGGGACTGGCTGGTTCCGCCTGATAGACCACCAGTTGCTGATGCGGAGCCCCGTTGACCGTGAACGCCGCGAATTTGATGTGCAGGTCTCCGACCTGGGGGTGTTTGAGGTGCTTGCCCTCCTGTGACTTGCTCTTGACGTCGTGAAGTTGCCAGATCGCGGCGAACTCCTCGCTCCGGGCGGACAGTTCGGCGACAACTTCGGCGATGCGGGCCGATGCGGGGTCGTGTCCGTACGCGGCCCTGATCTCGGCGACACAGGAGTGCGCGGCACGCTCCCATTCCTGGTAGAACTCGCGTCCGGCGGGGTCGGCGAACACCATCAGAGCGAGGTTGTCGAACGTCTCGAACCCGCTGTGGAGGGCCATGGCGAGGGAGTTGCCCGCGAGGATGTCGAGGGCCGGGCCGACGACAAAAGCCGGAGTGTGTTCCCACGCGTCCATCAGCTGCGACAACTGCCGGCTGACGCCCGCCTCGCTCCGGTCCCGTCGGCGCTCCGAGGCGGTGAGGCAGAGACGGTTGAGGTGGTCGGTGGCTTCCGCGTCGAGTTTCAGCGCCCGCGCCACGCCGTCGAGGACTTGTGACGAGGGGCTTTTCTCGCGCCCCTGTTCCAACCGGATGTAGTAGTCGGAGCTGACTCCGGCGAGCAGGGCCACTTCCTCTCTGCGCAGCCCGGGAACCCGGCGTCGTCCGTATTCGGGCAGACCGACGTCATGTGGCTTCAGGGCTTCTCGGCGGGCTCGGAGAAATTCGCCCAAAGGCGTCCCATTGCTCATGCGGCCAGACTAGGTGTGACCAGCAGCCGACCGGAACCGCCGGTCACGCACTATGGCACCCCGTAACGAAGGTATGGCGAGGGGTAGTCGTAGGACTCTGTCTTGTGGACGGCCCGCCCTGAGGCTTGCTGGAGAGGGCAAGCAGACGCAATAGGGCGGATCAGGACTGCTGGGTATCTGCATTCCTGGGTGTAATGCACCCACCGTCGGCGGAGCCGCCCGCGGTGATTTCCGCCTACCTTGACCGCATGGACAACTACTCGGCTCCTGACCCGGTTGGAGGGCTGGGCCAGTTCCTCCGATCCCGCAGAGAACGCCTCAGCCCCGCAGCAGCGGGATTGCTCGGTGCGGGCAAGCGGCGGGTGCCCGGCCTGCGGCGTGAGGAGGTCGCGGCGCTCTCAGGTATCAGCCCCGGCTACTACGGCCGACTTGAGCAGGGGCGTGAACTCGGCCCCTCCTCCCGGGTACTGGAGGCCCTTGCCCGCGTGCTGCAACTCGGGGACGAGGACAGGGCGGAACTCTTCCGGCTGGCCCCGCCGGGAGCGCGTCGTACGAAGTCCCCCTCCCGCGTCGAGCGGGTCCGTCCACACCTGCGGCAGCTGATCGAGGCCTGGACGCGGACGCCGGCCTTCATCCTGGGCCACGCCCAGGACCTGCTGGCCACGAACGCGTCGGCCGACGCTCTCTATCGTGACTTCACCCAGCGCGACAACGTGCTGCGCATGCTCTTCCTGGACCCCGTGGCCAAGTCCTTCTACCGGAGCCCGGAGCGGGCCCGGCACCGTGCCGTGGCCGACCTTCAGCGGACCGCGGCCAGCAGCCCGCAGGATCCTCGCATCCTGGAGCTCGTCGGCGAACTGTCCGTCCGCAGCAGGGAGTTCCGCTCCCTGTGGGCGCGCGAGTTCACGCGGGTCCCGCCGTACGAGATCAAGCGGGTCCGCCACTCCGTCGTGGGGGACCTGGAGCTGCGGCTCGAGGCCTTCGACATCCGCAGCGTGCCGGGACAGCAGCTCATCATCCTGCAGGCCGAGCCGGGTTCCCTGTCGGCCGACGGTCTGGCGCTGTTGGGCTCCCTGAACGCAACCGAAGCGCCTCCCGGAGATCGGTGAGTATTCCTGCCTCTCCACGCTTCGCCCGCATATGCACTCTCTCTTCCTGGGTGTGGGACACCCAGGAAAAGCACGGCCTTCATACCACCGTGGCCATTGGACAGACTCCTTGACGTCACCAGGAAATTCCCCGCAGGGGAGACGACGAAAGGAATTCTCATGGCTACGTGGTTGGTGACCGGCGCATCCCGTGGACTCGGTGCGGAAATCGCGCGTGCCGCGCTGGCAGACGGTAACAATGTCGTGGTCGCCGTACGGAACCCGGAACGCGTGCCGGACGATCTGAAGAACTCCGACCAGGTCTTCGCGGTCGCCCTGGACGTCGCGGACAACAACAGCATCCCGCGAGCGGTCGAGGCTGCCGTGGGCCGGTTCGGCGGCATCGACGTTCTGGTGAACAACGCCGGGCGCGGTTTGCTCGGCGCGCTGGAGGAGATCACCAACGCGGAGGCCCGCTCGCTGTTCGACCTCAACGTGTTCGGCCTGATCAACGTCACCCGCGCCGTGCTGCCGGGCATGCGTAAGCAGGGCTCGGGCCGGCTGGTGCACATCGGCTCCCGCTCCGGTTTCGAGGGCGAGCCCGGTGTCAGCCTCTACAGCGCGTCGAAGTTCGCCGTCGCCGGCGTCAGCGAAGCGCTGTCCGTCGAGATGGCGCCGTTCGGGATCCAGTCGATGGTCGTGGAACCGGGCGTCTTCCGCACCGACTTCCTCGACACCAGCTCCCTGTCGGTCGCCGAGAACCGCATCGCCGACTACGACAACACCCCCGCGCACGTGACGCTGGACTGGATCGACCAGGCCAACCACGCTCAACTCGGCGACCCGGTGAAGGGCGCCGCTCTCATCGTCGAGGTGGCCTCCTCGGAGAAGCTGCCCACCCACCTCTACCTGGGGCGCGACACCCTTGAGCGGCTGGACGTCAAGTACGGGCAGGTGCGGGACGACCTCGCGCCGTGGCGCGAGAAGTCCGCCGCCACCGCCCACGACGACGCCGCCTGACGCCCTCGGGGCGTCCACCGCCACTCACCGGCAGCCCGGCCAACCGGCCGGTCGCAACGACCTGGCCGCCGGCCGGGCACCCCATCCCTGATCCCCCATCCCCCCTCCCGCTCCCCCTGCTTCAGAGCCCTCCGATCGAAGAGATTGAGGTTTTGTGATGTCTGCTGCCCTGATCACCGGAACCCCCCTCGCCGGCCGTGTCGCCGTCGTCTCCGGCGCCTCCAGCGGCATGGGTGCCGTCACCGCCCGGCGTCTGGCCGAACTCGGCGCGGTGGTGGTCGTACTGGCGCGGCGCAAGGAGCGCCTCGACAGCCTGGTCAAGGACATCGAGGTCGCCGGCGGCACCGCGCTCGCCCTGGCCGTCGACGTGACCGACCGCGCCGCCGTCCAGGCCGCCGCCGACCAGGTCGCCGAGCGCTTCGGCAAGGCCGACCTCGTCTTCAACAACGCCGGTGTTCAGCTCGTCTCCGGCATCGAGGAACTCAAGGTCGACGAATGGCAGCGCCAGATCGACCTCAACATCGGCGGCCTGATGAATGTGATAGCCGCGTTCGTCCCGCACCTGACGAACTCCGCCGCCGCCGGCAAGCCCGCCGATCTGATCAACACCTCGTCGATCGCGGCCACCCGGATCCTGACGAAGTTCTCCGTCTACTCCGGGACCAAGGCGTACATCAGCCACCTCACCCGGCTGCTGCGCGTCGAACTCGGCCGGAAGATGGTCCGGGTGGCCACCGTCGAACCCGGCATGGTCGACACGGAACTGCCCGACCACGTCACCGACCCGGACGCCTCCAGGCTGATGGCCGACCTCATCCACGACATCGACGTCCTGCAGAGCGGGGACATCGCCGAGACCGTCGCCTTCATGGCCGCCGTCCCGCGCCACGTCAACCTCACCGAGATCACCATCCTGCCCACCGCTCAGGCCATCTGATACGGGTTCGCGCGTGGCGGGGGAGAACAGCCCGGCGCTGTTCTCCCCGGACGCGCCCTAGGGCGTGGCGTTCATTACGTACTCGCGCGAGGCGTGCACCTCGCCGCGCAGGGTGGTCAGGTCCACGTCGAGAACGTGTCCGTCCCACTTGCGGGGCTCGCCGTTGATGAGGACGGCGCTGATGTTGCGGGCGTCGGAGCCCAGCACGACCGTACCGATCGGGTCGTTGAGGGGCATGTTGTTGAGGTCCTCGGCCCGGATGACCAGCAGGTCGGCCTTCTTGCCCACGGTGAGTGAACCGGTGACGCCGGCCAGGCCGTTGGTGCGGGCGCCCTGGAGGGTGGCGAAGTCGAGGACGTCGTGGGTGGTGATGCGGGAAGGCTGACGCTCCGTGCCGTGAACGGCGTTGACCGCGCGCATCCGCTGGATGGCGAGCAGAGCCCGCATCTGGGTGAACATGTCGCTGGACAGGGCGACTTCGACATCGATGCTCAGCCCGGGGCGGATGCCTGCGGACAGCGCCTCGTCGACGGCGGGAATCGCGGTTTCCAGGCCGATCTGGGCGTCGGAGGTCGGTGCGAGGGCCACGGTGGTGCCGGACCCGCCCATCGCCTTCCAGGCCTCGGCGGTCAGCCCGGTGGAGTGGATGAGGGTGACGTCGGGGCCGAGGATGCCGTCCTTCGCCCAGCGCAGGACCGCGTCGGAGGAGGCGGTGCCGAAGACCGCGTCCACGCTCACCCCGATGCCCAACTCTGCCGCGACCCGGGCGAGTTCGGGGCCGTAGGCGAGCGTGGGTCCCGCGATCTCGTCGGTGGCCAGAGCCCCCAGGCGCAGCGTGAGCAGCTGGTTGCCCGCGCTGAAGTACCGGTCCTTGAGCCGGGTCAGATCGCCCGGCCACTGCCGGTCCCAGTCACCGAAGTGAGGGCCCATCGAGGCGTGGACGCCACGGATGCCGGTGTCGGCGAGCGCCTCGATGGCGGCATCGGAATGTTCTCGGGTACGGGAGTTGTGGGAGAAGTCGAGCATCGTCGTGATGCCGCTGTCGATCGCGGTCAGGGCGGCCAGCCGGGTGCCGGTGTACATGTCCTGGGGCCGGTAGACCGTGGCGTAGCCGGCGAGGGTGGCCATGACGTAGGCGCCGAGGTCGTCGACGTCCGGCATGATGCGGCGAAGCTGGGCCTCCCAGGCGTGCCGGTGGGTGTCGACGAAGCCGGGGGTGAGGATCGTACCGGTGGCGTCCACGACCACGGCATCGCCGACGTCGAGGTCGTGGCCGATGGCGGTGATCGTGTCGCCCTCGACGAGGAGGTCGCCGCCGTCGATGACGCCGAGGTCGGCGTCCATGGTGACGAGGGTCGCGCCGGTGAACAGGATTCGCCGCCGGTCGGCGGGCCGACGCCGGAGGTCTTGGAGCACGGCGGCGCTGGTGGTGTCGTTGATGTTCATGAGAGGTCTTCCTTCTGTGCGGGCGGAGCGCCCTGGGAGGGGTGGCTGTCCGCTGGAGGGGGCTGGGAAGGCGGGTCGCCGGAGGCGGCTGAGGCACTGGCCGGGGAGGCACTGGCCGGGGAGGGTCAGCCGAGCTCCATGACATAGCCGGCGTGGTGCAGCTCGTCGCCGTGGAACTCCCCGTAGGCCCAGAAGCCGAGGTCGTCCAGGTAGTCGATGCGGTCGCCGTCGATCCAGTACCGGCCCTGGTAGGCATGCGGACGCCCGCCTCGGGTCTCGTCGTAGCGACCGTCGGCGGTCAGCTCCTGGTGCAGAAAGTCGTTCCTGTCGATCCAGACGCCGACGCGCTGACCGCCGGTCGGATCCGCGGCGGCCGGAATCGCTGCCTCGGGAGCGGCGACCCGGCGGGAGACGCCCGCCCCGGCCCACAGGACCGGCCGGCCGCCCGCGACGAGCGCGCGGACCTGTTCCGGCGCGGTCAGGAGAGCGGTCACCGCGCTCGGCACGTCGGCGGCGAGTGCGTCGGGCACCACCAGGAAGTCGGCGATGTTGCCCGGGGTCAGCGTCGCGACGTACTCCGAGCGGTGGCTCCGGCCGCCGGCCAGGGCGACGGTGTCGACGACGGCGGGGACGACGGTCATACCGGTGCAGTCGACCACGATCGCGTTGTCGTCCCCCGCGGCGGTGATGATCCCCGGGCCGACGCCGACGAGCAGAGAGCCGAGACAGAGGAGGTCCGCGCCGGCCATGGTCCCGATCAGTGGGTCCATCGTCAGGATCCGGGCGTTGGTGAACAGCACGGGCCGACCTGCGTCGTTCGCGACGATCTCGCCCAGGGCCCCAGGGTTCCAGCCGGCGGTAGCGGTAACGGTGTCGGTGATGCTCATGTGAGGGCTCCTCAATGGGTCGCGCCTCATCGATGTTCCGCTGCGCAAAATCAGCGCCGGTACGGGCATCGAGGCGAGTCTCCGGCAGCTGAGCGGCTGCCTGACCATGAGGTTCGTCGCGTGCCGGAGTCGGAACCAGGCCGCCCTTATCCCAGGTGTCCGGCACCCACGATCCGTCCCGGGCGGTTGCGAACGCGCCGGCCTGGCGAACTCTCAGGACGGGCGTCACTCAAGGGGCTCCCGCCCACCCGCCGACCACGGCGCCGCCCGCCAATGCCACGCTCGCGTATTCCACGTTCAGCGTCGCGTACGGGCCCCTCTCTCGACCAGCTCATCTGCGGACCGCCGCACATCCCAGGGGCAAGCTATGAGGTCCCCGAGCCGGTCCCGGCCGGGGGCAGATTCTCGTGCGTACCGAGGCCGAGGCCGTGGCCGTGGCCGTGGCCGTGGCGAAGCGACCTGCCGGAGTGGGCGCGGCCTCCCCCGCGCGGGGGACACGGCTCACCCGGCGTGGGGATCCGTACGCCAAGTCCCGCCACTTGACTGGCCACATGAGAAAACCTCACCGACTTCCGCTCCGCGCGGCCCTCGTCGTCCTCGCCCTGCTGGCCGTCCCGGCGATCGCCGGGCCGCTGCCGGGAACCGTGGCCCCCGCCGCGGCGGCCACCTCCGAGCGCTCGCCCGGCGGAGACATCCGCGCGCGCGTCGAGGCCGTCCCCGGGATGCGGGTGGCAGCCGAGAAGCCCGCGGCGCCCGGCTACCGCTTCTTCGAGCTGGCCTATCGGCAGCCCGTGGACCACCGCCACCCCGCGCGCGGGACGTTCGAGCAGCGGCTGACGCTCCTGCACAGGTCCGCCGGGCAGCCCATGGTGCTGTACACCTCCGGCTACGACCTCGTCGCGAGCCCGGACTTCCGGTCCGAGCCCACGGAGCTGGTGGACGGCAACCAGATCGTCACCGAGCAGCGGTTCTTCGGCACGTCCCGGCCGGACCCGGTGGACTGGTCGAAGCTGGACATCTGGCAGGCGGCGAACGACCACCACCGTCTGATCGAGGCGCTCAAGCCGCTCTACGGCGGGCCGTGGATCTCGACGGGGGTCAGCAAGGGCGGTATGGCCTCGGTCTACCACCGGCGCTTCTACCCCCACGATGTGAGCGGTACGGTCGTCTACTCGGCGCCCGACAACGTGGACGACGGGGACGACAGCGCGTACGACACGTTCCTCGCGAGCGTGGGAACACCGGCCTGCCGCGCGACGCTGGAGGCCGTACAGCGTGAGGCGCTCCTGCGGCGGGACGAGATGGTCGCCCGGTACGAGGAGTGGGCGGCCGGCGAGGGGCGTACGTTCACGGTCATCGGCGACGCCGACCGGGCGTACGAACTCGCCGTGCTGCGGGCCGTACCGATGTACTGGCAGTACGGCGACCCGCTGTGCACCGGCGTCCCGGACCCCACGGCCTCGACGGAGGAGCTCTACACCTGGCTGGACCGGACCTCCGGCCTCGCGAACTACACGGACGCGACGCTCACGCCCCTCACGCCGTACTTCTACCAACTGGGCACCCAGCTCGGCTATCCGCAGTACAGCACCCCGCATCTGACCGGCCTGCTCCGTCATCCCGGCATCCAGGACGTGCGGACGTACGTGTCGCGCGAGATACCCCTGCGCTTCCAGCCGCACGCGATGGCCGACATCGACCGGTGGGTACGGAAGGAAGGAAGCCAACTCCTCTTTGTGTACGGCCAGAACGACGCCGCGACCGCCGAACGCTTCCGCCTCGGCCCCGGCAGCAGGGACGCACGGATCCACATCGCACCGGACACCAACCACCGGGCCCGCATCGCGTCCCTGGACCCGGAGGACGCGGCCCACGCCACGGCGACGGTCCGGCGCTGGGCCGGTCAGTCACGTCGGCACCCTGCCGAGTAACGGACGGGTGCCGGCGCGAGCCGGCCGCCGCGCAGGGCGGTGACGGCCGGAAGACCGGTCGGAAGGGGAAGGTGACCGGGGGCGTGCCGTGCTGGAGGCGCGGTTCCCTGTGCGCCACGGCAGCCGCCCGGCCACCCACAGTGTTCCTCTGCCCCGGTTCACGGAAATGACGTTTCGCGGCCCGGCCTCTACCTCACTTCTCGACTCTTTTCCCATGCGCCTCTCACAACTGCGCCGGGACATGGAAATTCGGGTGGGGCCGGACTGTGTGTCCGGCCCCACCCGAATGTGCTGGAACTACCGCCTACCAGCGATACCAGCGTCCTCGCTTGCCGCCGCCGGCCGTGGGACGGACGACGAAGCCGAGCACCCACACCACCAGGACGATGATGGCGATCCACCACAGAATCTTGAGTGCGAAGCCCGC
>NZ_WWJY01000752.1 GCF_009865405.1 Streptomyces sp. SID3212 | reverse complement strand
GTGGACAGCTCCCGCTGGATCGCCTCGATCGTGCCGATGACGCGCTTGTCGTCCGGCGGCAGGAAGCCCATCTGCGGGATCAGCAGCAGCGACGCGTCCAGCTCCTTGGAGCCGTACGACTGCGTGAAGGTGTTCCGCTCCTTGTCGTACCCCTTCTCGCAGACGTCGTGGTGGATGTCGTCCCGCAGCTCGCGCCAGCGCTCCAGCGGCCCGTCCGCGTCCCCGGACTCGATGAGCTTGATCGTGCGGTCGACCGCGACCCACGCCATCACCTTCGAGTGCACGAAGTGCCGGCGCGGCCCGCGGACCTCCCAGATGCCCTCGTCCGGCTGGTCCCAGTGCTTCTCCAGGTAGCGGATCAGCTTCAACTGGAGCAGCGAGGCGTAGTCGTTGCGGGCCAGGCCCGTCATGTGCGCCAGGTGCAGCGCCTCGGTGACCTCGCCGTACACGTCGAGCTGGAGCTGGTGCGCGGCGCCGTTGCCGACCCGGACCGGGCCCGAACGCTCGTACCCCGGCAGCCAGTCCAGCTCCGCCTCGCCCAACTCCCGCTCACCGGCGATGCCGTACATGATCTGGAGGTTCTCCGGGTCGCCCGCGACGGCCCGCAGCAGCCACTCGCGCCAGGCGCGGGCCTCCTCGCGGTAGCCGGTGCGCAGCAGCGAGGAGAGCGTGATGGCGGCGTCGCGCAGCCAGGTGTAGCGGTAGTCCCAGTTCCGGACGCCGCCGATCTCCTCCGGCAGCGAGGTCGTGGGGGCGGCGACGATGCCGCCGGTCGGCGCGTACGTGAGGGCCTTGAGGGTGATCAGCGAGCGGATCACTGCCTCCCGGTAAGGGCCGTGATACGTACAGTGCTCGACCCATTCACGCCAAAAATCTGACGTGGCGTCCAGTGAGCCCTCGGGGTCGGGCAGCGCGGGCGGCTCCTTGTGCGAGGGCTGCCAGCTGATCGTGAAGGCGACGCGGTCGCCGGGCGCCACGGTGAAGTCGGAGTACGTCGTGAGGTCCTCGCCGTACGTCTCCGTCTCGGTGTCCAGCCAGACCGAGTCGGGGCCCGCGACGGCGACCGTACGGTTGTCGACCTTGTGGACCCACGGGGTCACCCGGCCGTAGCTGAACCGCATCCGCAGGGCGGAGCGCATGGGCACCCGGCCGCTGACGCCCTCCACGATCCGGATGAGCTGCGGGGCGCCGTCCCGGGGCGGCATGAAGTCCGTCACGCGGACCGTGCCGCGCGGCGTGTCCCACTCCGACTCCAGGATCAGCGAATCCCCGCGGTAGTGGCGCCGCGTGGCCCTCGGGGGCTCGGAACCCGCCGCGTACGCGGGTCCGAGCCGCCAGAAGCCGTGCTCGTCCGTTCCGAGCAGGGCCGCGAAAACGGCGTGTGAGTCGAAGCGGGGCAGGCACAGCCAGTCGACTGTGCCGTCCCGGCAGACCAGGGCGGCGGTCTGCATGTCTCCGATGAGTGCGTAATCCTCGATGCGCCCGGCCACGTGCATCTCCAGTCGAACGGCCACGTTCGCCCCGAAGGGCGATAACTGCGGTCTAAGGGTCGTTGACGAGCATGTTTTCCGGGAACACGGGCGGGGTGGTGCCGTTTGCCGGCCTGCATCGGCAGCGAATGTCCGAGCAGGATACGACGCACCTCGGAGTTCCGCGCCACGCTCCCGGCAACATGGGTCCGCCGAACGGGTGAGCCAAGGGTGACGCGGCGGGAATCCCGGGGAATCCGGCGGGACCCGAGGGGTGCGGCAGCCGGCGCCGTGTGGCCGGAACCAGCCTCCCTTCGGCGCTGATACCCTGGTAGCCCGTGGACCGGTGGACTCCCTTGCTCAGCAATGAGGCCCCGAACCCGCAGCGACGGTGGCCTCCCGGAGATTCCCTCCGAGACTCTCAGGGCCCGGCACCGGCACGCACCTCAGACCGCGACCACGGGAGCCCCGTCTTGGCCATGCCGAACCGATCCTCGACACCCTCGACGACCAAGCACATCTTCGTCACCGGGGGTGTCGCGTCCTCCCTCGGCAAGGGCCTGACCGCCTCCAGTCTGGGTGCGCTGCTCAAGGCGCGCGGCCTGCGGGTCACCATGCAGAAGCTCGACCCGTACCTGAACGTCGACCCCGGCACGATGAACCCGTTCCAGCACGGTGAGGTGTTCGTCACCAACGACGGCGCCGAGACCGACCTGGACATCGGCCACTACGAGCGCTTCCTCGACGTCGACCTCGACGGCTCGGCCAACGTCACCACCGGCCAGGTCTACTCGACGGTCATCGCCAAGGAGCGGCGCGGCGAGTACCTGGGCGACACGGTCCAGGTCATCCCGCACATCACCAACGAGATCAAGCACCGCATCCGGCGGATGGCGACCGACGACGTCGACGTCGTGATCACCGAGGTCGGCGGCACGGTCGGCGACATCGAGTCCCAGCCTTTCCTGGAGACCGTGCGCCAGGTGCGCCACGAGGTGGGCCGCGACAACGTCTTCGTGGTCCACATCTCCCTGCTGCCGTACATCGGCCCGTCCGGCGAGCTGAAGACCAAGCCGACCCAGCACTCGGTGGCCGCGCTGCGGAGCATCGGCATCCAGCCCGACGCGATCGTGCTGCGCGCCGACCGGGACGTACCGCTGTCCATCAAGCGCAAGATCTCGCTGATGTGCGACGTGGACGAGGACGCCGTCGTCGCCGCGATCGACGCCAAGTCGATCTACGACATCCCGAAGGTCCTGCACACCGAGGGCCTGGACGCCTATGTCGTACGGAAGCTGGACCTGCCGTTCCGCGACGTGGACTGGACGGTCTGGGACGACCTGCTGGACCGCGTCCACAACCCCGACCACGAGGTCACGGTCGCGCTGGTCGGCAAGTACATCGACCTTCCCGACGCGTACCTGTCGGTGACCGAGGCGATCCGCGCGGGCGGCTTCGCCAACCGGGCGCGCGTCACGGTCAAGTGGGTCACCTCGGACGACTGCAAGACCCCGGCGGGCGCCGCGCGGCAGCTGGAGGACGTGGACGGGATCCTGATCCCCGGCGGCTTCGGCGAGCGGGGCGTGACCGGCAAGGTCGGCGCGATCCGGTACGCCCGCGAGAACAAGGTGCCGCTGCTGGGCCTGTGCCTGGGCCTCCAGTGCATCGTGATCGAGGCGGCGCGCAACGTCGCGGAGATCCCGGACGCCAACTCCACCGAGTTCGACTCCGGTACGGCCCATCCGGTGATCTCCACGATGGAGGAGCAGCTCGCGTACGTGGAAGGCGCCGGGGACCTCGGCGGCACGATGCGGCTCGGCCTCTACCCGGCGAAGCTCGCCGAGGGCTCCATCGTGCGCGAGGTGCACGCCGGTGAGCCGTACGTGGAGGAGCGCCACCGCCACCGCTACGAGGTCAACAACGCGTACCGCGCGGAGCTGGAGAAGAAGGCCGGCCTGGTCTTCTCCGGTACGTCCCCGGACAACAAGCTCGTCGAGTACGTCGAGTACCCCCGCGAGGTGCACCCGTACCTCGTGGCGACCCAGGCGCACCCGGAACTGCGGTCCCGGCCGACCCGGCCGCACCCGCTCTTCGCGGGCCTGGTGAAGGCGGCGGTGGAGCGCCGGGCGGCGCAGCTGCGGGACAACTGACCGCCGGGCCGTAAGCGATACGGTAGGCACCGGGGCGCGGGTCCTTCTGGACCGGCGCCCCGGTTTCCGCTGGTGCGCTGTGTGGGAGGACGTTTCATGACCATCGAGGACGCTCCGGAAGAGTGGCGGGTCACCGCGACCACGGTCCCCTTCCGCGGGAACAAGACCAGCGTCCGTACGGATGATGTGGTCATGCCCGACGGCGCGACCGTGTCCCGCGACTACCAGGTGCACCCCGGGTCCGTGGCGATCCTCGCGCTGGACGACGACGGGCGGGTGGTGGTGCTGCGCCAGTACCGGCACCCCGTACGCCACAAGCTCTGGGAGATCCCGGCCGGCCTGCTCGACGTCCCGGGCGAGAACCCGCTGCACGCGGCGCAGCGGGAGCTGTACGAGGAGGCGTACGTCAAGGCCGGGGACTGGCGGGTGCTGACGGACGTCTACCCGTCGCCCGGCGGCTCGGACGAGGCGGTACGGATCTTCCTGGCCCGGGACCTCTCGGAGGCGGGGGGCGCGCGCTTCGAGGTCGCCGAGGAGGAGGCGGACATGGAGCTGGCGCGGGTGGGACTGGGCGACCTGGTGCGGGGTGTGATCAGGGGCGAGCTGCACAACACGTGCCTGGCGGTGGGGGTGCTGGCGCTCTCGGCGGTGCTGGCGGGGGACGGGGTGGAGGCGCTGCGCCCGGCGGAGGCGCCGTGGCCGGCGCGGCCGTTCACGTCCTGAGGCGTCGCGTTCGTCCCTCGCGCTCGCACCCGGTCCGGTCTGAACAACTGCTGATCCGATTGGGGGACTTGTCCGCGCTGCCTCACCCGGTCGGTCGCAGAGAGTGAACTACGCTCGAAACGCCCGCGCGGAAACCCGCCGGGCTCGGCTCGTGCGCAGGCGGACGGAGCGTGGCCCGTGACGGATCAGGCGGTGGGCGGCTCCGCCGCCTCGGACGCGGGCGGCGCCGGGGGCGCCGATGCTGGTCGCGGGAAGACCACGAAGACCTCGAAGTCCGGGAAGATCGGGAAGACCGGGAAGACCGGGTCCGGGAAGGGCGCGAAGGGGGGCGGGAAACGCCCTCGCGCGGCGAAGAAGGCGGTCGGCGCGGCGGAGCCGGCCGGGGAAGACGTGGGCACGGCGGTGGCGGGTGGGGTGGACGTGACGGGCTCCGACGGGACGGCGGCGGGGCCGCCGGTGCCGGTCGGCGCGGGCCCGGGTTCCTCGCCCGCCGCCGAGGAGCCGGTTGCCACGACCACCACGGACCCCGCGGCCGGGCTTTGTCCTCAATCGCCGGACGGGCTTGAATTCGCCCGCCGTGGGTCGGCTTCCACGGGCGAGTTGCCCGGCCTCGCTGCCGGGGGTCGCCCTCAAGCGCCGGACGGGCTTGAGATTGCCCGCGCAGGGTCGGCTTCCGCGCAGGAGTTGTCGCCGGAGGTCGTGCCTTCGGACGCGGTGCCCGGTCGGGCGTTGCCCACGGGCTCAGGCACCATGCCGGGCACGGGCACGGGCACGGGCTCGGTGGCCGGTGCGGGGGGACGGGGGACGTTGACGCCGGAGTCCGGCAGTCCCTCCGGCGGCGGTGAGGAGGGCTTCCGTACCCGGGACGGGGACGCGTCCGGCGCCGTGCAGGCCGGTGCCCTGCCGCCCGCAGGGCACGCCGGGCGGGGGTTCGACGGGATGGCGTACGTGGCGCCCGAGGCGTCCGCCGGTGGGGAGGGCGGGCTCTCTCCCGCATCCGGCGACCCCGGCGACCACCGCATCGATTCCGGGCTCGACGCCCCGCCCGGGCCCCCGGGCGCCGGGGACGCGGCCACCGCGTTCTTCGGGCGCGCCCGGGAGATCAAGGCGCTGCACGAGGACATCGAGCGCGCCGGGCTCAACACGATCTCCGGCCGCAAGGAGCCCCGCGCCCGCGTCCTGCTCATCGCCGGGCGCCCCGGGTCCGGACGTACCGCCCTCGCCCACGAGATCGTCCGCCGGCTCGCGGACCGCTACCCCGACGGGGTCGTACGGGCCCGGCTCACCGAGACCGGTGGCGACGCGATCCCCACCGCGGCCACCGCCCGCGAGATCCTCACCGCGTTCGGCATCGCGGGACCGCCCGGCGCGGGCGAGGACCAGCTGTCCGAGATGGTCCGCGAGGCCCTGGCCGTCCGGCGCGTCCTGCTGCTCCTCGACGACGCCGTCGACGCCGAGCAGGTCGACCCCCTCGTCCCCGACAACCCGGACTGCCTCGTCGTCGCCGTCGCGCAGGGCCCCCTCACCGGCATCCCCGACGTCCGGCCCTGCACCCTCGGCGGGATGGACGTGAAGGCCGCCGTCGACCTGCTGGCCCGGTACACCGGAGCCGTACGGATCACCGTCGACCCGCAGGCCGCCGAGGCCCTCGTGGAGGAGTGCGGCGGCCAGCCCGCCGCCCTCGTCCTGGCCGGCGGCTGGCTCGCCGCCCGCCCCACCGCGTCCGTCGCCGACGTGGCCGCCCAACTGCGCGCCCTGCCCGACGACCCCGGCATGCCCGTGGGCGACCGCCCGCTCGCCCGCGTCTTCGGGCTGGTGTACGCGACCCTCGCCCCCTCCACCGCCCGCACCCTGCGCCTGCTCGCCCTCGCGCCCACCGGCCTCACCGACGCGCACACCACCTCCGCGCTGGCCGGCTGCTCGGTCACGGACGCCCGTACGACCCTGGACGGCTTCGTGGCCGTGGGGATGCTGCGGCACGCCGGCGACCCGCGGGGCGAGCTGTACGAGGTGCCCGCCTGCCTCGTACCGCTGCTGCGCGCCCTCCTCGCCCAGGACCGGCCCGGCGAACTCCGCCTCGCCCGCGCCCGGATGCTGGAGCGGACCGTACGGCTGCTCCAGTCCTGCCGCGCCGTCACCGAGCCCGAGGGCTCCGCGGCCCGCAGGAAGCTCTCCGAACTGCCCCGCGCCCTGCGCTTCCCGGACGCCGCGGCCGCCGACGACTGGCTGCGCACCCGGCTCCCCGCGCTGATCGCCTCCGCCCGCCTCGCCGTCGCCGACGGCGAACTGGACACCCTGGCCCGCCGGCTGGTCGCCGCGCTGGTCAGAGCGCTGGCCGCGCACCGCGGCACGGAGGCCGCCGCCCCCGAGCTGTACGGCCTGCACCACCTCGTCCTCGACATCGCGCGGCGGCGCGGCCTGCACCGTGAGCAGGCCGCCGCGCTGCTCAACATCGGCGACCTGGACGCCAGGACGGGCCGTACGCACGACGCGCTGGCCCGCTACCGGGCCGCCCTCGACGCCGGACGGGCCGCCAACGACCACTACGCCACCGGCCGCGCGATGGAATCCGTAGGCGGCGCCCACCAGGACCTGGAGGACTGGCAGCGGGCCGCCGACTGGTACGGCAGGGCGCTCGCCCAGCGGATCGGCCGGGGCGAGCGGGCCGACGAGGCGCGGCTGTA
>NZ_WWJY01000751.1 GCF_009865405.1 Streptomyces sp. SID3212 | reverse complement strand
GTGTCGGTCGTGACGGCGGGGAAGCGGCGCGACTCCGACTCGCCGTCGGACTCCTCCGCACCGGAGTCGCCGGCCGGATCGGCATCGGCCGTGGACTCGGCGGGTACGCGGACCTCGTCCGGGTCGGCGGCCTCGTCCGGGTCGGTGTCCGCGACCGCGCCCGTACCTACGTCCGTACGCACGTCCGTACGCGCTCCCGCGCTCACACGCGGATCGACGTTCGCGTCAACCGCGGGGGCCTCACCCGCGCGCCCATCCGCGTCGAGGTCCACGCCCACGTCAACGACGGCGTCCGGAGCCACCCCCGCGTCGGCGCCGGCCTTCGCCGCCCCCGGGGCGCCCGGCTCCACGGCGACGGCCTGCCGTGCGCCGTTCGGTTCCGGCGTGTCACTCGCGCTCGTACCAGCACCCATGGGTGCCCCTTTCCCGTTCGGACCCGGTCAGCCCGCGGCGACGGCGCGTTCGGCCGCCTCGACCACGTTGACCAGCAGCTGGGCGCGGGTCATCGGGCCGACACCGCCCGGGTTGGGCGAGATCCAGCCGGCCACCTCGGCGACCCCGGGGTGCACGTCGCCCACGATCTTGCCGTGCTCGTCCCGGCTGACGCCGACGTCGAGGACCGCCGCGCCCGGCTTCACGTCCTCGGGCTTGATGATGTGCGGCACGCCCGCCGCCGCCACGATGATGTCCGCCTGCCTGAGGTGCGCCGACAGGTCGCGGGTGCCGGTGTGGCACTGCGTCACGGTCGCGTTCTCGGACTTGCGGGTCAGGAGCAGCGGGATCGAACGCCCCACCGTGATACCGCGTCCGACGACCACCACATGCGCGCCCGCGATCTCGACGCCGTGGTGGCGCAGCAGCTCGATGATGCCGTACGGGGTGCACGGCAGCGGGCCCGTCTCGTTGAGGACCAGCCGGCCGAGGCTCATCGGGTGCAGTCCGTCCGCGTCCTTGGACGGGTCGATCAGTTCCAGGACCCGGTTGGTGTCGATGCCCTTGGGCAGCGGCAGCTGCACGATGTACCCCGTGCACTCGGGGTTGGCGTTCAGCTCCGCGACGACGGCCTCGATCTCTTCCTGCGTCGCGGTGTCGGGGAGTTCACGCTGGATCGACGCGATGCCGACCTCGGCGCAGTCGCGGTGCTTGCCGTTCACGTACCACCGGCTGCCAGGATCGTCCCCGACCAGCAGCGTCCCCAGGCCGGGCAGGACGCCCCGCGCCGTGAGGGCCGCCACGCGGGCGGTCAGGTCGGACTTGATCGCGGCTGCGGTGGCCTTGCCATCGAGAATCTGGGCGGTCATGGTCCCATCCTCGCGGATGGACCCGCCGCTGTTCCAATTCGGGTCCCGGTCCACGCGCCGTCACGGATCCGCCCAGGTTGCACTTGCACAACGCATACGGATACCGACTGGACAAAAAGAGGACAGTCCTACCAGCATGATCGGCGCACCACAGCGGGCGTGCGGGGGGCCGGACCGCTTGAGAACCACCGTTCCTCCGCGCGGACCCGCGCCGTCCCGCATCCAACGGAGGAAGTCCCCAAATGAGCTTCGGCGACCCCCAGAACCCGTACGGGCAGCAGCCCGGTCAGCCCGGCCAGCCCGGTCAGCCGCCCCAGCCGGGCTACGGCTACCCCCAGCAGGCCCCGCAGGGCGTGCCGCAGCAGGGGTACGGCTACCCCGCTCCCGGCGGCCCCGCGCCCTACGCCGCCCCGCAGGGCCCCGGCTACGGCGGCATGCCGGAACTCGCGAGCTGGGGCTCGCGTGTCCTCGGCACCCTGGTCGACGGACTCGTCCTCCTCGTGCCGTACATCATCGTCTTCGCGGGTGCCGCCATCGGCGGCGGCTTCGGCGGCTTCCTGCGCCTGATCGGGCTCCTCGCGGTCATCGCGGTGGCCGTCTGGCAGCTGATCCAGGAGGGCAAGACCGGCCAGACCATCGGCAAGAAGGCCCTGAACATCCGTCTGCTGCGTGAGGCCGACGGCCAGCCGCTCGGCATCGGCATGGCGTTCGTCCGCCGTCTCGCCCACTTCCTCGACGGCGTCATCTGCTACATCGGCTTCCTGTGGCCGCTGTGGGACTCGAAGAACCAGACGCTCGCGGACAAGGTCTGCTCGTCGCTGGTCATCAAGTCCAACTGATCGCATGGCGGGCGAACCGGGCGCATTAGTGCCACGTCTCGTACCGACCGAAGGCCGCGCTCCCCATACCGGGAGCGCGGCCTTCGTCGTGCACGGACCAACTGGGCGGACTCAGTGGAAGAAGTGGCGCGTCCCCGTGAAGTACATCGTCGCGCCGGCCTTCCGCGCCGCCTCGACCACCTGGTCGTCACGGACCGACCCGCCCGGCTGCACCACGGCCCTGACCCCCGCCTCCAGCAGGATCTCCAGGCCGTCGGGGAAGGGGAAGAAGGCGTCGGACGCGGCGAACGCGCCGCGCGCCCGCTCCTCCCCCGCGCGCTCCACCGCGAGCTTCGCGGAGTCGACGCGGTTGACCTGCCCCATGCCGACCCCCACCGACGCCCCGCCCTTGGCGAGCAGGATCGCGTTGGACTTGACCGCGCGGCTCGCGCGCCACGCGAAGGCCAGCTCGGCCAGCTCCGCCGCGGACAGCGCCTCGCCGGTCGCCAGCGTCCAGTTGGCCGGGTCGTCGCCCGCGGCCTGGAAACGGTCGGTGGCCTGGAGCAGCGCCCCGCCGTCGATCGCCTTGACCTCGACCCGCGCGGACGGCGCGTCGGCGCAGCGCAGCACGCGGATGTTCTTCTTGCGGGCCAGCACCTCGACCGCGCCGTCCTCGTAGTCCGGGGCGACGATCACCTCGGTGAAGATCTCGGCGACCTGCTCGGCCATCTCCACGGACACCGGGCGGTTGACGGCGATCACCCCGCCGAACGCGGAGAGCGGGTCGCACGCGTGTGCCTTGCGGTGCGCCTCGGCGACGTCGTCGCCGATCGCGATCCCGCACGGGTTGGCGTGCTTGATGATCGCGACGCACGGCTCGGGGTGGTCGTACGCGGCACGGCGCGCGGCGTCCGTGTCCGTGTAGTTGTTGTACGACATCTCCTTGCCGTGCAGTTGCTCCGCCTCGGCCAGGCCGCCGCCCTCGGCGCCGGTGTAGAGCGCGGCGGGCTGGTGCGGGTTCTCGCCGTAACGCAGCACGTTCTTACGGAGGTACGTCGCTCCGAGGAAGTCCGGCAGCCGGTCCGCGGCGGAACCGCTGTCGGCCTCCGCGTCGACGGCCGCGTAGTCGGCGGCGAACCAGGACGCCACGGCCACGTCGTACGCGGCGGTGTGCTGGAACGCCTCCGCCGCCAGGCGCTTACGGGTCGTCAGGTCGAACCCGCCGTCCTGTACGGCCCCGAGGACGTCCCCGTACCGCTCCGGGCTGGTGACGACCGCCACGGACGGGTGGTTCTTGGCGGCGGCGCGGACCATCGAGGGGCCGCCGATGTCGATCTGCTCCACGCACTCGTCGTCGGTCGCCCCCGAGGCGACCGTCTCGCGGAACGGGTACAGGTTGACGACCACCAGCTCGAACGGCTCGATGTCCAGCTCGGCCAGCTGCGCGCGGTGCGCGTCGAGCCGCAGGTCGGCGAGGATCCCGGCGTGCACACGCGGGTGCAGCGTCTTGACGCGCCCGTCCAGGCACTCGGGGAAGCCCGTCAGCTCCTCGACCTTGGTGACCGGCACCCCGGCGGCGGCGATCTTCGCGGCGGTGGAACCGGTGGAGACCAGGGTGACCCCGGCCTCGTGCAGTCCACGGGCCAGCTCTTCCAGGCCCGTCTTGTCGTAGACGCTGACCAGCGCGCGGCGGATCGGCCGCTTCGTACCTTCGGCGGTCACTGGATCGTTACCTTTCGTCCCTCAATGCGGTAGCCGTGCCGGGCCAGACGCCCCACGACATCGACGAGCAGGCGTCGCTCGACTTCCTTGATGCGCTCGTGGAGCGCGACGCCGTCGTCCGAGTAGTCCTCGTCCCTGACCTCCACCACGCCCTGCGCGATGATCGGGCCCTCGTCGACGCCTTCGTCGACGAAGTGGACGGTGCAGCCGGTCACCTTCACGCCGTGCGCGAGCGCGTCGCGTACGCCGTGGGCACCGGGAAAGCTGGGCAGCAGAGCCGGATGGGTGTTGACGAACCGGCCGCCGAAGCGTGCGAGGAACTCCTTCCCCACGATCTTCATGAAGCCGGCCGAGACCACCAGGTCCGGTTCGTACGCCGCCGTCGCCGCGGCGAGCGCCGCGTCCCACGCCTCGCGCGTCCCGTGGTCCCGTACCCGGCAGACGAAGGTGGGCACTCCGGCGCGCTCCGCCCGTTCGAGTCCCTCGATGGAGTCGCGGTCGGCGCCGACGGCCACGATCCGTGCTCCGAAACCCGTGGGATCGGCGCCGATGGCGTCGATCAGCGCCTGGAGGTTCGTACCCGAACCCGAGACCAGGACCACGAGCCGGGCCGGCCGGCCGGTGGGAGGCAGACCGGTGGGGGGCAGGGAGGCCACGGTGGGCGCCTTTCTGGAAGCGGGCACGGCCTCGCCGAGCGTGCGGGGCCGGTGTGGTCGGCGGTGTTGTGCGGTCGTACGAACGAGTCACGATCCCCGATACGGGGAACTCTACGAAGGAGCCGACCGTCAGCAACGATACCGGCACACCGAGCGGCCCCCACGGGACGGGGGCGTGGCCGGGAGGTAGCGTCTGGGGACAGGGTTCCGTCTCCGGGACGGCCCATACGACACAAGACCCCCGCGCGCTGGGTCTGAGGGGAAGACGTTCACCAGATGCAGGACCGACGCCGCCGCACGGCACTCCACCTCCCGCCGCCCTCCGGGCCGGTGCTGCTGCCGCGGGAACGCCAGTCCTCTTCCTCGGGTTCCACGGGTTCCACGGGTTCCACGGGTTCCTCGGGGGCCCCGGACGGGTCTCCGGGGTCGGACGCGCCTTCCGGTTCCTCGGGAGCGGAGGGGTCGTCAGGCGGGTCCGGCGGGTCCGGCGACGACAATCCGTTCGCGCCGCCGCCCGCCGACCGGCCCGACCAGCCGTGGCAGCCCCGCCTGCCCGAGAACGGCGGGTCCGACTCCGACCGGGGCGACCGCGGCGGCTGGGGCAGCCAGTGGAGCAGCCGCCAGCCCGGCCGCTCCTCGGGCGGCTTCGGGAGCCGTCCCGGGAATCAGGGCAGCGGGCAGAACGACCAGAACGCCCCCGGAAACGGCCGGCAGGACGGCTCCGAGGGAGGCCGCGGCGGCCTGCGCTGGGACCCGACCGACCCCTTCCAGCGGCGCGCCCGCTACGCGCTGCTCTCCGGGATGTGGGCTTTCTTCTTCTCGCTCTTCGACCTCTCGGAGATCGCCCTGCTGCTCGGCGCGCTGGGCGTCTACTGGGGCATCAGTTCTCTGCGCAACCAGCAGCGGCCGTCCTCGACCTCCTCGACCGACAGCTCCGCGACCGCGGCGTCGGGCCCGGGCGCCGCCTTCCGTACGGACGCCGCCCCGGCGCGTTCCGCTTCCGAGGCACAGACCCCCGCGCCCGGCGCGGCGGCGAACCCGAACCAGAACCGCCAGCAGAAGACGGCCGCGGTGAGCGGGCTGGTGACGGCGGGCCTGGCGCTGGCGATCGTGGCGGTGACGTTCTCCGTACAGCTCGCGTACCGCGACTACTACACGTGCGTCAACGACTCGCTGACGCAGGAGGCCCGGCTGTCCTGCAACAGCCACCTGCCGGATTCCCTGCGGCCGATCTTCGGCGTCAAGGAGTGACACCGGGCTGACCGGGGTCCGCGTCCGGTTCCGGGTCCGGTTGCAGGTCGCCCTCCGGGTCCGGCTTCCGTTCCGGTACCGGGTTCGCCTCCGGTTCCAGGTCCGGCTTCGGGTCCGGCTTCGCCTCCCGATCCGGGATCCGTTCCCGCCGCCCTTCCTCGGAGTCGTCCTCCTCGCCGGAGGGCGGCTCCGACGCCGTGACGGGCTCGGGGTCCGGGGGCGGTGGGACCAGCGGTACGGCCGGCAGCAGCGGTACGGCCGGGAAGTCGGCCATCAGGCCGCCCGACGCGTCCTTGATCGCGGCCCACCGCGCCTCCCGCGCCCCCCGGTCGTGCCAGGCGTCGGCCGGCAGGACGTCGTACGACTCCAGGGCAGGGACCGGGGCGGCGGGGGTGACGGCCCCCGGCCCACCGGCCGTCGCCGCCTTCCCGCTCTCCTTCGCCCGGTCCGCCCCGGTCTGCTTCCCCTCGGCGGATACGCCCTCCGCCGACGCGACCATCACCGACGCGACCACCGGTGCGCCCTTACGGCGCCAAGGCGCCCACCAGACCGCGGCCCCGCCGCCGACCCCCACGCCCCCCACGACCGGCGCGGCGGAGGCATCGGCACCGGCAACCGCGTCCACCTTCACCCGCCGCTCCCGCAGCCGCCACGCCCTGATCACCACCGCCACCGGCACCCCCACCCCCACCAGCCACCCCAGCGCCGCCAGCCCCGTCAGCCACCCCACCGGGCCGAACGCGGCCAGGTCCGCGTTGCCCAACGGCCCGCCCGCCGCCGTCGCCAGAACCCCCGTCAACAATGCGCCCAGCGCGCCCCCGAGCGCGGCCGTCAGCGCCGTCGCGCGCAGGCTCCACGCCTCCTCCCGTACGGAGAAGGGCGGCGCCGCCACCCGTACCGTGAACCACGCCACCACCACGCCCGCCACCACCGGCACCCCCGCCGCAGCCCAGTGCAGGGGTGTCCCGTGCCCGTGCGGGACGGCGGCGAGCAGCGGGAACGACGGCAGCGCGGGGGTGCCCGTGATCCCGAGCGGGGTGACCGTGGCCGCCGTACCGAGCGCGAAACCGGGCCCCAGGCCGTAGGCGGCGGCCCACGCGGCGGCGTTCGGCACCAGCGACAGCCCCAGCAGGAGGACGGCGAACCGCCCCGACCAGTCCCCCGCGAGCTGGGTGAACGACACCTGCGCCGCGCCCCCGTGCCACACCAGCGACGCCCCGACGAGCAGTGCCCCGCCGCCCAGCAGCGCCAGGACCGCGGCGGCGGCGGCCCGCGTCGCGACGGCGGTCCTGCGGCGGGAGGGCGGTGCCCAGACGGTACGGACGAGGCGTTCCCGTAGCCCCGCGGGCAGCCACAAGGGCAGCGGGCCGACCGGCCGGCCGCTGCCCGACCACGCGCCGACGGCGGAGGAGACCACGGTCACGAGGGGCAGCAGGAGCGCCGCGCGCAGCGGATGCGCGATGAGCGGGCCGCCCGAAACGTAGACCACGACAGCGCCGCCGACCAGCAGATATCCGCCGGAGATGGTGGCCACGGCGCCGAGCGCGGTGAGCTGCGGCCTGCCCTCCTCCGGTTCGAGGGCGTCCCTGGCCGCGCGGTGGGTGAGCCACACGGGCAGGACCACCAGCAGCAGGGGGACAACACCGAGCGGGGCGGAAGCCCCTGACATCGTGTCGGGCCGCACCAGCTCGACGCCGTGCGCGAGCAGCCAGAGCGCGGCGGCGACGTGCAGGGCGCCGCGGGCGCCGCTGTCGGGGTAGGGCGAGGTGATCCACATCGCCATGACCAGCACGGCGAGCGCCCCGAGGCCGAGGCCCGCGGCGATGGCTCCGCGGAGGAAGGACGCGGTCAGCGCGGCGGCCCGGCCCCGTTCCGCCGCCGAGGCCGAGGACAACGTCGTGCTGCGATCGGTCACTTGGGTCACGGCGCCATGCTGCCAACGACACGCGCTTTATCCGGGTAACAAGCTAATGACCGTGGTGTCGCTCAATATATGTTTATGTACTTTTTCACCCGTTCTCCAGAGGACCATGACCCAGGTACGGAGGCGGCGGGGGCCGGCCCGTTCACGCCCGCGCAGGCCTTCGACGCGCTGTACACGGACACGGCGCCCTCCCTCGTACGACAGACCTATCTGCTGACCGGGCGGCGCGGCCTGTCCCAGGAGTCCGTCGAGCGCGCCTTCCACCAGGCGTGGGGGCGCTGGCCCGAGGTCGCGGTGGACCGGGATCCGGCGGGGTGGGTACGGGCCGCCGCGTACGAGTACGCCCTGTCCCCCTGGCACCGGTTCCGCCGCGCCCACCGGCGCGCCGATCTGATCACCGGTCAGCGGGACGGCCGGGACGGCCGGGCGCTGCGGGAGGCGCTGCTGGAGCTGCCGCCGCAGTACCGCCGGGTCCTGATGCTGTACGACGGGCTGGGCCTGGACCTGCCGGAGACGGCGGCGGAGACGGAGGCGAGCACGCTGGGGACGGCACGGCGGCTGCTGCACGCGCGGGAGGCGGTGGCCGAACGGCTGCCCGAACTGGCGGACCCGGACGCGTTGCACGGGCGGCTGGGGGCGCTCACGCGGGCCGTGAGCCCGCCGGCCATCCCTCCGGCGCGGGCGGTACGGAAGAGCGCGGAGCGCCGCGCCCGGTTGTGGACACGGTCGGCGATCGCCTTCACGGCGTTGATCGTGGGGGCGACCGGCTTCACGCTCGCCACCGCACCGACGCGGTACTGGGAGCCGCTGGCGGCCCCGCGGCAGGTCGGCGGGGTGCCGGTCACGAACGGTCCCGAGGCGTGGAGCGAACGGGACCTGGCCCTGCGGGACCGGCTGCGCGACACACCGTTCAGCGGTCCGGAGCGGCTGGTACCGCTGGCCCTCTGACACCCGGTTCGCGGACGGGCGGGCACGCGCGCGCCTCGGTCGCCGGACGGGCTTTCCCACCCGTCCGGCGACCTGAGGAACGTCGGCCTGTGCCGGCCGGCTTGTAATCAGCCTGCGCCGACCCGTATCAGCCCGGGTCAGCCCGGGTCAGCCCGCGAGGATCGCGCGAGCCAGCTGCGCGGTCTCGGTCGGCGTCTTGCCGACCTTCACGCCCGCGGCCTCCAGGGCTTCCTTCTTCGCCTGGGCCGTACCGGAGGAGCCGGAGACGATGGCGCCGGCGTGGCCCATGGTCTTGCCCTCGGGCGCGGTGAAGCCCGCGACGTAGCCGACGACCGGCTTCGTGACGTTCTTCGCGATGAAGTCGGCCGCGCGCTCCTCGGCGTCGCCGCCGATCTCGCCGATCATCACGATCAGGTCGGTGTCGGCGTCGGCCTCGAACGCGGCGAGCGCGTCGATGTGCGTCGTACCGATGACCGGGTCGCCACCGATGCCGACGGCGGACGAGAAGCCGAGGTCACGGAGCTCGTACATCATCTGGTAGGTCAGCGTGCCGGACTTGGACACGAGACCGATGCGGCCGGGCTTGGTGATGTCGCCCGGGATGATGCCGGCGTTGGACTGGCCGGGGGTGATCAGGCCGGGGCAGTTCGGGCCGATGATCCGGGTCTTGTTGCCCTTCACGCCCGCGTACGCCCAGAACGCCGCGGAGTCGTGCACCGCGATGCCCTCGGTGATCACGACGGCCAGCGGGATCTCGGCGTCGATCGCCTCGACCACGGCGGCCTTGGCGAAGGCCGGCGGGACGAAGACGACGGAGACGTCGGCGCCGGTCTTCTCGATGGCCTCGGCCACGGACCCGAACACGGGTACGTCGGTGCCGTCGAAGTCGACGGACGTGCCGGCCTTACGGGGGTTGACGCCGCCGACGATGTTCGTGCCGTCGGCGAGCATGAGCCTGGTGTGCTTCATGCCCGTGGCGCCGGTCATCCCCTGGACGATGACCTTGCTGTCCTTGGTGAGGAAGATAGCCATGGTTGTGGTTTCCCTCGTCCTTACTTCGCTGCTGCGGCGAGCTCGGCGGCCTTGTCGGCCGCGCCGTCCATGGTGTCCACGCGCCGCACGAGCGGGTGGTTGGCGTCGGACAGGATCTTGCGACCCAGCTCCGCGTTGTTGCCGTCGAGGCGCACGACCAGCGGCTTCTCGACGTTCTCGCCCTTGGACTCCAGCAGCTCCAGGGCCTGCACGATGCCGTTGGCGACCTCGTCGCAGGCGGTGATGCCACCGAAGACGTTGACGAACACGGACTTGACGTCCGGGTCGCCGAGGATGATCTCCAGGCCGTTCGCCATCACCTCGGCGGACGCGCCGCCGCCGATGTCGAGGAAGTTGGCCGGCTTCACGCCGCCGTGGGCCTCACCGGCGTACGCAACGACGTCGAGGGTCGACATGACGAGACCCGCGCCGTTGCCGATGATGCCGACCTGGCCGTCGAGCTTGACGTAGTTGAGGTTCTTGGCCTTGGCGGCGGCCTCCAGCGGGTTCGCCGCGGCCTTGTCCTCCAGCGCCTCGTGGCCGGGCTGCCGGAAGTCGGCGTTCTCGTCGAGCGAGACCTTGCCGTCCAGCGCGATGATCTTGCCGTCGCCCGACTTGATCAGCGGGTTGACCTCGACCAGGAGGGCGTCCTCCTTGATGAAGACGGTCCACAGCTTCTGGAGGACGTCCGCGACCTGGTCGGCGATGTCGGCCGGGAACTTCGCGGCGGCGACGATCTCGGCGGCCTTCTCCGGGGTGCAGCCCTCGTAGGCGTCGACCGGGATCTTGGCGAGCGCGTCGGGGTTCTCCTCGGCGACGACCTCGATCTCGACACCGCCCTCGACGGAGGCCATGGCGAGGAAGGTGCGGTTGGTGCGGTCGAGCAGGAAGGAGACGTAGTACTCCTCCGCGATGTCCGCGGTCTCGGCCAGCATCACCTTGTGGACCGTGTGGCCCTTGATGTCCATGCCCAGGATCTGACCGGCCTTCTCGACGGCCTCGTCCGGGTCCGCGGCGAGCTTCACACCGCCCGCCTTGCCGCGTCCACCGACCTTGACCTGCGCCTTGACGACAGCCTTGCCGCCGAGACGCTCGGTCACCTCGCGGGCCGCCTCAGGCGTCTCGATGACTTCACCGGCCAGCACCGGTACACCGTGCTTGGCGAAGAGGTCCCTCGCCTGATACTCGAACAGGTCCACGCGTGTCCGTCCCTTTGTGTTCTGAAATCCGCAGCCTGGTGATCGCGGGTTCGTTGTCGGCGTGGGCGTGCCGCGAAGGGCAACGTGACTGCACCGTCACTGAGGGAGGCGTACACGCTGTCCGGTACGCGGCATGTCCGTCTCGCAGGTTATCCCCGTGGGCGGTAGGTCCCTAAATCGCGGATCCCGCCTGAGCGGTGATACCTGTCACAGAGCCTCCTACGCCGTGTCGGGGACGGGCAGCGGGCGCTTTTCGAGAGCCGCCGCCATCACGTCCGGGAACAGGTCGGGGGTGCAGGCGAAGGCGGGCGCGCCGAGCGCGGCGAGGGCCGCCGCGTGCTCCCGGTCGTAGGCGGGGGCGCCTTCGTCGGACAGCGCGAGCAGCGCGACGAACTCCACCCCCGACGCCTTCATCGCCGCGACCCGCTTGAGCATCTCGTCGCGTATCCCGCCCTCGTAGAGGTCGCTGATCAGGACGACCACCGTGTCGGCGGGGCGGGTGATGCGGCCCTGGCAGTAGGCGAGGGCGCGGTTGATGTCCGTACCGCCGCCGAGCTGGGTGCCGAAGAGGACGTCGACCGGGTCGTCCAGCTGGTCGGTGAGGTCCACGACGGCGGTGTCGAAGACGACGAGCCGGGTGTCGAGCGTGCGCATCGAGGCCAGGACCGCGCCGAACACCGACGCGTACACGACGGACGCGGCCATCGAGCCCGACTGGTCGATGCAGAGGACCACCTCCTTCTTCACCGCCTGCGAGGCGCGGCCGTACCCGATGAGGCGCTCGGGGACGATCGTGCCGTGCTCCGGCAGGTAGTTCTTGAGGTTGGCCCGGATGGTGCGGTCCCAGTCGATGTCCCGGTGGCGCGGCCGGTTGATCCGCGCGGACCGGTCGAGCGCGCCGGTGAGGGTGGCGCGGGTGCGGGTGGCGAGCCGCTTCTCTATGTCCTCGACCACTTTGCGCACGACCGCGCGTGCCGTTTCCTTCGTCGTGTCGGGCATCGCCTTGTTCAGGGACAGGAGCGTGCCGACCAGGTGGACGTCGGCCTCGACGGCCTCCAGCATCTCCGGCTCCAGGAGGAGCGCGGACAGTCCGAGCCGGTCGATGGCGTCGCGCTGCATGACCTGGACGACGGAGCTGGGGAAGTACGTACGGATGTCGCCCAGCCAGCGGGCCACGGAGGGCGCGGACGCCCCGAGCCCGGCGGACCGGCTGCTGCTGGCGGCGCCCCCCGTGCCGCCGGCCTTGCGGGAGCCGTAGAGGGCGGAGAGCGCGCCGTCCATCGCCGCGTCCGTGCCGGCGAGGGTGCGGCCGGTGCCGTCGCTCGCGCCGTCCCCGCCGAGCACCAGGCGCCAGCGGCGCAGCCGCTCGTCGACGGCGGATCCGGTCCGGTCCGTGGTCATCGCTTTCCTTCCGTCGTCGCGTGGGCCTGTTCGCGTACGTCGGCCCGTCCGCCGCCCGGCCCCAGCAGGAGGCGCAGCACCGGGAGGACGGCGTCCGCGCGTGCCGCGTCGAGCGTGGTGGCGAAGCCGGGGGCCGCCGCTTCGTGCGGTGCGGTCGTCCCGGCCGCCGGGGCGGTGGCGGGGCCGCGCCGGACCAGCTCGCCCAGCGTGCGCCTGACACCCGGTTCGTACGCGGAGAACGTGCGGCGCAGCAGCGGCAGCACGTCCGTGAACGCCTCGGCGGGGACTCCGGTCAGCCACGTGTCGACCAGGCCCAGCAGCCGGGCGTCGTGGACGAGGAGCATGCCGCCGCCGGGGGCGCCGCCGACGAAGCCCTCGATCCAGGCAGCCGCGTCGGCGGGCGGGGTGCCGGGGGACAGCGCGAGCCCCATGAAGCGGGCCGCGTCGTCCTCGGGGAGCCGGCCGTCGTCCAGGAGCAGGCGGGCGGCCCGCCCCCGGATGACGCCGGGGATCGTGTCCCGCCCGGCGAGCTTGAGCAGGACGGCTCCCCAGCGCGCGGCCAGATCACCGTCCCGGACGGCGGGCAGCAGGCCGACGGCCGTGTGGACGGCGTCCAGGTGCGTCCGCATCTGGGCCGCCCCGTCCGCGTCGAGCCCGGCACACGCGGGCGGCAGGCCGACGCAGACCCGCTCGGCGAGTCCCGCCGCCACCTCGCCGAGCGCGGCGGTGTCCGTGGACCGTACGTCCCCGTACCGCAGCGACCGGGCCAGGGCGGGCAGTGCCTGGGCGAGGTGGCCGACGTCCGCGTCGAGGGCGGCGCGGTCGGCGAGGGCGCGCATCACGACGGGCAGCGCGTCCGGCAGTCCGGCCAGCAGGCACTCCTCGGCCAGCGCGGTGACCTCGGCGAGCGCGGTCGCCGACACCGCCCGGGACTCGGCCTTCGCGGTGGCGGCCGAGAGCACGGTCGTGCCCCAGACGCCGGCCTCCGCGACCTTCACGTACAGCTCGGGCTCCCAGCACAGCCGCCAGCTCTCCCGGAACGTGCCGGTGCTCCCCCGTCCCGTGCCGGGGACGCCCCAGCCGACGCCGAGGAGCCGCAGCCGGTGCAGGAGCCCGCTCTTCGCCGCGTCGGTCTCCTTGCGGAGGTCGAGCTCCAGCTCGCGTTCGTGCGCCTCCGGCTTGAGGCGCAGGGTGCGCTGGATCCTGGCGAGGTCGCGCCGGAGCGGCACGGCGGGCGCCGCGTCGGGCACCTCGCCCAGGACGTCGCCGACGACCAGCCGGTCGTGGACGAGCGCGAGCGGCACGTCGGACCCGTCGCACATGACGGCCCGGATCGCGTCCGTGGTCTCCGTGAGCCCGGCGAGCGGGCGGCCGCGCATCACGGCGAGGGTCTCGGCGAGCCTGACCGCCTCGATGACATGGGCCGAGGACACCATCCGGTCCTCCTCGCGCAGCAGACCGGCGACCTTGGTCAGCCACCGCTCCACGGGCCGGTCGGGCGCGGCGAACAGATGCCCGTACCAGCCCGGGGAGTCGATCCCCGCGCCGTAGCCGCTGTGCCGGGCGAGCCTGCGGTGGGTCCAGGGCACCCACGTCATCTCCGCCTTGACCTTGGGCAGTCCCTTGAGCAGCGCGCGGTCCGCGGTGGCGGTGTACGTCCCGGCGAGCGCGGGGACGTGCCAGGCGCCGCAGACGACGGCGACCCGGTCGTCCCCGAACTCCTTGCGCGCGGCGCGCAGCCGGATCCGCATGTGGGCCTCGCGGACGAGGTCACGGCGGTCCCCTCCGGAGCCGTACTCCTCGCGCAGGGCGCCCATGGCCTCGGCGACCGCGTCGAACGGCGCGAACGGATCGCCCGTACGACCCGGCCCCTGGTGCTCGACCACGTCCTCCCACCATCGCTCGGGGTCGTCGTACCCGGCGGCCTCGGCGAGCACGGCGAGCGGATCGATCCGGAACCCGCCGGTGTCGCCGCTCGTGTCCCCTTCTCCTTCTTCTTCTCCTTCTTCTTCTCCTTCGCCGCCTTCCTTCGCGTCCCTGTCCCCGTCCTCGGAGGGGAGCGCGAGGGAGTGGGCGGCGGGCAGGTCGATGAACCGGACCGGTACGTCATGGGCCGACGCCCACCGGAGCGCGACCCATTCGGGCGAGAACTCGGCCATCGGCCAGAAGGCCGCGCGCCCCGGATCGTCCACGGCGTGCGCCAGGAGCGCGACCGGCGGGCGCATCGCCTCGTCTGCGGCCAGCGCCACCAACGCGTCGCCCTCGGGAGGCCCTTCGACGAGAACCACCCCCGGCGCCGCGGCGTCCAGCGCCCGCAGCACGGCCCGCGCGGACCCGGGCCCGTGATGCCTGACGCCCAGCAGCAGCGGCCCCCGGGCCGTCATGCGCTCACCTCGCGGCACGCGCGGTAGAAGTCCTTCCAGCCGTCGCGCTCCCGGACGACCGTCTCGACGTACTCCTGCCAGATCACCCGGTCCGCCGCCGGGTCGCGGACGACCGCGCCCAGGATGCCGGCCGCCACGTCGCCGGGGCGCAGGACGCCGTCGCCGAAGTGCGCGGCGAGCGCGAGGCCGTTGGTGACGACCGAGATCGCCTCCGCCGTGGAGAGCGTCCCGGACGGGGACTTGAGTTTGGTGCGTCCGTCGGACGTGACGCCGTCGCGCAGTTCACGGAAGACCGTGACGACCCGGCGGATCTCGTCGATGCCCTCGGGGCCGGACGGCAGGTCGAGCGAGCGCCCCAGCTGGCCGACGCGCCGGGAGACGATGTCGACCTCGGCGTCCTGGGTGGCCGGCAGCGGCAGGACCACGGTGTTGAAGCGCCTGCGCAGGGCGCTCGACAGGTCGTTGACCCCCCGGTCGCGGTCGTTGGCCGTCGCGATCAGGTTGAAGCCGCGGACCGCCTGCACCTCCTGCCCCAGCTCGGGGATCGGGAGTGTCTTCTCGGACAGGATCGTGATGAGCGAGTCCTGTACGTCGGCAGGGATGCGGGTCAGCTCCTCGACGCGCGCGGTCATGCCCTCGGACATGGCCCGCATCACCGGGCTCGGGACGAGCGCGTCACGGCTGGGACCGTGGGCGAGCAGCTGCGCGTAGTTCCACCCGTACCGGACGGCTTCCTCGGGTGTGCCCGCCGTGCCCTGCACGAGCAGGGTCGAGTCGCCGCTGACGGCCGCCGCGAGGTGCTCGGACACCCACGTCTTCGCGGTGCCCGGCACGCCGAGCAGCAGGAGCGCCCGGTCGGTGGCGAGCGTGGTGACCGCGACCTCCACGAGCCGGCGCGGGCCCACGTACTTGGGCGTGATCGCCGTTCCGTCGGGAAGCGTGCCGCCGAGGAGATACAGGGCCACGGCCCAGGGCGACAGCTGCCAACGGGCGGGCCGCGGCCGGTCGTCGGCCGCGGCCAGCGCCCTGAGCTCGCCGGCGAACGCGTGCTCGGCATGCGGTCGCAGGACCTCGCCGCCGGTGGTGTCCGTGGTCTCGGGCACGGTCATGGATCCCCCTCCAGATCGATGGACCGGGTGTGGGTTCCACCGTGCACCACGCCACTGACAATCGGTGGTCGTCGCTGGTCAGGGGCGTAACAGCCGCCTACCGCACGGTCACTGCACGATCGGCGAGACCGTGATGCAGCCGCCGGCCGCGACGGGGCCCGCGCCCTCGGCCTCCTTGATGACCTTGCCCTTGTAGGTGATCGTGCACTTCACCTCGGCGCCGGACACGTCGAACGCGCTCGGGATGACGCCGGGCGGCGTGATGCCCCTGAGCGTGACCGTCTTCTTCCACGGCAGGGTGGGCTTGTCGACCGTCTCGATCTTGGGGTCGGTCGCCTTGCCACCGCTGGCGTGGTAGTCGATCGAGTCGACGTTCGTGCCGGTCACTTCGTACGTGACCTCGTACTCCTCGTTGACGGCCTTGTCGACCTCGTCGGTGACGGCCTTGTCCACCCGGTCCGCGGCCTCGGAGCAGGCCCCGAGACCGAAGGCGAGGCCGGTGACCGCGGCGGTGGTGACGACGGCTCGGACGGTGCGGTTCATCAAGGTCCCCCTGGTGGGCATGGGTCGTGCGGAGTACCCACGATAGCAAAGAGAAGGCAAAGCGCGGTTGCTTCCCGGCTGACGAATCCGCAGGTCAGACGGATTGTCAGTGGGGGGTTCTACCGTCGTACACATGAATAAAGCGGGGGTGCGCTGGACGACGGAACAGGTGCTGGCTCTGGCTCCTGACGACGCGTCACGCAAGGCGGGCAACAAGCTGGGCACGGCCGGGCCGTGGTCGGAGGCGGGGAGCAGCGCCGCGGGGGCGGTGTGGGGCCTGTGCAAGGGCAGCGGGAGCACGCCGTACCGGACGGTGGTGGACACCACGGGTCCCGCGTACAAGTGCAGTTGCCCGAGCAGGAAGTTCCCGTGCAAGCACGCGCTCGGGCTGCTGCTGCTCCGGGCGGCGGACGAGACGGCCCTGGCGGAGGCCGAGGCACCGGACTGGGCGCGGGAGTGGCTCGACGCCCGGGGGAAGCGGAGCGGCGGCGAGGGGGGCCCTGCCGGGGGC
>NZ_WWJY01000750.1 GCF_009865405.1 Streptomyces sp. SID3212 | reverse complement strand
GGCGTCTACCTGGACGGGGGGTACGGCGTCGGCAAGACCCACCTGCTGGCGTCCCTGTGGCACGCCACGCCCGCCGCGCCCGAGGTCAAGGCGTTCGGCACCTTCGTGGAGCTGACCAACCTGGTCGGCGCGCTGGGCTTCCAGCAGACGGTACGGACCCTCGGCGGCCACCGGCTGCTGTGCATCGACGAGTTCGAGCTGGACGACCCGGGCGACACCGTGCTCGTCTCGACGCTCCTGGGCAAGCTGGTCGACGCGGGGGTGGCCCTGGCCGCGACCTCGAACACGCTGCCCGGCAAGCTCGGTGAGGGACGGTTCGCCTCCGTCGACTTCCTGCGGGAGATCCAGGGGCTGGCGTCGCGCTTCCGGTCCCTGCGCATCGACGGCGACGACTACCGCCACCGGGGCCTGCCGGAGGCGCCGCCCCCGTACTCCGAGGAACAGGTCACCAAGACCGCGTACGCCACCGAGGGCGCGAGCCTCGACGACTTCCCCGCGCTGCTGGGGCACCTCGCCACGGTCCACCCCAGTCGCTACGGCGCGCTGACGGAGGGGCTGCGGGCGGTCTGCCTCACGGACGTACGGGCCGTGCCCGACCAGTCGACCGCGCTGCGGCTGGTCGTACTCGCCGACCGTTTGTACGACCGTGAGGTCCCCGTCCTCGCCTCCGGGCTGCCCTTCGACCGGCTGTTCAGTGACGACATGCTGAACGGCGGCTACCGGAAGAAGTACTTCCGGGCGATCTCGCGGCTGACGGCCCTGGCGCGGGACGCAAAACGTCTGGTGGCGCAGTAGGTTCGTCGGCGTGGGCCCGTCGCCGTGGCCGATCGGGCGGGACGCTCGCGCGACCCGCCGGCCGGGAAACGGCGACGGCACACACGGCTCCGTACAAACGATGATCCGCACGACGGACCATCAGCACGCAGATCATCAGCTCGACCGATAAGAAGGGTTCCATCATGGCCGCAACGCGTCTGGCACACACCGTCTGGGAGGGCAACCTCATCCAGGGCACGGGCCTCATCACCTTCGACTCCTCCGGCATCGCCGAGCAGCCGGTCTCCTGGGCCTCCCGCGCCGAGCAGGCGAACGGCAAGACGAGCCCGGAGGAACTGATCGCGGCCGCCCACTCCAGCTGCTTCTCGATGGCGCTCTCGAACGGGCTCAGCAAGGCCGGCACCCCGCCGACCAGGCTGACCACCCAGGCCGCCGTCACCCTCACCCCCGGCACGGGCATCACCGGCATCCACATCACGGTGGAGGGCGAGGTCGAGGGCGTGGACGAGGCGGCGTTCGTCGCCGCCGCCGAGGACGCGAAGGCGAACTGCCCGGTCAGCCAGGCGCTCACCGGCACGACGATCACCCTGGACGCCAAGCTCGTCTGACGGGCCTGCACACCGGGGCCGCCGTCCGGGCGGTCCCGGGCGGCTTCCGGTGGCTTCCGGGCGACTTCCGGGCAGCTGTCGAGCGGCTTCCGGTCGGCTTCCGGCCGTCCCACGCGACACACGAGGCTCTCGTGGCCCGCATGGTTCACGCGCCCCACGGCACGTGCTACACACATGCGGGTCACGTCTCCTGTCCGCCAGCAGGGAGTTGCCTCATGTCCGCGACACGACGTCAGATCCTCGCCCGCACCGGCGCCACCGTGGCCGGTATCGCCTTCACCGGAGCGGTGTCCGAACTCTTCACCGGTACGGCCGCGGCGGCCACCGCCACCCGCGAGTCCGCCCCGGGCCGCGCGGGATACGGCCCCCTCGTACCCGACCCGGACGGTCTGCTCGACCTCCCCGAAGGGTTCCGCTACACCGTCCTCTCCCGGGAGGGCGAACCGCTCCGCTCCGGCGAGGGCCTGGTCCCCGGGAACCACGACGGCATGGCCGCCTTCGCCGGCCACCGGGGCCGCGTCCATCTCGTACGGAACCACGAGAACCACGCCGACGCCCGCTTCCCGGTCCCGTCCGTCCCCGGCATCACCTACGACCCGATGGGCAGGGGCGGGTGTACGGCGATCGAGATGGACGGCCGGAACAACGTCCTCGGCGAACGGGTCGCCATCGCCGGTACGGCCGTCAACTGCGCGGGCGGGCCCACCCCCTGGGGCACCTGGCTGACCTGCGAGGAGACCGAGGCCAAAGCCGGGACCGACGGCTACACCAAGGACCACGGCTACATCTTCGAGGTGGACGGCGACGATCCGCGCCGCACCGGCGCCGTACCGCTCACCGCCATGGGCCGGTTCGCGCACGAGGCGATCGCCGTCGACCCGGACAGCGGGATCGTGTACGAGACGGAGGACGCGTTCGAGAAGCCGTTCGGGCTCTTCTACCGCTTCCTGCCCCGGAAGCCGCGTGGAGGAATCGGTTCTCTCCGGGCGGGCGGCGCGCTGGAGGCCATGCGCGTGCCGGGCGTGCCCGACCTGTCGGTCGTCCAGGAGGCGGGCGCGACCTTCGACCGCGTCGAATGGGTCCCCGTACCGGACCCGTCGGCGAAGGAGACCGGCATCCGCTTCCAGGACTTCGGACGCAAGGGCATCACCCACGCGCAGAAGCTGGAGGGCTGCTACTGGGGCGGCGGTGCGGTCTACTTCGTGTCCAGCTTCGCGCAGCGCGCGATCGGCTCGGCCGCCGACCACTTCGGGCAGGTGTGGAAGTACGAGCCGGAGCGCCGCCGGCTCACGCTCGTGATCGTGTTCGGCCCCGACACGGACGTCCAGCTGCCGGGCGAGTCCCCCGACAACATCTGTCTGGCGCCGAGCGGCGGGCTGATGGTGTGCGAGGACGGCGGGGGCGCGCAGCACGTCCTCGGGGTGACACGGCACGGCGAGGTGTACGCGATGGCGCGCGGCGCGCAGAACATCGGCACGCCGGAGGCGCCGGAGTGGGGCGAGTTCGCGGGGGTCACCTTCGCGCCGGACGGCGACACGATGTACGTGAACTGCTACAGGCCGGGGACGACCTTCGCGGTGACGGGGGCCTGGCGCTAGGGCGTGTCCGCGAAGTGGGGTCCGGTGGCCGGACGGGTCGGGGTACGGCCCGTCCGGCGGGCGGATTTTCCGGTCGCTCATGCCGCACCACCGAATTGACCAGTTGATCATATATTTTGCGTGAATGATCCGATACGTACCCCTGCGCGGCCTCCTCGGTGCCGCCTTCCTGAGCCTGAGCCTGACCCTGACCGGCTGCGGAAACGATTCTTCGGCGTCACCCGCCGAGCACCCGACCCCCGCCGCGCGGGCCCGGCACGCCGTCGCCCAGCAGCCGCCGACCGTCGCGCCAGGACCCGGCGGGCTGACCCCGGTCTTCCGGCGCGGCGGCCAGGCCGCCGGGCGGACCGTGGCGCTCACCTTCGACGCGGACATGACGGCGGATCAGGGGAAGCGGGCGGCCCAGGGCGAGCGGTTCGACAACCCCGCCCTGATCGCCCTCCTGCGCCGCCTCGACGTCCCGTCGACGATCTTCATGACGGGACGGTGGGCGGAGGAGTACCCGGCCCAGGCGCACGAGATCGGCAACGATCCGCTCTTCGAGATCGCCAACCACTCGTACAGCCACTACTCCTTCGCCGGCGACTGCCACGGGCTGCCGCGGCTGGACAGGAAGCAGATCGGCCCGGACGTGCGGCGGGCCTTCACCGTGTTCCGGTCGGTCGGCGCGCGCCAGGTCGTGCCGTACTTCCGCTTCCCCGGCGGCTGCTACGACGCGGCGGCGCTGCGCGCCCTGGCGCCGGTACGGGTGACGGCGGTGCAGTGGGACGTGGTGGGCGGCGACGCGTTCGCGACGGACGCGGACGCCGTCGCGCGGCAGGTGCTCGACGCGGTGAAGCCGGGCTCCCTGGTGGTGCTGCACTGCACGCGCAGCGCGGCGCCGGTGACGGAGGATGCCGTACGGCGGATCGTGCCGGAGCTGCGCGAGCGCGGGTACCGCCTGGTCAAGGTCTCGGACCTGATGAAGCACTGAACAAACGAAGCACGTCAGGTCAGGTCGGACCAGGCAGGTCAGGACGGATCGGTCAGCCCGAGCACGCCATCCGCTGGGCTTCCTGCCACTCGCAGACGGGGCAGAGCGTCGCGCCCTTGACCGTCTCGGGGTACTCGGTGGGCTTCCGGCACAGCACACAATCGGCGTACGTGATCTCCTGCGGGGTCGTCGCTTCCGCCGCAGGCGTTTCTCCGCCGACTCCCCTGACTCCCCTGACTCCTATGTCTGCCATGCCGTCCAGCGTACTCAGCGACACGGCCCGGCGGACCGGGGTGCGCGGGGAGAGGTCGGAACCGCCCCGCGCGGCACCCGGCCCCGTGTCAGCCGGCCGTCTTGGGGGGCGTGACCTCGCTCGGCCGTACGATCACGAAGCCCTCGCCCTGGAGCATCAGCTGGACGGCCTCGCCCGAGCCGCCCCGGATCATCGAACCGACCGACTGGGAGCGGTGCAGCGAGGTGTTGAGGTGCGCGCTCCAGCCGACCACCGCGTCCGTGTCCACGTACACCGGTGCCTGTGCGGTGACGGGGATCACGAGGGGGTTGCCGTCACAGATGACGGCGAGCTTGCCGTAACCGGTGAAGACGCTGTTGAAGAGGCCGCCACCGGTCATGCCGGCGCCCTTCACCGTCTTGATCTCGTACGACAGGGTCGGGTCGAAGCACAGCACGTTGCGGCCGTTGATCGTGAGCGCGTCGCCCTGCTCGATCTCGACGATGAAACAGTTCTCCGCCTCGTGCGCGAACCACGCCTCCCCCTGGCCGCGGACGGCCATCAGCGCCAGGCCCTCACCCGTGACGGCGCGCTTGAGCATGCCGCCTATGCCCTGGCCCTTGCGCTCGAACTGGAGGTTCCCGCGCCAGGCGATCATGGAACCCTGGCGGGCGTGCATCTCGCCGTTGACCGCGTACTTGATCGATTTGGCGTTCTGAAGCGTCATCCCGGGGACGGTCGCCTGCTGCGCCATGTGCTCTGTGCCGAACAGATCGCTCTTCATGGCGTGCATCGTCGCGCGGAGGCATCCATTCCGCCAACCGGCCCGCCGGGCAGGGCTGGCAGACTGGTCGCGTGAGCAGCGAGAGTGCCTTCGACGGCGAGACCGACAGCGCGACCGACACCCGGGCCGACACCCAGAACGACAATCCGTTCAGGAACGAGCCGACCGAGCGGGACGCCGCTCCGCAGTACGTCCTGCCCCTGGTGGTCCATATCGAGAAGGCCGCGCCCCCGGCCCGTACCGACGCGCTGGAAACGGCGGCGCGGGCGGTGCTCTTCATGCTCTCCGACGAGCGGTCGCTGGGGGAGGGCGAGGACGAGGGCGAGTGGGCGCGCGCCATGCGGGACTGGCAGGACGCGCGGATCCGCAAGGTGGTCAGGCGGGCGCGCGGCGCGGAGTGGCGGAAGGCGTCGGCGCTGCCGGGCCTGACGACCACGAGCGCGCACGCCGACGCTAACACCGGCACTGGCACCGAGGCCGTCCCGGTTCTCTCCCCCGCCGAGGTACGGGTCTTCCCGCCGATCCCCCTCGACGGCTGGCCCAAGGAGCTGGCCAAGCTCCAGGTCTCCGGCACCGACCTGGACGACCCCCACCCGCCGCCCGCGCCCGACCCCGCGCACCCGGTGCTGTGGCTGAACCCCGAGGTGGAGATGTCGGCGGGCAAGGCGATGGCCCAGGCCGGCCACGCCGCCCAACTCGCCTGGTGGGACCTGTCGGACACCGACCGCAAGGAGTGGCGCGAGGCCGGCTTCCCCCTCGCCGTCCGCACCGCCGGGCCGGACCGGTGGGCCCGGCTCGTCACCAGCGGGCTGCCGGCCGTCCTGGATGCCGGATTCACGGAGATCGCGCCCGGTTCCCGCACCGTGATCGCTGATCATCCGGCGCTGAGGGGCTGAACGCCCCGCCCCCCGATTACGTACCTCCCGGTACCGCCACGTAGGTTGAACGGCCCCGTCGGTCGGCGGTTCATTCAGCGGTGCACACATCGGCTCGGGAGGCAGCACATTGTTGCGACGCATCAACGGTACGGCGCTCATCATCGCGGCACTGGTCGCCACGGTCGGGGCGCTGGCCTTCCCCGTCTGGTCGTACGCCGAACGTTCAGGTACGGGCCAGGCCAACCTCAACGCGTCGAGCGTGTCGACCCAGTGGGGGCCACTCTCGGCGACCGACCGTGACTTCCTGGTACGGGTGCGGCTGGCCGGGCTGTGGGAGCTGCCGGCCGGCCAGCAAGCCATCGAACGTGCGCCCAGCCAGGCGATCAAGGAGTGCGGTGACCACCTGGTGGTCGGTCACGCGGACCTCGACAAGCGGGCCCGTGACGTGGCGGCGAAGCTCGGTGTGGAGCTGCCCAACCAGCCCAACGAGCAGCAGCAGGGCTGGCTCAGGGAGCTGTCGGCCGCGACCGGCAGGGACTACGAGATCAAGTTCGCCAATCTGCTGCGCGCCGCGCACGGAAAGGTCTTCTCGCTGGTCGCGCAGGTCAGGAACAGCACGCGGAACACGCTGATACGACAGCTCGCCAGCGACGCCAACCAGACGGTCCTGGACCACATCACGATGCTGGAGGCCACCGGCCTGGTCGACTTCGACGCCATCGCCAACCAGGCGGCGGGCGCGGCGACGGCCAGCCCCACGGGACCGCCGCCGCCGGACGGCAACCTCCCGCCGTCGCCGTCGGCCGTGGTGCCGACCGGGGACGACCAGTCCTTCACGTCCCGGCCCTCGACGGGACCCGGCGCGCCGACGGCGATCAACACCAACCGTCCGGCGCCGGAGAGCGGGGAGAGCCCGTGAGAAGGGTGGGGCAGCCGTAGCCGGTGGGCCGTGCCCCTGGCCCCGGAACCTCAAATCAACCTCTGAACGTCCCCCTTCGCGGGTTCGCCGTCGTCCGGCGGGGCCATTACTCCTGCACCGCAACTGGTCGCGGGAGTGCGGAGGGGGATTTTCATGAACGGCAACGGCAACGGCACACCGGGCAAGGGCAACGGCACACCACAGCTGGGGATGGGGATCGGCTGGCGTCCAGAGATCGCGGACGCGATCGAGGGGCTGTCGGGCGTCGACTGGGTCGAGGCGGTCGCGGAGAACATCTGCCCGGGGCATCTGCCCGACGCGTTGGTCCGGCTCAGGAAACGCGGGGTCACCGTCGTTCCGCACGGGGTCTCCCTCGGCCTGGGCGGCGCGGACCGGCCCGACGTACAGCGGCTGGCGGACCTCGCGGCCCGCGCCGAGGCGCTGGGCGCCCCGCTGGTCACGGAACACATCGCGTTCGTACGGGCCGGCGGGGCGCTCACGGCGTCGCCGGTGCTGGAGGCCGGCCACCTGCTGCCGGTGCCGCGCACGTGGGACGCGCTGCGGGTGCTGTGCGAGAACGTACGGATCGCCCAGGACGCGCTGCCCGTGCCGCTCGCCGTCGAGAACATCGCGGCGCTGATCTCCTGGCCGGACGAGGAGCTGAGCGAGGGGCAGTTCCTCGCGGAGCTGGTGGAGCGTACGGGGGTACGGCTCCTCATCGACGTCGCCAACCTGCACACGAACCACGTGAACCGGGGCGAGGACCCGGTCAAGGCGCTGGACGAACTGCCCGTCGAGGCCATCGCGTACGTCCACGTCGCGGGCGGCCTGGAGCGGGACGGCGTCTGGCACGACACCCACGCCCACCCGGTGACCAGGCCGGTCCTCGACATCCTGGCGGAACTGCGCGCCCGCGTCTCTCCGCCCGGCGTACTCCTGGAACGCGACGACGACTTCCCGCCGGCGGCGGAACTGGCGGGTGAACTGACGGCGATCAGGGAGACGATCACGGCGGGGCCGGCCACGGCCGGCGGTGACCGGCGGCCCGTCGGGGCCGGGGCCTACGCGCCGAAGACGCCCGCCCAGGGCGACGCGCGGCGCGACGTGCCCGAGACCCCGCGCCCCGTCGAAACCGCCGGGGACGGCGTGCGGGCGCGGATCGCTCTGGAGCAGGTTGCCCTGTTGTCGTCGCTCGTCGCGGGTACGCCCGCGCCCGAGGGGTTCGACGCGCGGCGGCTGGGGGTGCAGAGCCGGGCCCTCGCCGCCAAGCGGGCCGGGGTGGTCGCCAAGATCGCTCCGGAGCTGCCGGAGATCCTCGGTGCGGGCTACCGGGCCGCGTTCCTCGCGTACGCGCAGATACGGCCGATGCGCGGCGGCTACCGCCGCGACGCGCTCGACTTCGCCGAGCACCTGCTGATCGGCGGACGGCCCGAGGACGCCGCCGCCCGGCGGCGGCTGACGCTCTGGTGGGAGGACCGCGCCGCCCCGCGTCCGCCGCGCCGCGCGACCCGTCTGGTCCGCGCCGCCACCCGCGCCGTTCTCGTGAGGAAGTGAATGACCATGACCGTTCTTCCCGTGGTGATCGCACTCGCGGTCGCCGTCTCCTCCGTCCTGCTGATCAGCGGCGTGGTCCGCCTCCGTGGACGCGGCACACCCGCCCCCGTCCACGACGTCCTGGAAGGCGCCTTCCTCGCCGGGGGCCCCGGCCGGGTCGTGGACGCCGTGATCGCCGGGATGCAGGCCGACGGCCGGCTGACCGTCGGCGGCCCCGGCATCGTCGCGCTGCGCCCGGCCGACG
>NZ_WWJY01000749.1 GCF_009865405.1 Streptomyces sp. SID3212 | reverse complement strand
CGAGGCCGTGGACGGCGCGCTGCGCGCGGCCGGGCTCGGCCACGACGACCTGCGCTGCACGGTGATCGGGACCCCCGGCGCCATCGACCCGCAGACCGGCCAGCTGCGGTACGCGCCGCACCTGCCGGGCTGGCACTCCCGTACGCTCCGGGCCGATCTCGCGGAAGTGCTGGGCACCCCGGTCTTCATCGAGAACGACGTGAACCTCGCGGCGATCGCCGAACAGTACGAGGGCGCGGCCCAGGACCACGACGACTTCGTGCTCGCCTACCTCGACGAAGGGGTCGGCGCCGCGATCGTGCTGGGCGGCACCCTGCTCAGGGGCGCCACCGGCGGCGCCGGGGAGATCGGCTACATGCCGCTGCCCGGCGCGCCGCTCGCCCGGGGCGGGGTCCGTGACTGGGCCGGGGACGACGCCGGCGGCGGTTTCCAGAGCCAGGTCTCCACCCCCGCCGTACGGAAACTCGCCGGCGGGGCGCCGCTGGCCGAGGCCCTGGCCGACGAGGGCGTACGGGACCAGGTCGCGGCGATGCTGGCCACCGGCCTGGCGGCCGTGGTCGCCGTGGTCGACCCCGAGCTGGTCGTGCTCTCCGGCGCGGTCGCGGAGGCCGGCGGGGAGGCGCTGCGGGAGCGGGTCGAGATTGAGCTGACCGGGCTCATCCTGCCCAGACCCCTGCTGCGGATCAGCGACCTCGACGGCGACCCGATCCTGACCGGGGCGCTGCGGTCGGCCCTCACCCAGGCGCGCGACACCGTCTTCGACACCACCTGACCGCGCCTCGCGTGCCGCTTCCCCGTACCCCACAGGCCTTATCCCACAGGCCCCTTGTCCCGCACTCGTACGCGTATCCGTATCCGTACCGGTGTGCGTCCCCCGCCTTCCCCGCGACGCCCCCGCGTCCCCTCAGAACCCACCCGCCGCCGTTTTCCCGTACCCCTCCCCCGTAAAGGAAGTCCGCCATGGCGCGATGGCGTATACGCACCTGCGTGTCCGCGGCGCTCGCCGCATCGGCGCTGCTGTTGTCCGGCTGCGCGAATCCGAGCACCGGGAGCGACACCGACGACCCGACCAAGCCGGTCACGCTGAAGTTCTGGCACGGGTGGTCGGCGCCCGGCGAGGTGAAGGCGATCAACGCGAACATCGCCCGCTTCGAGAAGCTCCACCCGAACATCAAGGTCGTCTCCACCGGCAACGTCGGCGACGAGACGATCAACCAGGCGCTGCGCGCCGGCGGCAGCAAGGCTCCTGACGTGGTGACCTCGTTCACCACCAACAACGTCGGCCAGTACTGCTCGTCCGACATGTGGGTGGATCTCGACCCCTTCTTCAAGAAGAGCGGGATCGACAAGTCGAAGGTCTTCCCGAAGACGCTGCTGGACTACACGCAGTACCAGGGCGTCCAGTGCGCGGTGCCGCTGCTCGCGGACGCGTTCGGCATGTACTACAACAAGGACGCGTTCAAGGCCGCCGGGATCGCCTCGCCGCCCCGGACGATGTCCGAGCTGAAGGCCGACGCGGTCAAGCTGACCGAGAAGAACAAGGACGGCTCGATCAAGCGCGCCGGCTTCATGCCGAACTACCAGCTCTACCAGAACGCGCCGGACCGGATGTTCGCGCAGTGGGGCCCGGAGTACTTCGACGACAAGGGCAAGGCGCGGCTCGCCGACGAGCCGAAGACCGAGGACTTCTTCTCGACGATGAAGTCGATCGCCGACGCGCAGGGCGGGTACGCGGCCATGGAGCGGCTGCGCCAGACCTTCGGCGACGAGTACTCCAACGGCAACGCCTTCCTGAACGGCAAGCTCGCCATGCACCTCGACGGTGAGTGGCGCGGGCTGATGCTGGACGACGAGAAGGCGACGTTCGACTGGGGCGTGGCGCCGCTGCCCGTACCGGACGACCAGGCGGACACGTACGGGCGCGGCTACCTGACCGGCACCGTCGCCGGGATCGCGCACAGCAGCATGCACCAGAACGCCGCGTGGGAGCTGGTGAAGTTCCTGACGGTCGACACCGACTCGGTGGTCAGCTTCGCCAACGCGATCCACAACGTGCCGTCCACGAACGAGGCCCTCAGGTCCCCGAAGCTGGACCAGGACCCGGCGTTCCAGGAATTCCTCAAGATCGCCCAGAACCCGTACAGCCAGGCGGTCCCGCCGTCCAACAACGGCGGCCAGTACATCACCTCGTTCGGTGACTTCTCGCAGTCCGTCGAATCGGGCAGGACGCCGCTCAAGGACCTGCCCGGCGCTCTGAGGGAACTCGACGACCAGATCGACGCCGACAACGTCCAGTCGGAGAACTGAGGAGCCGGGTCATGGCACTGTCACTCACCACCTCGGCGAAGGCCGCCAGGTCCGGGGCCGCCGGGGCACCGCGCAACACCCCGCTGCGCCGCAAGCAGAACCGCGAGCGGATGCGCACGCTGGGCTTCCTGTCCCCGTGGCTGATCGGTTTCTCGGTCTTCTTCGCCTATCCGCTGATCGCCACCGTCTACTTCTCCTTCATGCACTACAACCAGATCAAGGCCCCGGACTTCGTGGGGCTGCGGAACTGGAAGTACGTGTTCCAGCAGATGCCGCTCTTCGGTCCCGCGCTGTGGAACACGATGTGGCTGGTCGTCGTGATGGTCGCGCTGCGGGTGGCCTTCGGCCTGGGCATCGGCCTGCTGGTCACGAAGATCAAGACGGGCGTCGGCCTGTTCCGTACGGCGTTCTACATCCCGTACCTGGCCCCGCCGGTCGCCGCGACCGTGGCCTTCGTCTTCCTGCTGAACCCGTCCACGGGCCCGGTCAACGAGATGCTCGGCTGGATCGGGCTGCACGGCCCGAACTGGTTCAACGACCCCAGCTGGTCGAAGCCGTCGCTGGTGCTGCTCTCCGTGTGGGGCATCGGCGATCTGATGGTCATCTTCATGGCCTCGCTGCTGGACGTGCCCAAGGAGCAGTACGAGGCCGCCGATCTCGACGGCGCGGGGGCCTGGTCGAAGTTCCGTTACGTCACCTGGCCCGCGATCACCCCGATCGTCCTGTTCGCCGTGGTCACCGGGGTCGTACAGACCATGCAGTACTACACGCAGGCCCTGGTCGCCGGGAAGCTCGCGTCGGGTGTCTCCATCGGCCCCGGCACGGTGATCCAGCCCGGCTACCCCGACCACTCGACCCTGACCGTCCCGCAGCTCGTCTACTCACTGGGCTTCCAGAACTTCAACACCGGCGCGGCATGTGTGCTCTCGCTCGTGCTCTTCGCCATCGCCATGGCCGTCACCCTGCTGCTGATGCGCAAGAGCGTCGGCCTCATCCCGGCGGAGGACTGAGATGACCACCACCCTGACCGCACCACCCGTTGCCGCCGGGCGGACCCGCGACCGCGGACCCGACGCCGCCCGCCACCGCCGCAAGCGGATCCTGAACTGGATAGCGGTCCACTCCGTGGCGCTCGCGCTGGCGCTCTTCTTCATCCTGCCGTTCGTGTTCGTCTTCCTCACCTCGGTGATGAGCGACGGGCAGGCGCTGAGCGGCGACCTGTGGCCCACCTCGTGGCACTGGTCGAACTACTCGACGGTGTTCCACACGCCGGGCTTCCTGACCTGGTGGCGCAACTCGCTGGTGTACGCGGTGCTGGGCACCGTCTTCACGGTCTGTTCGTCGGTCCCGGTCGCGTACGCCCTCGCCAAGTTCCGCTTCCGGGGCCGCCGTACGGCCATGATCCTCGTCATCTCCACGATGATGCTGCCGCCGCAGGTCATCATCATCCCGATGTACCTGGTGTGGGCCCAGCAGTTCCACCTGTCGGGCTCGCTGTGGCCGCTCATCATCCCGATGGCGTTCGGCGACGCGTACTCGATCTTCCTGCTGCGGCAGTTCCTGCTCACCATCCCGCAGGAGTACATCGAGTCGGCGAAGGTCGACGGCTGCGGCGAGCTGCGCACGCTGCTGAAGATCGTCGTACCGATGGCCAAGCCCGGCATCGCGGCCGTCGCCCTGTTCCAGTTCTTCTACTGCTGGAACGACTATTTCGGGCCGCAGATCTACGCCGCGCAGAACCCGGGGGCCTGGACACTGAGTTATGGGCTGGAATCCTTCAAGAGCGCGCACTCGGTCAACTGGAACCTGACCATGGCGGCGACTCTGCTGGTGATGGCCCCGGTCATCGTCGTGTTCTTCTTCGCACAAAAGGCCTTCGTCGAAGGCGTCACGCTCACCGGAGTAAAGGGCTGAGAACCATGAAGCTCGCAGTGGTAGGCGGAGGATCGACCTACACACCCGAACTCATCGACGGATTCGCACGGCTGAGGGACACTCTGCCGATCGAGGAACTCGTACTGATCGACCCGTCGGCCGACCGGCTCGGACTGGTCGGGGGGCTGGCCCGGCGCATCTTCGCCAAGCTGGGCCACCCGGGACGGATCACCACCACGTCCGACCTGGACGCGGGGGTGGAGGGCGCCGACGCCGTCCTGCTCCAGCTGCGCGTCGGCGGACAGGCCGCGCGGAACCAGGACGAGACGTGGCCGCTGGAGTGCGGCTGCGTCGGACAGGAGACGACCGGCGCCGGAGGGCTCGCCAAGGCGCTGCGCACGGTGCCGGTGGTGCTCGACATCGCCGAGCGGGTGCGCCGTACCAACCCCGACGCGTGGATCATCGACTTCACCAACCCGGTGGGGATCGTGACCCGCGCGCTGCTGGAGGCCGGGCACAAGGCCGTCGGGCTGTGCAACGTGGCGATCGGCTTCCAGCGCAAGTTCGCCGCGCTGCTGGACGTCGCGCCGTCCGAGGTCCACCTGGACCATGTGGGGCTCAACCACCTCACGTGGGAGCTGGGGGTGCGCCTGGGCGGGCCCGAGGGCGAGAACCTGCTGCCCAAGCTGCTGTCCGAGCACGCGACGGCGGTGGCCGAGGACCTGCACATGCCGCGCGAGATCGTCGAGCGGCTCGGCGTCGTCCCCTCGTACTACCTGCGGTACTACTACCAGCACGACGCCGTCGTACGGGAGTTGCGGACGAAGCCGTCGCGCGCCTCCGAGGTGGCGGCGATGGAGAAGCAGCTGCTGGAGATGTACGGCGACCCGTCCCTGGACGAGAAGCCCGCGCTGCTCGCCAAGCGCGGGGGCGCCTTCTACTCGGAGGCCGCCGTGGACCTGGCGGCGTCGCTGCTGCGCGGCGGCGGCAGTCCGGTGCAGGTGGTGAACACGTACAACAACGGCACCCTGCCGTTCCTGCCCGACCACGCGGTCATCGAGGTCCAGGCGAAGGTCGGCACGTCCGGCGCGGTGCCGCTCGCGGTGCCGAAGCTGGACCCGCTGTACGCGGGGCTGGTCGCGAACGTCACCGCGTACGAGGATCTCGCCCTCCAGGCCGCGCTGCACGGTGGGCGCGAGCGGGTCTTCAAGGCGCTGCTGTCGCATCCGCTGATCGGACAGTACGAGTACGCCGAGGCGCTCACCGACCAGCTGATCGCGCACAACCGGGAGCACCTCGCGTGGGCATGAGCACGGGTACGGGCACGGCCGGCCCGGCGGCGGGGCGCGGCAGCGTCCTCGCCGTCGACGCCGGGAACAGCAAGACCGATGTGGCCGTGATCGGCGCCGACGGTTCGGTGCTGGGCACGGCCCGCGGGGGCGGCTTCCAGCCGCCGGTCGTCGGGATCGAGGCGGCGATCGACATCCTGGCGGTGGCGATCGCCGAGGCGGCGTCGGCGGCGGGGCTGCCGGGGCTGGACTTCGCCGACCATGTGTCGGCGTGTCTGGCCAACGCCGACCTGCCCGTCGAGGAGCGGGAGTTGGCGGAGGCCGTGCAGGCGCGGGGGTGGGGGCGTACGACCGACGTGCGCAACGACACCTTCGCGATACTGCGGGCCGGCCTGCCGAGCGGCGCGGAGCCGCGCGGGGTGGCCGTCGTGTGCGGCGCGGGCATCAACTGCGTCGGCATGCTGCCGGACGGGCGGACGGCGCGGTTCCCCGCGCTCGGGCGCATCTCCGGTGACTGGGGCGGCGGTTCGGGGCTCGCGGAGGAGGCGATGTACCACGGCGCCCGGGCCGAGGACGGCCGGGGCGAGCCGACGGAGCTGGTACGGACCCTGCCGGGGCACTTCGGCCTGGCGACGATGTACGACCTGATCGAGGCGCTGCACCGGGGGCACATCCCGTACGCGCGGCGGCACGAGCTGACGCCGGTGCTGTTCGCGACGAGCGCGGCGGGCGACCCGGTCGCCCGTTCGCTCGTGGACCGGCTGGCGGAGGAGGTCGTGGCGCTGTCGACGGTCGCGCTCGGCAAGCTGGACCTGCTGGGCGAGGAGGCGCCGGTGCTCCTCGGGGGCAGTGTGCTGGCGGCGCGTCATCCGCAGCTGGACGACGGGATCGCGGAGCGGCTGGCGGCGAAGGCGCCGAAGGCGTACGTGGAGGTGGTCACGGCGCCGCCGGTGCTGGGGGCCGCCCTGCTGGGTCTCGACCAGGTGGGGGCGAGCGCGGAGGCGCATGTGCGGCTGGGTGAGCACTTCGTGTGAGGTGCCGTCTTTCGGGCAGGTGCTGCCGCCGCCGGGGTTCTCCCGGCGGCGGCAGCGTCGGTTCCACGGCTCCGGGACCGCGCCCTCCCGGCACATGGCGGATGATCGCCACGAACACCCACGAACGCCCCGGAACGGGAACCGATCAGGCGTGCGCGGCGTATTCATGGTGGGAAGCGGGACAGGCGCGGGCGCACACCGGCCCGGCGCGATCCGTACAAGATCGTGCCAAGGCTGCTGCCAATGTCCGTCCCTGCGGCCATACTGCTGGTCGGGAGGGGTTCCCGGGCTCGCGAGGGGGTGAGCCGCCGCCGTCCGATCGACCCAGGGGGAGGTCACGTGACATACCCAGCGTCTCCGTCGCCCGCAGCGCACGGCGCGTGGGCCGAGACCGTGGAGCGCCTGCGCGCTTCCGCGACGACGGAGCCCGGGCGGCTGCGGATCATCGGGGCCGCGCTGGCCCTGCTGGTCGTGGCCTTCGGCGCGGTGACGGCCTGGGAGGTCTCCGACCGTTTCGCCGCCGCCGACGACGTGGTGACCCGCAGTCAGCCGCTGAGCGCGGACGCGGCGAACATATACCGCTCGCTGGCCGACGCGGACACGGCCGCGGCGACGGGCTTCCTGGCGGGCGCGCGGGAGCGGCCCGAGGATCTGGCGCGGTATCGGAAGGACATAGAGACGGCGTCCCGGCTGCTGGTCAAGGCCGCGGCCAACACGGGCGGTTCGGGCGGCGGCGACGCGGCCCGGCAGATAGCGACACTCAACGAGGCCCTCCCCCGGTACACGGGTCTGATAGAGCGCGCCCGGGCGAACAACCGTCAGGGACTGCCGCTGGGCGGCGCCTATCTGCGGTACGCGAACCAGCAGATGACGAGCGACCTGCTGCCGGCCGCCGAGAAGCTGTACGCGGAGGAGACGGCCCGGCTCGACCGGGACAACAACGACGCGCGGGTGTGGCCGTTCGTCTCCCTCGCGCTGGGCGTGCTGGCCTTCGCCGTACTGTTCTGGGCGCAGCGGCGCAACTATCGTCGTACGAACCGGCTGTTCAACCACGGCCTGCTCGCGGCGACCGCCGCGTCCACGGTCGTCCTGCTCTGGCTCGCCGTGGGACACACGGTCGCGCGGACGGAGTTGAACAACGCGCAGGTCCACGGGCAGGAGTCGCTCGCGGTCCTGAACGACGCGCGGATCAACTCCCTGAAGGCACGGGCGAACGAGAACCTCACGCTGGTGGCGCGGGGCGCGGTCCTCACGGCGGACGGCGACGACAAGTACGAGACGGACTACACGTCGGGCATGGCGAGGCTCACCACCGCGCTCGACCGGGCGAAGGGCCTGGCCGACGACAGTTCGGGCGTCGCGCCGGTGGCCGACGCCATCGCCTCCGCCGGCGAGTGGCGGCAGCGCCACAGGTCGGCCAGCGCCACGGACAAGGCCGGTGACTACGAGCTCGCGCTGGAGCAGGTGATCGGCACCGAGGGATCCACCGGTGAGTGCTTCGACCAGGTGGACGCGGCCCTGGAGAAGGCGATCGCGCACGAACAGGTGGAGTTCGACGCCTCCGCCACGGACGGCAGGAGCGCGCTGACGGGACTGGCCGTCGGGGCCGGGATCCTCGCCCTGCTCGGGGCGGTGGCCGCGATCCTGGGCATCGGCCGCAGGCTTTCGGAGTACCGGTGAGAGGCGGAGGGATGACTTCCATGGACAGGCTCCGCCGGTCCGGCGGGCCGCGCCCGTCCGGCGGCCTTCGCGGCGCCGGGAGGCTCCGTGGCTGGGGAAGGCTCCGTGGCTGGGGCGGTGTCACGGCCATGGCCACGGCCTGTGTGGTGACGGCGTCGCTCACCCTGCTGCCGCTCGCCCACAGCACGTCGGAGAAGGGACCGGACCGGGCGGCCCAGCAGGTGGTCACCGCCACGTCCGCCGCCGCCGAGGATTGCTCGGAGCCGGAAGCCAGCCTGCCGCCCTCCACCGCCGACGGCCCGACGATCGAGCGGATCAAGGCACGGAAGAAGTTGATCGTCGGCGTCGACCAGAACAGCTACCGCTGGGGATACCGCGACCCGGAGTCGAACCAGATCCAGGGCTTCGACATCGATCTCGCACGGGCGATCGCCGACGACATCCTGGGCAGCCCGGACGCGATCATCTTCCTCGCGATCCCCACCAACCAGCGGGTGCCCGCGCTGGAGAAGGGCACGGTGGACCTGGTCGTCAGGACGATGACGATCAACTGCGCCCGGATCAAGCAGGTCGCCTTCTCCACCGCCTACTTCCAGGCGGGCCAGCAGGTGCTCGCCCCCAAGGGGTCGACCATCACCGGGCGCGACGCGTCCCTGGCCGGGAAGCGGGTCTGCACGGCGGAGGGCTCGACGGCGTACGAAGCGCTGAAGGAGGAGTCCTTCGGCGCGATCTACCAGGACAAGAACGACGGGAAGCCCGGTGACGAGGACCTGTTGACGGTCCCCAACCAGCTCGACTGCCTGGTCCGGCTCCAGTTGGGCGAGGTGGACGCGGTGGTGACGGACAACGCGCTCGCCGCCGGCCAGGCCGCGCAGGACCCGACGGTCGAGCTGACGGGCAAGCCGTTCACCACGGAGTACTACGGCGTCGCGGCCAAGCTCGGGAACGACGACCTGGTCCGCCGGGTGAACGCGGTGCTGGTGGGGTATCGCGCCGGTGGGGACAACAGCCCCTGGATGACGTCGTACCGGAAGTGGCTGGCGGCGGGGCTGCCGGGGATCACCGCGCCGCCCCCCGCCAAGTACCGGAACGGGTAGGCGGACCGCTCGGGCGGCCCCCGGGAGGTGCCGCGTCCCCCGAGGACGGGCGTCGTCGCTCAGGACGGGCGTCGTCGCTCGGCACAGGCGTCGTTGCTCAGGATGTGCGTTGTTCCGACACGGAGTTCCGGCAGGACACGAGCGAGCGGAGAGGTGATCGATGGGCGGCGCGGGCTCCATCCCCGACTCCAGGGGAGTGCCTTCGGGACCGGTGATGGACCGGGACGAGGCCGACCGTGCGCTGGCGCGCCTCGAAGCCGAGCACGAAGCCATCGAGACCTCCCTCCTCGCCCTCCAGGACCACGCGGGCCGCAGGCTCCTCGAAGGGGCCGCGCTCACCGGCGTCACGAAGGACCGGTGGGCGGCGACCGAGCGGACGATCACGCTGCTGTGGACGTACTTCGACGCCTACAGCGCGGCCCTGAGCGGGGCCCGGGACACCCGCGCCAGGCGCCGCTGGCCGAACCGCGACGACCTGGTGGAGCTGACCGAGACGCTGCGCGGCAGCAGCGTCACGCTCTCGGGTGCCGCCGCGCTCGCCGGGCCGGCGGAACAGCAGCCGCCGTCCTCGATCACCGGCCCCGCCCAGCTCTCCGAGCGCTTCACGCTCGCGGAGCTGGTCTCCCGGATGAACGAGCTGTACGCGCGCGCGCTCGACACGGTCGTGGCGGCCGACTCGGTGTGGTCCGCGCTGCCCGCCCGGATCGACCTGCTCTCCGCCGAGCTGCGGCGCACGCTGTCGCTCGCGCACTCGGTGGGCGTACGGCCCGGGGAACACCCCGCCGGGGACGACCTGGAGTCGATCACCCACGAACTGACCGACCTGCGCGCGCAGGTGGTGTCCGACCCGCTGGGCTTCTGGCGGCCCGCGTCGGGGAGTTCGGCCCCCGGCGGCGGCCGGCCCGACACCGAGCGGTATGACCGGGCGGCCCGCGCGCTGGAGGACGTACGACGGGAGATCGAGGCGGTCCTGGCGGTGCGCCAAGACTCGGAGGAACGGCTGATGCGGCTGCGTGACGTCGTGTCGCGCGCGGACCGCACGCTGACCGAGGCCCGCGCCGCCCGGGGCGAGGTGCTCGCGAAGATCGCCGCGTCGGAGGTGCCCGCCGTCAGCGGGCCGCCGATCGTCCTCCACGAACGGCTGTCGACCGCCGCCGAGTACCGCAGGCACGCCCAGTGGCACCGGCTCTCCCCGCTGCTGGAGTCCCTGGAGCGCGAGGCCGAGGACGAACTGCTGCGGGCCCGCGAGTCGTTGACCGCCGTCACGCAGCCGCTCGCGGTCCGCGCGGAGCTGCGCGGCCGGCTCGACGCGTACAAGGCGAAGGTCGCCCGGCACGGCATGGCCGAGGACCCGGTGCTGATCGAGCGGTACGACGCGGCCCGCCGGATGCTGTGGAGCGCGCCGTGCGACCTGCGGGTCGCCGAGCAGGCCGTCCTGCGGTACCAGCAGGCGGCGGCGGACCTCCTGGTCCCGCGCGCGCCG